>NZ_JBQTCE010000015.1:0-116532 GCF_052665095.1 Streptomyces sp. NEAU-174 | reverse complement strand
GGAAAAAAAAGAAGAAAGGAAGAGAAAGGAGGAGATAGGGAAGGTCATGAACACGTCGCCGTCTCAGGACGGGGCCGGGCCCCGGGACAGCCGCAGCAGACGGAAGGCGGTGAGCGCCACATGGAGCTGGGTGCGCTGCTCACCCGACTCCAGATCGCAGCCCAGCACCCGCTCCACCGAGTGCAGCCGCTGGTAGAACGCCTGCCGGGACAGATTCGCGCGCTTGGCGGCCACCGTCTTGTTGCCCGCCGCGTCCAGGAAGGTGTGCAGCACCGGCAGCAGATCGGTGCCATGCCGCTCGTCGTAGTCCACCAGCCGTCCCAACTGCCGCTCCACGAACTCCTGGAGCCGCACATCGCCGCGCAGCGCGTACAGCAACTGCCGCAGCCCGATGTCGGACAGCTCGTGGAACGCCTTGTCCGGCGTCCCCGGAACGGCGGCGTCCGCGACGCGTGCCGCCTGCTGGAACGACCGGGCGGTCTGCGACAGGTCCGACACCTCGGAGCCGACGCTGATCACGGCGTCCGGCCGGGACTCCCGCACCGACCGGCTCAGCCGCTCCACCAGCGGCCGCCACGGCGTGGCGGCGGGCAGGGCCAGCAGCACCCCTATGTGGTCACCGGGCACCGCGCCGACCAGTACGGCGGCCCCGGCCGCCCCCAGCTCGTCCGTCAGCCGGTCCTCCAGCTCGGTCGTCTCCCCGGCGCCGGGGCCGGGGCTGACCAGCACCACCAACAGCCGACGGCCCGCGACCGGCACGCCCAGCGCCTCGGCCCTGGCCCGGGCCTCGCCCTTGGACCGGCAGCGCTGCTCCACCAGATCCAGCAGCAGCGTGCGCTGGGCCCGCCGCTCCCAGCGGGTGTGATGGGTGAGCCGGGCGATGGTCAGGGCCGTGGCGGTGCGCTCCAGGACCATCGCGTCCTCGGGGCCGACCGCCGGGTCCCGGGCCCCGTCCGGGAGCATCAGCAGCCGCCCCCATCGCTCGCCCCGGTACTCCACCGCGGTCACCAGCCAGTCCTCCGGGCCGCTCAGCCCGGTCCGGTCGGGCGAGGGCGTGGCGCGCGAGCGCCGCTCCCAGCCGGTCAGCGCCCCCTCCACCCCGCGCCCCGGCGACCCGCAGATGACGGCCTGGTGCACCAGGTTCTCCAGCACCACGGGGTGCCCGCTCATCTCGGCCGCCATGTCCACCACCTCCTCGGGCCCGGCGCCCCGCAGGGTCAGCGCGGTGAAGGTGTCATGGACGTCCTGGGCCCGGCGCAGGCTCTCCACCTGGCTGCCGACGATCAGGGAGTGGAGCACCTGGGTGACCTCCACGAAGTTCACCGTCCGGGAGAGCAGGACGAGCGGGAAGTCCCGCGCCAGACAGGCCCGTACCAGCTCCGAGGGCGGCCGGTGGTAGCGCCGCACCAGCTCGATGACCAGCCCGGCGGCGCCGACGTCCGCGAGCTCGTCGACGTACCGGCGGACCAGCGCCGGGTCCTCGGGCAGCGGCATCCCGGTGGTCAGCACCAGCTCCCCGCCCTTGAGGAAGGACGCCGGGTCGAGCAGCTCGGTGATGTGGACCCAGCGGACCGGCCGGGCCAGCTGCCCGTGGCCGGAGACCACCTCCGGCGCCCCGGCGGCCAGCACCGGAAGCCGCAGCACCTCGGCGAGGCTGAGCGGCGGACGCCCCGGGATCCGCGGGGGCTCCGCGGGGCGGGGCGGCGGCCGTCCGGCAGCGTCGTACGTGGTGCCGCCGAAGCCGTTCATGCCGCTCACTCTGGCAAGCCCGCACGCCGGGCGCAACCACGATCCCGGTCGGTCTCTTGACAGGACCCGTCCTCGAGGTCGTTGACAGATCGTCCATAGGGATCACCACCCCGCGACACAGTGATCATTGTCCTGACCGGGTCCGCCCCCTCACCCTCGAAGTGTCCGAGCGCATCGCCGACCCGTGGGTGTGGGAGAGAACATGACCAATCTGTCGCCGCAGCTCCGCCAAGCCACTCCGGTGGTCGCCGTCCGCGGAGAGGGCGCCTACATCGACGGCGAGGACGGGCGGCGATACCTCGACTTCACCGCGGGCATCGGCGTCACCAGCACCGGGCACTGCCATCCGCGGGTCGTCGCGGCCGCCCAGGAGCAGGTGGGCACCCTCATCCACGGCCAGTACACGACCGTGATGCACCCGCCGCTGCGGCGGCTGGTCGAGAAGCTGGGCGAGGTGCTCCCCACCGGCCTCGACAGTCTGTTCTTCAGCAACTCCGGCAGCGAGGCCGTGGAGTCGGCCCTGCGCCTGGCCCGCCAGGCCACCGGCCGGCCCAACGTCCTGGTCTGCCACGGCGGATTCCACGGCCGTACCGTGGCCGCCGCCTCCATGACCACCTCCGGCACCCGCTTCCGGTCCGGCTTCTCGCCCCTGATGAGCGGTGTCGTGGTGACCCCGTTCCCCACGGCCTACCGGTACGGCTGGGACGAGGAGACCGCGACCCGGTTCGCCCTGCGGGAGCTGGACTACGTCCTCCAGACCATCTCCCCGCCCGACGACACCGCCGCGATCATCGTCGAACCGGTGCTCGGCGAGGGCGGCTATGTGCCCGCCACCGAGGGCTTCCTCCAGGGCCTGCGGGAGCGGGCCGACCGCCATGGCTTCCTGCTGATCCTGGACGAGGTGCAGACCGGGGTGGGCCGCACCGGACGGTTCTGGGGCCATGACCACTTCGGCATCCGCCCCGACATCCTGGTCACCGCCAAGGGGCTGGCCAGCGGCTTCCCGCTGTCCGGCATCGCCGCCTCCGAGGAGCTGATGAGCAAGGCATGGCCCGGCTCGCAGGGCGGCACCTACGGCGCCAACGCCGTGGCCTGCGCCGCGGCCGCCGCCACCCTCGACGTGGTCCGCGAGGAGAACCTCGTGGCCAACGCCGAGGCCATGGGGGCACGGCTGCGCAGCGGTCTGGAGGACGTGGCCGCCAAGACCTCCGCCATCGGCGATGTGCGCGGCCTCGGCCTCATGCTGGCCAGCGAGTTCGTCACCGCCGACGGCGAGCCGGACCCGGCGACCGCGGCCCGGGTGCAGCGCGCCGCCGTGGACGAAGGGCTGTTGCTGCTCCTGTGCGGCGCCTGGAACCATGTGGTCCGGATGATCCCCGCCCTCGTCGTCGACGAAGCGGCGATCGACGAGGGTCTGCGCGCCTGGTCCGCCGCGGTCAGCGCCGGAACAGCGGACTCCTGACGCGCACCGCACATCACCCACGGGAGCCCGATCCGACCGCCGGTCCGAACCCCTCGGACCGGCGGCGGTCCGATAGGAGATTGCCCCTATGTCCACCCCCTCGTACCCCTCGGCCGCCGAGGTCCTCGCCGCGGTGCCCAAGCAGCTCTACATCGCCGGGTCGTGGTCCGACGCGGCGGGCGGTCAGACCATGCCGGTCGACGACCCGGCCACCGGTGAGGTGCTGTGCGACGTCGCCGACGCCTCCCCCGCCGACGGGCAGCGCGCCCTGGCCGCGGCCGCGGAGGCCCAGGAGAAGTGGGCGGCCACCGCGCCCCGCGCGCGCAGCGAGATCCTGCGCCGCGCCTATGAGCTGATCATGGAGCGGGCCGACGCGCTCGCCGCGCTGATGACGGCCGAGATGGGCAAGCCGCTGGCCGAGGCGCGCGGAGAGGCGGCCTACGCCGCGGAGTTCTTCCGCTGGTTCTCCGAGGAGGCCGTGCGCATCGAGGGCGGGTTCTCCACCCTGCCGGACGGCAAGAACCGGATGCTGCTGATGCGCCGCCCGGTCGGCCCGTGTCTGCTCATCACGCCGTGGAACTTCCCGCTGGCCATGGGCACCCGCAAGATCGGCCCGGCGATCGCCGCGGGCTGCACCATGGTGCTCAAGCCCGCCCCGCAGACCCCGCTGTCCAGCCTGGCGCTCGCCGGGATCCTGGCGGAGGCGGGGCTTCCGGCCGGGGTGCTCAACGTGGTCACCACCTCCCGCGCCGGAGAGGTCGTGGAGCCGCTGCTGACCGGCGGACACATCCGCAAGCTCTCCTTCACCGGCTCCACCCAGGTCGGCCGCACCCTGCTCGCCCAGAGCGCGCCCGCGGTGGTCCGCACCTCCATGGAACTCGGCGGCAACGCCCCCTTCATCGTCTTCGAGGACGCGGACCTCGACGTCGCGGTCGAAGGCGCCATGACGGCCAAGATGCGCAACATGGGCGAGGCGTGCACGGCGGCCAACCGGTTCTTCGTCCACTCCTCCGTGGCGGCCGAGTTCGCCGACCGGCTGGCCCGCCGCATGGGCGCGCTGGAGGTCGGCCCCGGCAGCCGCCCCGGGGTCCAGGTCGGGCCGCTCATCGACCGGGCGGGCCGTACCAAGGTCGAGGAACTGGTCGCGGACGCCGTGGCACGCGGCGCCGAGGTCCTGGTCGGCGGCAGCACCCCCGAGGGCCCCGGCTGTTTCTACCCGCCCACCGTGCTCACCGGCGTCTCCCCGGCCAGCCGGCTGATGGAGACCGAGATCTTCGGACCGGTCGCGGCCGTGCTCACCTTCGACGACGAGGACGAGGCCCTCGCCATCGCCAACGACACCGAATGGGGCCTGGTGGGCTATGTGTTCACCCAGGACCTGGGCCGCTCGCTGCGGGTGAGCGAGCGGCTCGAGGTCGGCATGGTCGGCCTCAACACCGGACTGGTCTCCAACCCCGCGGCCCCCTTCGGCGGCGTCAAACAGTCCGGGCTCGGACGCGAGGGCGGCCGCGTCGGCATCGACGAGTTCCTGGAGTACAAGTACGTCGCGGTGCCGGTCTGACGGCTGACGGCTGTCACACCGCTGGGCCCTGTCCCGCGAGGATTCGCCGGACAGGGCCCGGGGCCGCCGGACAGGGCCCGGGGCGCCCGCCGGAACCGCCGGGGGCGCCCGGGCGTTGCCCTCATTGACGCGTTGCCTCCGGATACGCGGCGATGAGGAGCGGACATGGGCGAGTTGGTGCCCGGCGGGAACCAGGCGCTGCCCGACGGCGCGCTGACCATCCGGGTGCCGGGTCCGTTCGACCTGTCCGCGCTGATCACCGGCGAGGACGGAAAGGTCGCGGGCGACGGCGACTTCGTCTTCTTCAACCAGCCCACCGCGCCCGGCGCCCGGCTGGACGGCGACACCGTCACCCTGCGGCCGCGGGCGCTGCGGCCCGGCGCCGCCCGGGTCACCCTCGTCATCAGCCCGGCCGACCCGGGCACCCCGCTCGGGCGGCTCCCGGCGCCCGTGCTGAGCGTCCTGGACGAGCGCGGATCGCCGCTGGCCCGGTTCACCCCGCCGCGCCCCTCGCAGGAGACGGTGCTGCTGCTCGCCGAGATCTACCGCCGCGGCGGCGGCTGGAAGGTGCGGGCGCTCGGCCAGGGGTACGCCGACGGACTGGCCGGTGTGGCCCGGGACTTCGGGGTCGACGTAGCCGACGACGGAGCCGCCGCACCCGCGTCCCCCGCGCCCGCGTCCCCCGCGTCTGCGCGTCCCGCGTCCGGCGCGCCCGTGCCGCCCGCGTCTGCGCGTCCCGCGTCCGTGCCTCCTGTGCCCGCGCCCCCCACACCCGTGCCTCCCATGCCTCGCGTGCCCCCAACGCTCGTTGCTCCCGCCTCGGCGTCCGCCGCCCCCGCGCCCGCCGGTGGGACCTCGCCGCCCGCCGGCGGGGCCTCGTGGCAGGCCCTCGACGTGGTGAACGCGGCGCGGGCCCGGGCCGGGGCCGCGGCCGTGGCCCTCGACGGACGGCTGACCGCGGCCGCCGAGGCGCACGCCCGGGCCATGGCCGCCCACGGCGCGCTGGCGCTGGAGAGCCCGGACGGGACCTCGCTCTTCCACCGGATCGCCGCGCACGGATACCGTCCGCTGACCATCGCCGAGCACATCGTCTCCGGGCCGCGCACCCCACGCGAGTTCGTGGACTACTGCCTCGAAGGCGCCGAGCGCAGGGGCCCGTTCCACGACCCGGCCGTCGTCCACCTCGGGATCGGCCGCGCCGACGGCCCCACCACCGGAGACGTCTACTGGACGGCGGTATGGGCCCAGCCGTTCACCCCGGACGGGCTGCTGCGGCTGGCCTCCGAGGTCATCGCCCTCACCAACGCGGAGCGCGCCGCCGCCCGGCTCGCGCCCCTCGCCCCGGACCCGCGGCTGACGGCGGCCGCGCAGGCGCACAGCGACGACATGGTGGCCCGCGACTTCTACTCCCACACCGACCCCGAAGGGCATCAGCCCTGGGACCGGGCCCGGGCCGCCGGGGCCGCCCACCGCGGCATCGGCGAGAACATCGCATGCGGCCAGCGCTCCCCGGAGGAGGTGGTGCGCGGCTGGATGAACAGCCCGGGCCACCGCGCCAACATCCTGAAGCCCGACTTCACCCACATAGGCGTCGGCCATGCCACCGGCAGCCGCGCGGGCACGTACTGGACCCAGGTCTTCGGCGCCGTCTGAGGGCACCCCGCCTCCGTCCGCCTCCGGTCGTGGCGTCAGGTGCGCGACTCCAGACCGCGCCGGGTGGCGGTCCCGTACACCCCGTTCGCGTCGCCCCGGATCCCGTACCACACCTGGAACCGGGAGACGGCCTCCGCCAGCGTCTGGTCGTACTGCCCGTTGACCTGCCCGTCCTGATACACGTTCGGGATCCGCAGCAGCCGCTTCTGGAGCTCGGTGACCTCCGGGCCGGTGCTTCCGAGGGTCAGCACATCGCCCGGGTCGCCCGGCGGCGGCAGCTGGTCGTCGGGGGCCTGCGACGCGGGGGCGCCCGGCGTCTGCGGCGCGCCGGAGGTCGCGGGCGCGGTCGGCGTGGCCGATGCGCCGCCCCCGGCCGCGCCGGACGCCGAGTCCCGGTCCACCATCACCACCAGCGAGAGGGCGACCCCCGCACCGAGCCCGGCCAGCACCAGCAGTGCGGCGCTGGGACGGCGCCGCCCGGCCGGTGCGGCCGGTTGCTCAGGCGCGGGTGGTGCCTCCTGCGGGGTCCAGGCGTCGGCGGCGGACGGGCCGCCCGTCATCTCCTGGGTGTCGTCATCCGCCATGGGCGGCGCCTCGGGCGGGAGTTCGGTGCCCGGCGGCCGGAAGAGGTCGAGCTCCTCCATCCACCCCTCGACCGGCCCCTCCGAGGCATCGTCGTGCTCCGGCGTCGCGGGGAAGATGGCGGTCGGCTCGATCACCTGACGCCCGGCTGGTCGGTCCGGATCGGGTTCGGCTGCCATACAGACCTCCTTATACGCCCCACACCATCACGCGGGGATACGGACGCGGGCGCGGGAAGATTCAAGCCGATCGTGAACCGGAGGCCCCGGAGCCCCCGCGGCGCCGGTGTGGCGCGGCGCCGCGGGGTAACCCGTCCTGAGAGGGTGCCCATGGCCTCGGGGACGTCGAAGGGAGCCAGGAGATGGAGCGGACCACATGCTGTGTGGTGGGCGGCGGGCCGGCCGGGATGGTCCTCGGCCTGCTGCTTGCCCGGGCCGGGGTGGAGGTCACCGTCCTGGAGAAACACGGGGACTTCCTGCGCGACTTCCGCGGCGACACGGTGCACCCCAGTACGCTGCGGCTCCTGGACGACCTGGGCCTCGCCGACCGGTTCGCGGCCCTGCCGCAGCGGCATGTGCACTCCATCCAGCTGCCCATAGGGCGGGGCGGCGAACTGTTCACGGTCGGCGAGATCGGCGCACTGCCGGGGAAGTACAACTACGTGGCGATGGTGCCGCAGTGGGACCTGCTCGATCTGCTGGCGGACGAGGCCAACCGGGAACCCACCTTCCAGCTGCGGACGAACACCGAGGTGACCTCCTTCCTCATGGAGCGCGGCCGGGTCACCGGAGTGCGCTACCGCGACCGTACGAGCGGTTCCACCGGCGAGCTGCGCGCCACCCTCACCGTGGCCTGTGACGGCCGGGGATCGCTCGCCCGTAACCTGCCGGAGCTCGGACTCCGGGAGTTCGCCTGCCCGATGGACGTCTGGTGGTTCCGGCTGCCGCGCGAGGAGAGCGACCCCCAGGGTCTGGTGGCCAATGTCGGCGAGCGCTTCCTCAGCGCGATGATCGACCGTGGTGACTACTGGCAGTGCGCGGTCCTGATCCCCAAGGGTGCCGACGCCAAGTGCCGCGCCGAAGGTCTCGACCGGTTCCTCGCCGCGTTCACCGAGGCCACCCCGTGGATGCGGCGGGGGCCGGCCGACCGTGGCCCGGGCCCGCGGTCCTGGGACGAGGTGAAGCTGCTGGACGTACGGATGGACCGGCTCCGCCGCTGGCACCGCCCCGGACTGCTGTGCGTCGGGGACGCGGCCCACGCGATGTCACCCGTGTTCGGGATCGGCATCAACCTCGCCGTCGAGGACGCGGTCGCCGCCGCCCGCCATCTGGCCGGACCGCTGCGCGAGGGCACCGTGGGCCTCGCCGACGTGCGCGCCGTCCAGCGCCGCCGGTGGCCGACCACCGTGGCGACGCAGGGGTTGCAGCGGATCGCCCACGCCCGGGTGATCGGGCCGCTGCTGCAAGGGCGTTCACCGGCCGCCGGAGGGGAGCCGCTGCGGCTGGCCGAGGTGCTCACCAAGGCGCCCTGGCTGAAGCGGGCCCCCGCGTACTTCCTCGCCTACGGCGCGGGCCGCGAGCGGCCCCCGGCCGAGTCGCTGCGCCGTTCCGGATGAACCGCCGAAGCCGGGTGCGGTAAGCCCTCCGCACCCGGCTTCACTCATCCGGAGTGCCTTCAGACGATGCCTTCGGCGATCTCCGCCTGCTCACGCGCCGTGCCGTACGCGGACGGCGTGTTGTACGAGCGACGGGCCACGAACCACCAGATCGTGGCCAGCAGTAGCACCACGGCCAGCGCGATCGAGGCGTAGTTCATCGAGTCCGCCGTCACCGGACTGGACTGCGGCAGACAGAACAGCACCGTCACCACCGCCACCCACACCACCGCGATCCAGCCCACCGGCTTGCTCCAGCGGCCCAGGCTCCACGGGCCCGGCTGGAACCGGTCCCCGGCGCGCAGCCGCAGGAAGATCGGGATGGCGTAGGCGGGGGTGATCCCGATGACGTTGATGGCGGTCACCGCGCCGTAGGCGGTTTCGGAGTACAGGGACGGCAGGGCCAGCACACACGCCACCGTCACCGACAGCCAGACCGCGAGCACCGGGGTCTGGGTACGGGAGCTGACCCGCTGCCACAGCCGTGAGCCCGGCAGCGCGCCGTCCCGGCTGAACGCGAACACCATCCGGCTGGCCGCCGCCACCTCGGCGTTCCCGCAGAACAGCTGCGCCACGATGACGATGAGCAGCATCGCGGTGGCACCGCCCGTGCCCAGGGCGTCGAGCAGGATCTGCGCCGGCGGCACCCCGGTGGCGCTTCCCTGCGTACCGGCGTAGTCCTGGATGGCGAAGGTGAGCCCGGCCAGCAGCACGAACCCGGCCACCCAGGACACCCAGATGGCGCGGACGATCCCCCGGGCGGCGTAGACGGAGGCGTTGGAGGTCTCCTCGGACAGATGCGCGGAGGCGTCGTAGCCGGAGAAGGTGTACTGGGCGAGCAGCAGTCCGATCGCGGTCACATACAGCGGATTCGACCAGCCGGTGTTGTTCACGAATTCGGTGAAGACGAATTCGGGCGACTGGTGGTGGGAGGGCACGATCGCCAGCGCGCCGACGATGATGGCGACGCCCGCCAGATGCCACCACACACTGACCGAGTTGAGCACGCTGACCAGGTGCACCCCGAACAGATTCAGCGCCGCGTGCAGCAGCAGAATGCAGACGAAGATGAGCATGGTCGATTCCGGTGTGGGATCGAATCCCCACTGGAGGTTGAAGAGCGCGCCGGTGAACAGGGCGGCGCCGTAGTCGATTCCGGCGATGGCCCCGAGCAGCCCCAGCAGATTGAGCCAGCCGGTGTACCAGCCCCAGGTCCGTCCGCCCAGTCGGTCGGCCATGTAGTACAGCGCTCCCGAGGTGGGGTACGCGCTGGTCACCTCGGCCAGGGCGAGCCCGACGCACAGGACGAAGAGCCCCACTCCGGCCCAGCCCCACATCATCACCGCGGGGCCGCCGGTGTCCAGCCCGAAGCCGTAGAGCGTCATGCATCCGGAGAGAATGGAGATGACCGAGAAACTGATGGCGAAATTGCCGAAGCCGCCCATGCGGCGGGCCAGGACGGGTTGATAGCCGAGCTCACGCAGCCGCTGTTCATCGTCCCGGTGGGGGGCGGGACTCGAACTCGACCATGCGGTGGACATGAATGTACCTCCGGAATGCTGGGGCGGGCGAGGGGTGGTACAGGTGGGGGGAAGTCGGCTCAGCCGCCGGCCCCGGGTCTTGGCCCGCGGGCGCCGGCCAGCGAGCGGACCCGGGCGCGAAGAAACATTTCTTCAGCCAGGGCGCGGTCGGCGGCGTCGCGGGTGCGGTAGGCCCAGGGGAGCGGGGTGAAGTACGGCCCCAGCGTCTCGAAGACGCGGGCCGCGTCGGGGAACAGCAGCGCGCCCCACAGGGCGTGTGCCAGATGGTTGAGATCGAGCAGGGAACTCGTGGTGACATCGGCGTGGTCGAACCAGCCGTTCAGCGCGTTCTTCGCGTCCCGGGTGGCGTCCTCGGTGGCCCAGTGGAGGTCGAGGGCCTTCTCGTAGCCCCGTTCCTCGCGGTACCGCTCGACATGCACGTACAGCGGCAGCACCTGGAGCGCGGAGCCCTCGGGTGCGCCCGAGACCACCCACTGCACGAAGTTGACCGCCTCGGCCAGCGAACCCCCGGCCCGCCGGGCGTACACGAACTGGAGCATCCGGTGGTACGCCTCGCGGTTGTACGGATCGCGCCGGTCGGCCTCCGCCAGCAGTCCCCAGGGCCCGGGGAACAGCAGCGGACCCGGCGGGGCCACCCGGTGTTCCTCCTGCCGCTGCTCCCTGTCCAGCTGGGCCAGGGCCAGCAGACACACCCAGGGCACCGGATCCGCCGGGGAGTGATGCGCGGCCAGCTGGCAGGCCTGCCATGCCTCCCGCCACAGCTCCCGGGTGCGGGGATGCCCCTCGCGGTGTGCGCGCACCGCGCGCTCCACCCCGACCCGGGTGTGCATCACCAGCGCCGCCACGCTCCGCGGCTCCTCGGTCCGCCACGCGTCCACCACATTGGATCCGGCGGCGGCCGTGGCCAGCACCTGGGTGCGCTGGGTCCACAGCGACCAGGTGGGGGTCTCCGCGAGCAGATTGCGCATCGATATCCAGCGTCCGGTGCGCAGATCCTGCAACGCGATGCGCAGCCCGTCGTCATAGCCCGCAGGGTGGTACACGGGGCGGAACTCTTCCTCGGGCATCGGATGACTTTCGTACGGAGCTGACGTACCGGACGCGGGGAAACGAGGGGCCTGGGGGATGGTTTCAGGGATCTTATAGTCCCGGTGCAACGATTCGGGAACGGGGGACTCCGGCCAGTGCCCGAACGGGCCGTCTTGACGCCCGCCCCGCGCCTGCACCAGGCTTTCCGGCAAGATCCGCGCCCGTCCCGAGCGAAGAACCGGACATGCTGCCTCCAGAGCGTCGCCACCGCCCCCCGGCCGACCCCGCGACCGGCCCGGTCCTCGCCATCGACCAAGGCACTTCGGGCACCAAGGCGCTGGTGCTCTGCCCCGAGCGCGGGGTGATCGGCTCCGCAGAGGTGCCCGTACGGCCCCGCTATCTGCCCGGCGGACTGGTCGAGGTCGAGCCGGCCGCGCTGCTCACCTCGGTCATCGAGGCAGGGCGCCAGGCTCTCGCGGCCGCGGGGGAGCCGGTCGTGGCGGTGGGTCTGGCCAACCAGGGCGAGACCGTGCTGGCCTGGGACCCCGTCACGGGAGAGCCGCTGACGGACGCGCTGGTCTGGCAGGACCGACGGGCCCACACGGTGTGCGAGCGGCTCGCGCCGCACGCCGAGACGCTGCGCGAACTCACCGGGCTGCCCCTCGATCCCTACTTCGCGGCGCCCAAGATGGCGTGGATCCGGCGTCATCTCACCGGCGAGGGCGTGGTCACCACCAGCGACGTCTGGCTGGTTCACCGGCTCACCGGCGCGTTCGTCACCGACGCCGCCACCGCCGGGCGCACCGGACTGCTCGACCTCGACCGCGTCGCCTGGTCCCCGAAGGCCCTGGAGCTCTACGGGCTGACCGCCGAACGGCTGCCGCGCGTCGTCGACGCCGCCGGGCCGGTCGGCACCACCACGGCCTTCGGCGGCGAGGTCCCGCTCACCGGACTCCTCGTCGACCAGCAGGCCGCCCTGCTGGCGCAGCGGGTGACCGAGTTGGGCACCGCCAAGTGCACCTACGGCACCGGTGCCTTCCTCCTCGCCCAGACCGGCGACCAGCCCCGGCGCGGCCCCCATGGCCTGGTCTCCTGTGTGGCCTGGCGGTTCGCCGGGCGCACCAGCTACTGCCTGGACGGGCAGGTGTACACCGCCGCCTCCGCGGTGCGCTGGCTCGGCGACCTGGGGGTGATCCAAGGGCCCCAGGACCTCGACCCGGTCGGGGGGACCGTGCCCGACACCGGGGGCGTCACCTTCGTACCGGCGCTCGCCGGACTCGCCGCGCCGTGGTGGCGCGGCGACCTCAAGGGCTCGCTGACCGGGCTCGGTCTCGACACCACCGCCGGACATCTGGTGCGTGCCCTGTGCGAGGGCATCGCCGCGCAGGTCGTGGAGATCGCCGACGCGGCCGCCTCCGACCTGGGCGCGCCGCTGACCGTCCTGCGCGTCGACGGGGGACTGACCCGCTCCGCGCTGCTGATGCAGACCCAGGCCGATCTGCTCCAGCGGCCGGTGGAGGTGTCGGCGCTGCCGGACGCCACGGCGCTGGGCGTGGGCGCCGCCGCGCGGATGGGGCTCGACCCGGGCCTGACGGTGGAGGAGGCGGTCCCCGCCTGGGAGCCCGCCGCCGTCTACGAACCGCGGATCACCGCGGAGCGGGCCGCCGAGCGGCTGGCCGCCTTCCGCTCGGCCGTGGCCGCGCTGCTGGACCAGGCGCCGACGGCCGCCGCCCACGACTGACCCGGGCACCAGGAGCCGTGTCCACCACCCAGCAGCCGTGTCCACCACCGAGCGAGGGACCAGCATGACCGTTACGACCACGGGTGACCTCCCCGACGAGGTCTACGACGTGGCCATCATCGGCGCCGGGGTGGTCGGCGCCGCCATCGCCCGCGAACTGGCCCGGTACCGCTTGCGGATCGCCCTCGTCGAGGCGTCGAACGACGTCGGCAACGGCACGTCGAAGGCCAACACCGCGATCCTGCACACCGGCTTCGACGCCACCCCGGGCACCCTGGAGGCCCGCCTGGTGCGCGAGGGCTACCACCGGCTGACCGCCTACGCCGCCGAGACCGGCATCCCGCTCGAACCGCTCGGCGCGCTCCTCGTCGCCTGGGACGCGGAGCAGCTCGCCGCGCTGCCGTCACTCGCCGAGAAGGCCGCCCGCAACGGCTACGACGAGACGGTCATCCTCGACGCGGACGCCGTCCACGCCCGCGAACCTCACCTCGGACCGGGCGCCCTCGGCGCGCTCGAGGTCCCCGGCGAGAGCATCATCTGCCCCTGGACGACGACCCTCGCCTACGCCACCCAGGCGGTCCGCGCGGGCGTCGACCTGCATCTGAACTGCCCGGCGGGGGCCATCACCACCGGCGCCGACCACCACGGGATCGCCACCCCGCGCGGGGTGCTGCGCACCCGTCAGCTGGTCAACGCCGCGGGGCTGTACTCGGACGAGATCAACCGGCGGCTCGGCCACGAGGAGTTCACCGTGACCCCGCGCCGTGGCCAGCTCATCGTCTTCGACAAGTTCGCCCGCGGCCTGGTCGACCACATCCTGCTGCCGGTGCCCACGGCGCTCGGCAAGGGGGTGCTGGTGTCGCCGACCGTGTACGGCAATGTGATGCTCGGCCCCACCGCCGAGGACCTCGACGACAAGACGGCCACCGGATCGTCGGCCGACGGACTGGCCGTGCTCCGCGAGAAGGGCGCGCGGATCCTGCCGGAGCTGCTGGAGGAAGAGGTCACCGCCGTCTACGCCGGACTGCGCGCCGCCACCGAGCACGGCGACTACCAGATCCACACCGACCCCGGGCGGCGGTATGTCGCCGTGGGCGGCATCCGCTCCACCGGGCTCACCGCCTCCATGGCGATCGCCGCCCATGTGGCGGAACTCCTCGTCGACTGCGGTCTGGACCCCGGGCCCGAGCGGGAGATCGAGCCCGTTCGGATGCCCACCATCGGCGAGGCGTTCCCGCGCCCCTACCAGCGCGCCGACCTCATCGCCGCCGACCCCGCGTACGGCACCGTGGTCTGCCACTGCGAACGCGTCACCCGGGGCGAGATCCGCGACGCGCTGACCGCCACCGTGCCACCGGGCTCGCTGGACGGGATCCGGCGCCGCACCCGGGCCCTGGCCGGGCGCTGCCAGGGATTCTTCTGCGGCGCCGCGGTGCGCGCCCAGTTCGAGGCGGCCACCGCGGCCCAGGACCGGACGGAGGCCAGGCGATGACCCCCACCGACCGTACCCACCGCACCGTCGACGTCCTGGTCATCGGGGCCGGACCGGCCGGACTCGCGGTGGCCGCGCGGCTGGCCGCCGCCGGGGTGGACCGGGTCGAGGTCCTCGACCGCGAACAGCGCGCGGGCGGCATCCCACGCCACTGCGACCACACCGGATTCGGACTGCGCGATCTGCGCCGGGTGATGACCGGACCGGACTACGCCCGCCACCACATCGCTGCCGCCATCCGCGCCGGAGCCGTGCTGCGCACGGGTGTCACGGCCACCGGCTGGGCGGCACCGCGGACCGTGGACATCACCGGACCGACCGGTCTGGAGCGGATCACCGCCACGGCCGTCGTCCTGGCCACCGGCGCCCGGGAACGCCCGCGCAGCGCCCGGCTGGTGCCCGGCACCCGGCCGGCGGGTGTCCTCACCACCGGGCAGTTGCAGCAGGCCGTCCATGTGCACCACCAGAGCGTCGGCCACCGCGCCGTCATCGTCGGCGCGGAACGGGTCAGCTACTCCGCGGTGGCCACTCTGCGCGGGGCTGGGGCCGAGGTCGCCGCCATGGTCACCGACCAGCCCCGCCATCAGACCCACCCGGCGCGCCACCTCGGCACCCGGCTGCGCCACGGCGTGGTCCTGATCACCGACGCCACCGTGGCCGAACTGACCGGCCGGGAGCGGCTGGAGAGCGTACGGCTGCGGCACCGGGACGGCAGGACCGCGGCCATCGGCTGCGACACCGTGGTGTTCACCGGCGACTGGATCCCCGACCACGAACTGGCCAGAAGCGCCGGGATCGCCCTCGACCCCGGCACCCGGGGCCCGGCCACCGACGCCGAGTTCCGCACCGGGGAACCCGGGGTCTTCGCCGTGGGCAATCTGCTGCACCCGGTCGAGACCGCCGATATCGCCGCCCTCGACGGCCGGTTCGCCGCCGCGCCCGTACTGCGCCATCTCGCGGGTGTGCCATGGACCCCGGGACCGCTGCCGGTGCGGGTCGAGGCGCCGCTGCTGTGGATCTCACCCAACCGGCTCACCCCGGACGGGCCCCGTCCGCCGCGCGGCCGGTTCACCCTGCGCACCACGCGGTTCCTGACCCGGCCGGTGCTCACCGTCAGCCAGGACGGCCGGACGCTGCACCGCGGGCGCCTTGCCTCTACGGCGGCGCCCAACCGGCCGTTCCACCTACCCGCCGACTGGATCGCCGGGGCCGACGCACACGGCGGCCCCGTGCGTATCACCGCGGACTGACCGGGCCTTACGAGGTGTCCGGCGGTACGCGTACGCCTGCGCCGGGCTGGAAAGATGCGCCGGACACCCCTAGCCGAGGCCCCCGGGCATACCGCGCAGCCGCTCCATATCGCGCCGGTCGCGCTTGGTGGGGCGGCCCGTCCCGCGGTCGCGCAGCCCGATCGGCACGGTGTGCTCGCGCGGGGGCGGAGGCGGGCTGTTGTCGATGTAGCACTCCACCGCCACCGGCGCCCCGACCCGCTTGCGCACGATGCGCGAGACGACCACGACCCGGTCGCGCCCCGCATGGCGCAGCCGCACCTCGTCCCCGGTCCGCACCGTGTGCGCGGGCTTGACGCGCTCGCCGTTGACCCGGACGTGCCCCGCGCGGCAGGCCGAGGACGCCATGGAGCGCGTCTTCGTCAGCCGCACGGACCAGATCCAGCTGTCCACCCGTACGGACCCCTCGTCTGAAGCCATACCCCGACTCTAATGTCTAAGGTGCGACGCATGAGCGCACATTTCGACGTGGTGGTCCTGGGAGCCGGTCCTGGCGGCTATGTCGCCGCGATCCGCGCCGCCCAGCTGGGCCTGACCACGGCCGTGGTCGAGGAACGCTACTGGGGCGGTGTCTGCCTGAATGTGGGCTGCATCCCGTCCAAGGCCCTGCTGCGCAACGCCGAGCTGGCCCATCTGTTCATCCACGAGGCCAAGGACTTCGGCATCCGGGTGAACGGCGATGTCACCGTGGACTACCGCGACGCGTTCGAGCGCAGCCGCAAGGTGGCCGACGGACGGGTCAAGGGCGTCCACTATCTGATGAAGAAGAACAAGATCACCCAGTTCGAGGGGCGGGGCAGCTTCACCGGACCGCACGAACTGCTGGTCACCCGCTCCGGCGGCGGCACGGAGACGCTCACCTTCGACCACTGCGTCATCGCCGCGGGCTCGATCACCAATCTGCTGCCCGGCACCTCCCTCAGCGAGCGGGTGGTGACCTACGAGGAGCAGATCCTCTCGCCCACCCTGCCCGGCAGCGTCCTGATCGCGGGCGCGGGAGCCATCGGCGTGGAGTTCGCGTACATCATGCACAGCTACGGGGTGCAGGTGACGCTGGTGGAGTTCATGGACCGGATCGTGCCCCTGGAGGACGAGGAGGTCTCCGCCGAGCTCACCCGGCGCTTCCGCAGGCTCGGCATGAACATCCTGACCTCCACCCGGGTGGAGGCGATCAACGACGCGGGCCCCGCGGTCAAGGTCATGGTCACCACGGGCGGCCAGCGGCAGACTCTCCAGGCCGCCCGGGTGCTCCAGGCCATCGGGTTCCGGCCGCGGGTGGACGGCTACGGGCTGGAGCACACCGGCGTCCGGCTGACCGAGCGGGGCGCCATCGACATCGACGGCCGGTGCCGCACCAATGTGCCGCACATCTTCGCCATCGGCGACGTCACCGCCAAGCTGATGCTGGCGCACGCCGCCGAGGCCATGGGCATCGTCGCGGCGGAGACCATTGCCGGGGCGGAGTCCATGGAGCTGGACTATGTGATGATCCCGCGCGCCACCTTCTGCCAGCCGCAGATCGCCAGCTTCGGCTGGACCGAGGCCCAGGCGCGCGAGCGCGGCTTCGACGTCCGGGTGGCGAAGTTCCCGTTCACCGCCAACGGGAAAGCCCAGGGGCTCGGCGACCCCGTCGGCTTCGTGAAGCTCATCGGCGACGGCCGCCACGGCGAGCTGCTGGGCGGCCATCTCATCGGCCCCGAGGTCACCGAGCTGCTGCCCGAGCTCACCCTCGCCCAGCAGTGGGACCTCACCGTGCACGAGGTGGCCCGCAATGTCCACGCCCATCCGACCCTCAGCGAGGCGGTGAAGGAGGCCGTCCACGGGCTCGCCGGACACATGATCAATTTCTGACCGCGGACGGCTCCCACCGCGGCCGCCACCAGGTGTGCGACCCGCGGATGTGCGTTAGACAGAGCATGTGAAAGTGCGCTCGGCGCTGGGCTCGCGCAGTGTCGGCGGGCAGGTGTTCGCCCTGATGCTGATCATCGTGACGCTCCTGGTGCTCGCCGCGGGGGCCACGCTGTCCCTCCAGGCGCGCGGCAGCCGGGACAGCCAGGCCCGGGGCCGTGCGCTGACCGTCGCACGGACCGTCGCCCTCGCCCCCGGCGTCCAGCGGGCGCTGGAGTCCCGCGACCCCGCCAGGACCCTCCAGCCCTACGCCGAGAAGATCCGGCGGCGGACCGGTGTCGACTACATCGTGGTGACTTCCCCCGATGGCATCCGCTGGGCCCATCCCGATCCGAAACTGCTCGGCAAGCACATCGGCCGCAGCCTCTATCCGGCCACGGCGGGACGGCCCTTCACCGACAGGCTCCCGGGCATCACCCACTCGGCCCCCTCGATCCGTGCCGCCGTGCCGGTCACCGACGCCCGGGGCCGGGTGATCGGCATCGTCAACGCCGGGGTCTCCATCCCCTCCGTGGCCCGGTCGGTCGGCCGTCAACTGCCGATGATCTACGGCTCCACGGCCTTCGCCCTCCTCCTGGGCGGGGGCGGCGCGGCGCTCGTGGCCCGGCGGCTGCGGCGGCAGACCCACCGGCTCGGCCCCGCCGAGATCACCAGGATGTACGAACACCACGACGCCGTGCTGCGCTCGGTCCGGGAGGGGGTGCTGATCCTCGACGACGAGGTACGGCTGCTGCTCGCCAACGACGAGGCGCTGCTCCTGCTGGGCCTCGCACCCGACGCGCGCGGACGGCGGATCACCGACGTCGGCCTGCCCCCGGAGATCGCCGGGCTGCTCGCCTCCGGCCGCGAGGCCACCGACGAGGTGTACGAGGTCGGCAACCGGCTGCTGGCGGTCAACCAGCGCCCGGCGTTGCGCGGCGGACAGCCTTGGGGGAGCGTCGCCACCCTGCGGGACACCACCGAGCTGCGCGCCCTGACGGACAAGGCCGACCGGGCCTACGCACGTCTCCAGCTGCTGTACGAGGCCGGTGTCCGCGTGGGCAGCAGCCTCGACATGGAAGGCACCGCCCAGGAACTGACCCGGGTCGCCGTGCCGCGCTTCGCCGACTACGCCACCGTCGATCTGCACGAGGCCGTGCTGGGCGGCGAGGAGCCGGGCGACCGGGACTCACCGCTGCGCCGGGCCGCCTTCAGCGGCGTCCGGCAGGACCCTCCGCTGCGCCGGGTCGGCGAGCGGGTCTCGGCCTTCCCCGTCACCCAGCGGGCCGGGGGCACCGGGCAGGCGCGGGTGTTCGCCGTCGGCGATCTGCCGGCCCACCCCGACTGGACGCCCCAGGACCCGGAGCGGCTGGGCTGGGTGAGGGAGTACGGCATCCACTCGCTGCTGACCGTGCCGCTCAGCGGGCGCGGCGTCCGGCTGGGCCAGGCGGCGTTCTGGCGCTCGGGCGACACCCCGCCGTTCGACGAGGAGGACCGCACCTTCGCCGAGGAGCTGGCCGGTCAGGCGGCCGTCGCCATCGACAACGCCCGCCGCTACGCGCGCGAGCACGCCACCACCCTGGCCCTCCAGGAGAGCCTGCTGCCGCGCGGCCGCCCCGAGCAGCAGGCCGTCGTCGCCGCCCAGCGCTATCTGCCCGCCCCCGGCGGGGTGCGGGGCGACTGGTTCGACGTCATCCCGCTGTCCGGGGCCCGGGTCGCCCTCGTCGTCGGCGATGTCGTCGGCCACGGGCTGCACGCCGCCGCGACCATGGGCCGGCTGCGCACCGCCGTGCGCAACTTCTCCGTCGTGGACCTTCCCCCCGATGAGCTGCTCGCCCGGCTCGACGACGTGGTCGACCAGCTCGACCGGGAGGAGACCGACACGGGCGGCAGCTCCGGGGCCGCCGGGGCCACCTGTCTGTACGCGGTCTACGACCCGGTCTCCCGGCACTGCACCCTGGCGCGGGCCGGCCATCCGCCCCCGGCCCTGGTCCATCCCGACGGCTCGGCGACCTTCCTCGACCTGCCCGCGGGCCCGCCACTGGGGCTCGCCGGCCGGCTCTACGAGGCGGCCGAGACGGAGCTGCCAGAGGGCAGCCGCCTCGTCCTCTACACCGACGGCCTGGTCCAGGACCGCGAGCGCGACATCGAGATCGGGCTCGACCGGCTGCGGGACGCCCTCACCGATGCCGACCCCGACCCGGAGCGGGCCTGCGACACCGTGATGGCCGCCCTGCTCTCGCCGCGCCGCACCGATGACGTGTGCCTGCTCATCGCCCGTACCACCGCGCTGGACCCGAGCCGGGTGGCCTCGTGGGACCTCCCGGCGGACCCCGAGGTGGTGGCCCGGATGCGGGCGGCCGTCGCCCGCACCCTGGCCGAGTGGAACCTGGAGGAGGCCGCCTTCACCACCGAGCTGGTGGTCAGCGAGCTGCTCGGCAACGCCATCCGGCACGCGGTGGGCCCCGTACGGCTGCGGCTGCTGCGCAACCGGGCGCTGATCTGCGAGGTCGCCGACGGCAGCACCACCGCGCCCCATCTGCGCCGGGCGGCCACCACCGACGAGGGGGGACGCGGGCTGTTCCTCGTCGCCCAGATGGTCCAGCGCTGGGGCACCCGCTACACCAGCCAGGGCAAGATCATCTGGACCGAGCAGGACCTCCCGGCCGCGGCGCGCGCCCCGCGGTGACCAGGTGGTCAGGTTGAGGCCGCCGGCGCGCCCTCGCGCCGCTCCCATGCCACCTGGGCCAGATCGGCCATGGTGGCCACGAGGTCCGCCGCCTCCTCCGTGCCGTTCAGATGCCGGTACTCCGAGCCCACCGTGATCACCAGGCGCTCGGGCAGGCCCAGCGACGGATAGGCGTTCTCGGCGATCAGGGTGCGCGCGGCCTCCAGGGCCGGCACCCCGGCCGTGTGCAGCTCCCGGGTGCGGTCCCGCAGATGCTCCAGATAGCCGATGTGGCCGCGCACCCCCTCCCGGTCCAGGACCGGGCCATGGCCGGGGACGATCACCTCGGCCCCGGTCCCGAGCACCCGCTCGCACGCGGAGATCACATTGTCCAGCGGGCCCGCCCAGTGCACCGCGTGGTCCCCGGGGTCCCGCGGACCGGAGGCGAAGATGACATCGCCGGTGAACGCCACCTTCTGCCGCGGCAGATACGCCACCAGATCGCCCGCGGTGTGCGCGGACTCCAGGCTGAACAGCTCCACCGGCACCTGGCCCACGCGCAGGTCGAGTTCGCCCACGAAGGTGAGCGTCGGCTCGACCACCTCGGTGGTGGACCAGTCGAACCGCCCGAAGTGCCGCTTGAGGTACCAGCCGAGCGGAGTGGCCGGATCGCTGCCGTGCACCAGGCCGTGCAGCTGCTGCGGCGAGGGCTCGTACTCGATGTGGCCGAGCGCCTCGCGGGTGGCGACGATCTCCGCGTCCGGTACGACCTCCGCGCCCCACAGATGGTCGCCGTTGGCATGGGTGACGATCACCCGCTCGATCCGGCCCCCGCCGGGCAGCAGGGCACGGCTGTGGTCCAGGAACTCACCGGCCATCCGGCGGTCGTAGGGGCTGTCGATCCAGGCGGCGTGGCCGTCGGGCGAGACGATCAGACCGCAGTTGGCCAGACCCCAGCCGGCGCTCGGGGTCGGGGACCAGATGTGCACACCGTCGGCCACGGTGAGGAGGGGGGTTTGCGAGATCATGGACGCACACTATGCCCGCGCCGGACGTCCGCGGCAGACAGCCCGCCCTCCGGGACAGCTGTCCGAAGCCGTATCGGCCACCGGACCCCGCCGCGTCACGCCGTCATCGGCAGATCGGTCGGCCCGACCGGCGCCGGGAGCGTCGTGGAGCCAGCGAGATAGCGGTCCACGGCGGCCGCGGCCGAGCGGCCCTCGGCGATCGCCCAGACGATCAGCGACTGGCCACGGCCCGCGTCACCCGCCACGAACACCCCGTCCGCGCCGGTGGCGAAGGACGCGTCGCGGGCGACCGTGCCGCGCTCGTCGAGCTCGAGACCGAGCTGGTCCAGCAGCCCGCCACCCCGCTCCGGGCCGCGGAAGCCGAGGGCCAGCAGCACCAGATCCGCCCGCAGCACCCGCTCCGTGCCCGGCCCGTGCTCTCCATCCGCACGGGCCCCGATCAGACGCAGCGCCCGGACGCCGCCGTGCGGCCGCTCCGCGTCCGGCGCGGTCCCCTCGAAGCGGACGGTGGTCGCGGAGAAGATCCGCGCGTCCACGTCCGCCTCCGGGGAGGCAGCCAGCTCCCGCGCCTCCTCATGGGCGGCGGACATCCGGTAGATCTTGGGGTAGGTGGGCCAGGGCTCGCCCTCGGTCCGCTCGTCGCCCGGCCGGGGGTGGATGTCCAGCTGGGTCACGGAGGCGGCGCCCTGCCGCAGCACCGTGCCCAGACAGTCCGCGCCGGTGTCCCCGCCGCCGACGATGACCACATGCTTGCCCTCGGCGGTGATCGGCGGCCGGGCGTAGTCGCCCGCCAGCACCCGGTTGGCCATCGGCAGATACTCCATCGCCTGATGGATCCCGGCCAACTCCCTTCCCGGAACCGGGAGTTCGCGCCAGGCGCGGGCGCCCACGGCTATCACGACCGCGTCGTAGCGCGCCCGGAGCTCGGCGGCGTCCATATCGGTGCCGACGTCCACGCCGGTACGGAACTTGGTGCCCTCCGCGCGCATCTGCTCCAGCCGCCGGTCCAGATGGCGCTTCTCCATCTTGAACTCGGGGATGCCGTAGCGGAGCAGGCCGCCCACCCGGTCGTCGCGCTCGTACACCGCCACGGTGTGCCCCGCGCGGGTGAGCTGCTGGGCCGCGGCCAGGCCCGCGGGGCCCGAGCCGATGACGGCGACCGTGCGGCCGCTCAGCCGCTCCGGTGGCCTGGGGGCCACATGGCCTCTCTCCCAGGCCCGGTCGGCGATGGCCACCTCGACGTTCTTGATGGTGACCGCCGGCTGGTTGATGGCCAGCACACAGGCGCTCTCGCAGGGGGCCGGGCAGAGCCGGCCGGTGAACTCGGGAAAGTTGTTGGTGGCGTGCAGCCGCTCGCTCGCGCGCAGCCAGTCGTCACGGGAGACCAGGTCGTTCCACTCCGGGATGAGGTTCCCCAGCGGGCAGCCCTCATGGCAGAACGGGATGCCGCAGTCCATGCAGCGGTCCGCCTGGGCGTTGATGATCGGCAGCAGTCCGCCGGGTGCGGGCACCTCGTCCCAGTCCTGCACCCGCTCGTCCACCGGACGCCGGGGCGGAAGACGACGGGGTGTGGTGAGGAAACCCTTGGGGTCGGCCATGACGACCTCCCATTACCCGTGTCATGGTCTGGCCGCTTTCACCCCACTGTACGACCGCCGGTCAGCCGGTCCAGGGTCGTCGCGGCCTCGGCCATGATCCGGTCCACCAGCTCCGCGCAGGACGGCAGATCCTCGATCACCCCGGCCACCTGACCGGAGGCCATCACCCCCGTGTCGGTGCGGCCGTCCACCATCGACGCCTTCAGCAGCATCGGGGTGGTGGCGGCCAGCAGCACCTGGCTCCAGGTGAGGTCCTTGCCGTGCCGCATGGCCAGCCCGTCGCGCACCATCCGCGGCCAGCTCAGCCCGGCCAGCCGCCGGAACGCGGCCGCGTGGCGGGCGGCGCGCAGGAGCGCGGCGGCGCGGCCGGAGCGCTCGAGGGAGTCGACCAGCTCGCTGCGGAGCATCCGGTGGGGGAGTCCGTCCACCGCCGTGGTGACGGTGACATCGGTGACCGCCGCCGCCAGATAGCGCGCCTTCACCGCGTCCGGGACCGTGCTGTCGGAGGTGAGCAGGAAGCGGGTGCCCATGGCGATCCCCGCCGCCCCGTAGGCGAGCGCGGCCGCCAGCCCCCGTCCGTCGTGGAAGCCGCCCGCGGCCACGACCGGGATGTCCACCGCGTCCACGACCTGGGGGAGCAGCACGGTGGTGGCCACCTGCCCGGTGTGACCACCGCCCTCGGCGCCCTGCACCACCACCGCGTCCGCGCCCCAGCCCGCCACCTTCTCCGCGTGGCGCCGGGCGCCCACGGACGGGATGACCACCACGCCCGCGTCCTTCAGCCGGCCGATCAGCTCACGCCTGGGGGCCAGCGCGAACGAGGCGACCCGTACCCCCTCCTCGACGATGATCCGCACCCGCTCCCCGGCGTCCCCGGCGTCGGCGCGCAGATTGACCCCGAAGGGGGCGTCGGTGCGGGCGGCGACCTCGCGCACGGCCGAGCGCAGCCGCTCGGGCGACATGGTCGCGGAGGCCAGGATGCCCAGCGCCCCGGCGTTCGCCACGGCGGACACCAGCCGGGGCCCGGCCACCCACCCCATGCCGGTCTGGACGAGCGGATGGCGCACCCCGACGAGCCGGGTCAGCGGGGTGTCCATCAGGACGGCACCTCCCGCTCGCGGGCGCCTTCCGGGTCGATGACCTCCCGGATCAGCCGCAGCTCGGCGGGGGTCGGCTCCCGGGTGGACGGGACGTCGTCGGCGATGTCGAGGGGGAAGCCGGTGGCCTCCCGCACCGCCTCGGCGGTCACCCCCGGATGCAGGGAGCGCACCCGCAGGGTGCGGTCGGGCGTGGCGAAGTCGAGGACCGCCAGATCGGTCACCACACACCGGAGGTCATGGAAGCGCGTGGCGGCCGGTCCCGCGGCCGCCGCCCGGTCGTGACCCACCCCGCACACCATGTCGACGCGTTCGACGAAGACCCGCCGCGAGTGCCGGGGGACCCAGTAACTCGTGGGGTTGTTCAGGGTGTTGACCGGTGCTCCCCGCACCCCCAGCAGCTGCCGTTTGGGCCGCTTCCAGTCGCCGACGCAGCTGATGTTCTGGTTGCCGTGGCGGTCGAGCTGGCTCGCGCCCATCATCACATGCCGCCGGCCGCCGGTGACCAGCGCCAGATGCGCCCGGTACGGCAGCCACCCCTCCACCACCTCCGGATCGCCCTCCTCCGGACCGCCGCCCACGATCATCGCCTCGCCGTCCGTCAGCATCAGCTCGGGCGCGAAGGTTCGCCTGGCCAGCCGGGCGCCGATCCTGGGCACCGCGCCCATCGGGGCGGCCAGGATCTCCCCGTCGCCCCGCCATGCCTCGGCACAGGCCACCACGCAGTACTCGGCCCGGGTCACCCCTCCGGTCATGCGCCCTCCCTCCCGAACGCCGCCACCGCGGCCCGGTACCGCTGCTCGTCCCCGGACAGAAACCGCCTTGTGAACTCCCGCCACGCCTCCGGGTCGGCGGCGGCCTTGGCGTACGCGCTCTGGAACGCCTCGTCCCGTCCGTAGTCGGGGACGCAGGAGGTGAAGTGCGCGCCGCCCGGGGTCTCGATCACACCGGTCACCGCATGCCGCTTGACCAGCAGCGTCTGCGGGCCACCTGCGTCCGCGAACTCGGCGGTGGCGACGACGCGTTCACAGCAGAGATACGCCTCGGCGGCCGCCTCGCAGAACAGGTCGTCGAAGTACGGATCGGGCCCGAGGTACTGCCCATTGCCCTGCGCGTCCGCCCGGTTGAGGTGCACCAGCGCCACGTCCAGCCGCAGCGCGGGCACCGCCACCAGCTCCTCACCGTCCTCGTACGGCGATGTCACCGTCCGCAGCGCGGGGTTGACCGTCATCACGTCCGAGCCGAGGCCCGCGCGGACGGGCAGGAACGGCAGCCGGTGCACGGCGGCGGTCAGCCCCCACATCATCATCGACTCGTCCAGCTCGGTCAGTTCGATGTCCCCCCGCTCGCGCGCCGCCCGGAAGTGCGGCTCCAGGGGGATCGAGTCGAGTGTCGCGAACGCCGTCACCAGCTTGCGGACCTTCCCGGCGGCGGTCAGCAGTCCGACGTCGGGGCCGCCGAAGGAGACCACGGTCAGATCGCCGACCTCCGACCGCAGCAGGGCACGGACCAGCGCCATGGGCTTGCGCCGCGACCCCCAGCCGCCGATGCCGACCGTCATACCGCTGCGGATCCGGCCGACGGCCTCCTCGGCCGTCATCGTCTTGTCGGCCAACGCCGCTCACCCCTTCCCGGTGCTCCTGGTGACGAACGCGTCGCGGTGCCCGTCGGACAGGCCCGCCAGATTGGCCTCGAAGGTGAAGCCCTGCTCGAAGCGGTAGCTCCGGCGCACATCGACCGGATCGATGCCGTTGATGGCCGCCTTGGCCAGCCGCAGCAGCGCACCGTCCTTGGCGGCGATCTCACCGGCCAGCTCCAGCGCCGCCGCCCGCAGCCCGGCGCGCGGCACGACCCGCCACACCGAGCCATGGCGGTGCAGCTCCTCGGCGGTCGCGGTGCGCGCGGTGTAGTACAGCGCGCGCATCAGATGCGGCGGGACCAGCCGCGCCAGATGGGTGGCCGCGCCCAGTGCGCCGCGGTCCAGCTCGGGCAGGCCGAACGTGGCGTCCTCGCCGGCCACGATCGCGTCGGCGTTCCCGACCAGACCGATGCCACCGCCCAGGCAGAAGCCGTGGACGGCGGCGACGACCGGGACCGGGCAGTCGTAGACGGCGGCGAACGCCTCGGCACATCCGTGGTTGGCGCCGATGAGCGCCGAATGGCCCTGGGCCGCCTGGATCTCCTTGATGTCCACGCCCGCGTTGAAGCCCCGGCCCTCGGCGGCCAGCACCACACAGCGCACCGACGGGTCGGCGCCCGCGGTGCGCAGCGCGTCGGCCAGCTCGTACCAGCCCCGCACGGGCAGGGCGTTGACGGGTGGGAAGTCCATGGTGACCAGTCGGACACCGGCCGCGGGGGCGGAGGTGGAGACACCCATGAGCAGATCCGCTACCTTTCCACCAAACATTTGTTAGGTGAGAAGGTAGCAGCGCTCATCGCGCAGCGGGAGGTGTCTTGTGGCCGTCACCATCGATCTCGCCGGGCGCGTCGCCGTGGTCACCGGCGGCACGCGCGGCGTCGGAGCGGGGATCACCCGGGCCCTGCTCACCGCCGGGGCCGAGGTGGTGATCTGTGCGCGCCGCGCGCCCGACGAACCCATCGAGGTGGACGGGCGCACGGCGCGCTTCGAATCGCTCGACATCCGGGACGTGGACGCGGTCACCGCGTTCTTCGCCCGGTTGCGCCGCTCCCACGGGCGGCTCGACCTGCTGGTCAACAACGCCGGGGGAAGCCCCTACGGGCTGATCGCCGAGGCCGGGCAGCGGCGCGCGGCCCGCGTCGTCGAACTCAATCTGATCGCTCCCATGACCGTCTCGCTGAGCGCCTACGAGCTGATGCGCCAACAGGAGGGCGGCGGCTCGATCGTGATGATCGGCAGCGTCAGCGGCACCCGACCGTCCCCCGGCACCGGACCCTATGGAGCCGCCAAGGCGGGGCTGGAGAACCTGGCCCGCACCCTGGCCGTGGAGTGGGCCCCCGCGGTCCGGGTCAACACGCTCGTGCTCGGCATGGTCCGCACCGAACTGTCGCATCTGCACTACGGGGACGAGGAGGGCATCGCCGCCGTCGGCCGGACCGTGCCGCTCGGGCGGATGGCCGAGCCCGTCGAGGCCGGAGACGCCTGTGTGTTCCTCGCCTCCGGGCTGGCCGGGTACATCAGCGGCGCCAGCATCGCCATCCACGGGGGCGGGGAGCGCCCCGCGTTCCTCGATGCCGCCAACGTCAACCAGCCGGCCCCCGGCACCGGCCGGGCAGAACCACAGGAGGACTGAGATGAGCGGACTGTGCGACGGGCGCGTCACCGTCGTCACCGGAGCGGGCCGCGGCCTCGGGCGGGCGCACGCGCTCGCCTTCGCCGCCGAGGGCGCGAAGGTCGTCGTCAACGACCTCGGCGTGGCCCCGGACGGCGCCGGGGCGTCGGCGGACCCGGCCCAGCGGGTCGTCGAGGAGATCCGGGCCGCGGGCGGGGAGGCGGTGGCGCATGGCGGCGACATCGCCACCACCGACGGCGCCGCCTCCCTCGTGGCCGCCGCCCTCGACACCTACGGCCGGCTCGACACCCTCGTCAACAACGCCGGATTCCTGCGCGACCGCATGCTCGTCAACCTCGGCGAGGACGAGTGGGACGCGGTGATCCGCGTCCATCTCAAGGGCCACTTCCTGCCGCTGCGGCACGCCGCCGCCCACTGGCGCGCCGAGGCCAAGGCGGGCCGCACCCCGGTGGCCCGGGTGGTCAACACCAGCTCCGGGGCCGGGCTGCTGGGCAGCGTCGGACAGGGCAACTACTCCGCGGCCAAGGCCGGGATCCTCGGCCTGACCTCGGTGGCCGCCGCCGAACTCGGCCGCTACGGCGTCCAGGTCAACGCCATCGCCCCGGCGGCCCGCACCCGGATGACGGAGACCACGTTCGCCGGTGACATGGCCGCGCCGGAAGACCCCGCCGCCTTCGACGCGATGGCCCCCGCGAATGTCTCACCGCTCGTCGTCTGGCTCGGCTCAGCCGCCTGCGCCGGGGTCACGGGCCGGGTCTTCGAGGCCGAGGCCGGGCGGATCACCGTCATGGAGGGCTGGCGGCCGGGCCCCACCGCCGACAAGGGCGCCCGCTGGACACCGGCGGAAGCGGGCGAGGCCGCGCGGAAACTCCTCGCCGGGGCCGAACCGCCGGGCCCGGTGTACGGGGCACCCTGACGGGCCGTGCGGCCCCTATGGGGTGGGGAAAACCCCCGGGCGGGACGGGCGGCAGCGGGATGGGAGCCCGGTGCGCCGCGACGGCACGATGATCCGCGAACGGCACAGGGAACGAGGCAAGGAGCGGGTTCGTGGGAGTTCGGGCAAGGGGCGTGGCGCTGTGGGCGGGGATCGGCGCGCTGGCGGTGACGGCGACCGTCACCATCGCCACGGCCCAGGGGGAGTCGGCCGGGCCGTCGGCGCCGTCCGGTTTCGAGGAGGCCATCGGCCAGACGGTGAAGGACGGATTCCCGGGCGCGGTGGCCTACGCACGGCGCGGCGACGACGAGTGGCGGACGGCGGCCGGGGTCGCGGACAAGGCCACCGGCGAGAAGGCCCGCCCTGAGCAGCGGTTCAGGATCGCCAGCAACACCAAGGCGTTCGTCTCCACGGTCCTGCTGCAACTGGAGGGCGAGGGACGGCTCTCACTCGACGACAGCGTGGAGAAGTGGCTGCCCGGTGTCGTCCAGGGGAACGGCAACGACGGTAAGGCCATCACCATCCGTCAGCTGCTCAACCACACCTCGGGGATCTACGACCCCACCACCGAGGCCTCGTTCTTCGCGCCCTATCTGGAGGACGGCGACCGGGACCACGTCATCACCCCGCGCGAGGTGATTTCCCGCTCGGTCGCGCACAAGCCGGAGTTCGCGCCGGGGAAGGGCTGGTCGTACTCCAACACCAACTATCTGCTCGCCGGGCTGGTGATCGAGGCGGTGACCCACCGCTCCGCGCCCGCCGAGATCGACCGCAGGATCCTCGCCCCGCTGGGGCTGAAGCACACCTCCTTCCCGGTGACCGACCCCGAGGTGCACGGCTCCCATCTGCACGGCTACGACCTCGAGGGCCGCGATATGACGCGGTTCAGCCCCTCCTACGACTGGACCGCCGGAGCCATGATCTCGACCGTGGACGATCTGGCCCGGTTCGAGCGCGCCCTCTTCGGGGGCAAGCTGCTCCGTCCCGACCAGCAGCGCGAGCTCAAGACCCCGGTGGAGTTCCCCGACGCGCCCGCGTACGGACTCGGGGTGCAGCGCATGGAGGTGCCGTGCGCCCCCGGCGAGGGGAAGAAGGCCGACCCGCTCACCGCCTGGGAGACCGACGGCGCGGGCCCCGGCTACACCAGCGTCTCCGTCACCACCGCCGATGGCCGGCGCCAACTGGTCCTGGCCGCCACCGTCTACGACCTCGCCGCGGAGCTCAAGGGCGAGGCGCCCGTGCCGCGGAGCAAGGGGCTGCTGAAGGCACAGACGGCGGTCCTGTGCGACTGAGCCCCAGTTGAGGGAAGGGGCGGGCCGGTGGCGGTCGAGGCCGCGCTGGGGCTGCCGCGCCCCCGCCGTACGGACGATAACCCACCATTCAGCATCTTCTCCGCGCTCTTCGCGTAGCATGCGGAAAACGAACAAAAGCACCGCATCGCGCGATGGCAGGAGGAACACCGGATGGCCGAGGCAGACGCCGTAGTCGTCGGGTCCGGTGTCAACGGCCTGGTCGCCGCCGCGGAGCTGGCCCTGGCCGGATGGTCCGTCATCCTGGTGGAGCGCGAACCGGACATCGGCGGGTTCATCGCCACCGAGGAGCGCACCCTGCCGGGCTACCTCCACGACACCTACTCCTCCTGGCATCCGCTGTTCGTCTCCGGACCGGCGTACGCGCGTCTGGGGGAGCCCCTGCGGCGGCATGGGCTGGAGTACCGCAACACCGATGAGTGGGTCATCGCCAGCGTGGCCGACGACGGCAGGGTCACCCTCGCGCACCGCGATCCGGAGCGCACCGCCGAGGGTTTCGCGCACGAGGCGGACCGGGCCGCGTATCTGGCCGCGCTCGGCCGGCTGGGCGCCGATATGGAGGCGATCGGCGGCCTGATGGGCGGCGAGCTCCGGTCACCGGCCGTCCTCCGCCACGCGGTCGCCCTGCTGCGCGGCGGCGGGCGGCAGGGGGTGGAGCGATGGGTGCGCTCGGTGGCCACCAGCGGACGTGGCTACCTGCGCGCGGAGTTCCGCGGGGACGAGGTGGACCACCTGTTCGCCCCGTGGCTGCTGCACGCGGGGCTGTCGCCGGACCACGCGTCGGGCGGCTTCCTGGTGACGCTGCTCGCCGCCACCCTGCACGGCGCCGGTGTGCCCGTGGTGGCCGGGGGCGCGGGCCGGTTCCTCGACGCCTTCCGGTCGCTGCTGACGACGACGGGCGTACGGCTGGAGACCGGCACCCGGGTCGACCGCGTCCTCGTCGAGCGGGGCCGCGCCATGGGAGTGGCGGCGGGCGGCCGGGTCTTCCGTGCCCGCCGCGCGGTCCTCGCCTCGGTGACCCCCACCGCGCTGTACGACACCCTCCTGCCGGAGGGCTCGGTGCGCCCCGAACTGCGCGCCGAGGCGCGGCGATTCCGCTACGGCCGCGCCGCGATGCAGATCCATGTGGCGCTGTCCGAGCCGCCCGGCTGGCGCGACGCCCGGCTGAACACGATCCCGCTGGTGCACCTGACCGACGGTTCGGGCAGCACCGGTATCGCCTGCGCCGAGGCCGAGGCGGGTCTGCTGCCCCGGCGGCCCACGGTGGTCGTCGGGCAGCAGTACGTCCTGGACCCCGGCCGGGTGCCGCCCGGGGCCGCCGCGCTGTGGCTCCAGTTGCAGGAGGTGCCGTCCACCCCGCGCGGCGACGCGGCCGGTGAACTGGACACCGCTCAGGGCTGGACCCCGGAGCTGGCCCGGGGCTACGCCGACCGGGTGCTGAACCGGATCGCCCGGCACGCACCCGATCTGCCCGGCAAGGTGCTCGCCGTCGACGTCATCGCGCCCCCGGATCTCGCCCGCCGGAACCCCAACGCGGTTGATGGCGACCCGTACGGCGGTTCCCTCGAACTGGACCAGAGCTTTGTCTGGCGCCCCCTGCCCGCCTCCGGACGGCACGCGACCGATATTGACGGGCTCTGGCACATCGGCGCGTCCACTCACCCGGGGGCCGGGCTGGGCGGCGTCTCCGGACACATGGTCGCCACCACGCTCACCAGAGGGCCGCGATTCGCCCGGCTGACCCGGCTCTCACCGGGGAGAAGGGTCAGAGGCTGACGCCGTGTGACCGCAGATAGGCCAGCGGATTGATGTCCGAGCCATAGCCGGGGCCGGTGCGGATCTCGAAGTGGAGATGCGGTCCGGTGGCATTGCCCGTCGAGCCGGAACGGCCGATCTGCTGGCCGCCGTTGACGCTCTGCCCGGCCCGCACCGACAGCTGCGAGAGATGGCCGTACTGGCTGTACTTGCCGTCCGGATGCCGGATGACCACCTGATAGCCGTACGCGCCGCCCCAGCCCGCCGAGACCACATGGCCCGGTCCCACGGCCTTCACGGAGGTGCCGATGCCCACGGGGAAGTCCACCCCCGTGTGATAGCCGCTCGACCAGCTCGAGCCGGCCGCCCGGTAGGCGGTGCTCGGACTGACCCCGCTGACGGGGGCGGTGAAGCCCGAGGAGACGACGGGCTTGGTGGCCCGCTCCCGGCTGGTGTGCTTCTCGGCCTTGGGGTGCGGCGCGGGCTTCGGCTTGGGCTTCGCCTCGGCCTTGTGGTGGGGCTCGGGTTCCGCCTTGGGCTTGGCGGTGGCCTTACCGCCCTTGAGGGAGAGCTTCTGACCGGGGTAGATCAGATCGGGGTCGCCGCCGATCGTCTCGCGGTTGGTCTTGTAGAGCGCCTCCCAGCCGCCGTTGACATCGTGGGTGTCGGCGATACGGGACAGGGAGTCGCCGCTGACGACCACATAGCGGCCGGACTTCGTGGCGGCGCCCCCCGGGAGGCTGGTGGGCGTGGGCTTGCTCGCCACCGCCTGCTGGGCCTTCTCATGGGTCTGCTTGACCGGGGCGGCGGCCGTCCTGACGACCTTCTCGGCGCTCTGCGGCGCCGCGTCGCCCCGCGTCAGACCGGCCTTGCCCGAACAGACCGGCCATGCGCCGGGGCCCTGGCCGTCGAGCACCTTCTCCGCGATCGCGATCTGCTGGTCCTTGGTGGCCAGATCGGCCCGTGCCGCGTACGCCGTGCCGCCGTACGCCTCCCATGTGCTCTGCGTGAACTGCAACCCGCCGTAGAAGCCGTTGCCGGTGTTGATGGCCCAGTTGTCGGTGGACTCGCACTGGGCCACCTTGTCCCAGGTTTCGCCGGAGGCCGCGGACGCGCCCGCGGCGCCGACGAGTGGAAGGGCGATTCCGGCGCCGCCCGCCGTGACGCTCAGCGAGGCACGGGAGATGCGGTTGGGCTTGTAGCGGCGGTGGCGTCCCCGTAAGGGCATGGACGGCTCCTTCTCGTGCTGCCGGGTGCGGCGAGCTGCCGGGCGGGCCAAAGATAAGGGGCCCGATTTGGGCACAACAAGAGGGAGTTCACCTGGAAAGAGGGCCACAGCGCGCTGTGCTGCGACCCTCTTCCGCTGATGTGATGTGCATCACACCCGCGCCTCGCGGCCCGGACGTCGAACCGCGTCGCTCCTTCGCTCCCGCAAAGCGAGCCGCCGCCCGCGACCAACGGTCCCGGGCGGCGGTCCGCCGCGATCCGGCGAGGAGTTACCGGCGCACGGCGAGCGACACCGCGAAGCGGCCCTCCGCGTCGGTCCACCAGCGCCGCGACTCCATCCCCGCGGCGGCCAGTTCGTCCCGCACCTTCTCCTCCCGGAACTTGGCGGACACCTCGGTGCGGACCTCCTCCCCGGCCGCGAAGTGCACCGCGAGATCCATGGCGGGAATCTTCGCGGTGAGCTCCTTACGGGCCCTCAGCCGCATCTCGATCCACTCCTCCTCGGCGTCCCACACCGCCACGTGGTCGAAGTCGGAGGGGTCGAAGTCGGCGCCCAGCTCGCGGTCGAGCACCGTCAGCACGTTCTTGTTGAACGCCGCGGTGACCCCCTGGACGTCGTCGTAGGCGGAGACGAGCGTGGCCTCGTCCTTGACCAGGTCGGTGCCGAGCAGCAGCGCGTCGCCGGGCGCGAGCAGCTCGCTCACCGAGGCGAAGAAGGCGGCGCGCTCGGCCGGCAGCAGATTGCCGATGGTGCCCCCGAGGAAGGCCAGCAGCCTCGGCCCCGGGGTGTCGTCGGGCAGCGCGAGCCCGTTCATGAAGTCGGCCACCAGCGCGTGCACCATCAGCCGTGGATGCTCGGCCAGCAGGGCCTCCCCGGCCAGTTCCAGCGCGCTCTCGCTCACGTCGACGGGGACGTAGACGCGCAGATCCGGCAGCGCCCGGATCAGGTGGTGGGTCTTCTCGGAGGAGCCGGAGCCCAGTTCGATGAGGGTGCGGGCCCCGGTGGCGTCGGCGATCTCCGCCGCACGGGCGACGAGGATCTCCCGCTCGGCGCGGGTCGGGTAGTACTCGGGCAGCCGCGTGATCTCTTCGAAGAGCGCGCTTCCCCGGGCGTCGTAGAACCACTTGGGCGGAAGCTGTTTGGGGGTGCTGGTCAGCCCGTCGGCCACATCGGCGCGCAGCGCGGCCGCGGTGGCATCGGCGGGCAGGGTGCGGGTGACGGTGAAGGGGCTCAACGGGAAGCCTCCTTGAGTGCGGTGAGCGTTACATCGGTGCGGGTGGCGGTGAGCAGGGTGCGGTCGGGGACCTCGGTCCAGCCGGGGTCCTGGTCGTACGGCTCGGAGGCCACCACCACGCCCCGGTCCGGATCGGCCAGGTACCACAGGGTGTCGCCCCAGGCGGTGGCGGCGATGGTCGCGCCGTCCAGGAGCAGCAGGTTGAGCCGTGAGCCGGGGGAGGCGGCGGCGAACTGCTCGACGGTCTCGGCCAGCGCCTCCGGCGGCGCGTGGCCCAGCCGCAGCCGGTGCAGCACCAGCGCCCAGACGAACGCCGAGTCGCAGCGCGCCTCCAGGCCGAGCAGATCCGCCGGTGGCAGCGCGGCGGCGAGGTCCGCGACCGCGTGCGGCCAGTCGCGGATCGCCCCGTTGTGGCTGAACAGCCAGGTCCCGGAGGCGAACGGCGAGGCGCCCGCCTCGCCGTCCGCGCTCGCCTCGGTGGCATCCCTTACGGCGGCCATCAGCGCCCCCGTGCGCACCACGCGGGCCAGGTCGGCGAACGACAGATCGCCCCAGATGGGCCCGGCGCGGCGGTAGCGCGCGGGCACCGGGTCGTCCGACGCGTACCAGCCGACGCCGAACCCGTCGGCGTTGACCGTGCCGTGCGCCTGCCGCCGCGGCGCCCACGACTGCCGGAACAGGCTGTTAGCGGGCGCCACGACCACCTCGCCGATGGAGGTCCGCGGCCCCAGGTAGGCCAGGTGGCGGCACATCAGGACGCGTCCCGCGCGGTGCGGAAGCCGGAGAAGATCTGGCGGCGGACCGGCAGGTCCCAGTTGCGGAACGTGCCCCGGCAGGCCACCTCGTCCACCGCGAAGGAGCCGCCGCGCAGCACCTTGTGCGCCGGGCCGAAGAACACCTCCGAGTACTCGCGGTAGGGGAAGGCGCGGAACCCCGGGTAGGGCAGGAAGTCGCTCGAGGTCCACTCCCACACATCGCCGATCAGCTGCCGCACCCCCAGCGGGGAGGCGCCCCGCGGATAGCTTCCGGCCGCCGCGGGCCGCAGATGGCGCTGGCCCAGGTTGGCGTGGTCGGGCGTGGGGTCCTCGTCGCCCCACGGGTAGCGCCGGGACCGGCCGCTCTCCGGGTCGTGTCGGGCGGCCTTCTCCCACTCCTCCTCGGTCGGCAGCCGCCGCCCCGCCCAGCGGGCGTAGGCGTCCGCCTCGTACCAGCTCACATGCACCACCGGCTCCTCCGGCGGCACCGGCTCGGTCACCCCGAACCGCCGGCGCAGCCACTGCCCGCCCTCGCGCCGCCAGAACAGCGGGGCGGCGAGGCCGTGCTCCTGGATGTACGCCCAGCCGTCGGCCGTCCACCAGCGTCGCTCGGTGTAGCCGCCGTCCGCGATGAACCGCTCGTACGCGCCGTTGGTCACCGGAGTGGTGTCGATGTGGAAGGCCGGGACCAGCCGGTGGTGCGCGGGCCGCTCGTTGTCCAGGGCCCAGGGCTCGGCCGAGGTGCCCATGGTGAACGGGCCGCCCGGGACCAGCACTTCCGCCGGCAGCGCCGCGCCTCCGTCCGCGTCGGGCGGTGGCGGGGCGGTGAGCGCGGCGGGTCCGCGGCGCAGCTGGTGGGTGATGAGCATCGTCTCGTCGTGCTGCTGTTCATGCTGCGCGATCATGCCGAAGGCGAAGCCCGCGTCCACCAGCGGGGCGCCGCGCAGCTCGATCCGCTCCAGGATGTCCAGCACCCGGCCGCGCACCTCGTGCACATAGCCGCGGGCCTCGGCGGGCGCCAGCAGCGGCAGGGTGGGCCGCTCGGCGCGCGGGTGCTCGAAGGCGTCGTATATCGAGTCGATCTCGGGGCGCAGCGCGTCACGTCCGCCGACCGCGCGCAGCAGCCACTGCTCCTCCTGGTTGCCGATATGCGCCAGATCCCACACCAGCGGGGACATCAAAGGGGAGTGCTGGGCGGTGAGGTCGGGCTCGTCCACGCAGGTGGTGAGGGTGTGGGTGCGGTCGCGCGCGGTGCGCAGCGCCTTCTCGGCGCGCCGGCGCAGCGCCTCGGGATCGATGGTGGGATCGGAGCCGGGGGCGGTCATGACCGTCCCTCCTTACCGGTGAGGGGAGCGAGCAGATCGTCGGCGGGACATCGGCCGCGGAGCACATAGCGGTCGGTGAAGCCGGCGACGGCGGCGGTGATGGCGGGGGAGGCGCCGATACGCGGCAGCGCGTCCAGCGCCGTGGTGAAGCAGCTGGCGGCGGCGGCGCGCAGCTCGGGGTCGGCCAGACCGTGGCGGGCCGCGGCGCGCCACAGCGGATTGCCCGGTGCGGGGCGGGCGCCGGCCGTCTCGGCGAGCGGCTTCACCACCCGGTAAACCGTTTCAGCAGCCTCGGGATCGTCGAAGAGCGCGACCGTGACGGCGAGGGGGACGATCCATCCGTCCTCACCGCTCTGCGCGTCGATCATGCGCAGTTCCAGATGGCCGCGCGGGCGGACGGGGGGAAAGAGCGTGGAGATGTGGAAGTCGAGGTCGTCGTGGGTGGGTGGCCGGGGCAGCGCCGTGCGGGCCCACTCGCGGAAGGTCACCCCGGACGGCACCGTCCAGGGCGCCTTCTCGTCCCGGATGGCCATCACGGGCGCGTCCAGCACGTAGTGGGCCCAGGCCGTGCGGGGATCGCGGCCGTCGGCCGGGGCGTGGGTGCGTCCGGGCTCCATCGCCGTCCACAGCGCCTGCCGGGTGGAGCGGTAGCCCGTGGGGCGGCCCTGGCGCAGGGGTGAGTTGGCGAACGCGGCGGTGAGCACCGCGCCCAGCAGATGGGCGAGCCGCCAGCGCCGTGCCATGCCGAGCGGTCCGGGCTCCTCGTGCCCGGCGTCCACACAGACCTGCACGGAGGCGGTGTTGCACATCATGGAGCGCCCGGCCGGACCCCGGCGGTCGAAGTAGGTCTCCATGCACTCGTACCGGGGCGTGGTCAGGAAGCGTCTCGGTGGGCGCCAGGGGTCATGTCCGTGGCCGGCGAGCCCGAGGCCCAGGCCGGTGAGTACGGAACGTACAAGAACCAGATCGGCGGCCGCGGACTCCACACACGCGGTGAGGGAGTCGGCCGGGAGGGAGCTGAGCTCCACCTGACCGCCGGGTTCGAAGGTGATGGCGGACCGCAGTGGCAGTCCGCGCAGGGCGGTGACCGCGGCTTCGAGCCGGGCCGCCTCGACGGGTCGTGCGGGGTCGTGCGGGTCGTACAGGAGCCATTCGAGTTCGACTCCGATGCGGCGCGGCGGCCCGGTCTTGAAACAGATGCCGTGCAGCCTGGCCTCCATCTCGGTCTCGCTGATCGCCTTGTCGTCGGGCACAGTCTTCTCCCGTCCCGTTCCGGCATCGGCTCGCTGGGAAACGAACCGATATGTCGCCGTCCACTCTTAACTGCCGACGCGCCGGGCTCAAGGGTGCCTCCAGAGTTGCACAAGAGTTCATCCACCGCCGGGTGGGCAGGTCAGGATGGCTGACGGTGGTGGCGGTTCCGCTCCTCGTACCGACTGGTTAGTATGTTCGACCCGGCGCGGTACCGCGTTCCGACGATCCGTTTGTGGAGGCCACCGGATGCAGGCATGGCGAGTGCACGACAATGGCGAGCCCGGTGAGGTCATGCGCCTCGACGAGGTGCCGGACCCCCAGGCGGGACCGGGACAGCTGCTGCTGCGGGTCCGGGCCGTCAACGTCAACTTCCCCGACGCCCTGCTGTGCCGCGGCCAGTACCAGGTGCGGCCGCCCCTGCCGTTCACCCCCGGCGTCGAGGTGTGCGGCGAGGTCGTCGCCGTCGGCGAGGGCGCCGAGGGCGTGGTCGGCTCCCGCGTCCTGGCCACGCCCACGCTCCCCGCGGGCGGCTTCGCCGAGCTGGTGCCCGTGGCGGCGGCGGCCGCGCTGCCCGCGCCCGACGCCCTGGACGACGCCGAGGCCGCGGCGCTGCACATCGGCTACCAGACCGGCTGGTTCGGCCTGCACCGCAGGGCCCGCATCCAGTCCGGCGAGACGCTCCTGGTGCACGCCGCCGCCGGCGGGGTCGGCAGCGCCGCCGTCCAGCTCGGCAAGGCGGCCGGGGCCACCGTGATCGGCGTCGTCGGCGGCGAGGACAAGGCCCGGGTCGCCCGCGAACTCGGCTGCGACCTCGTCCTCGACCGGCGCGCCGACGACATCGTGGCGGCCGTCAAGGAGGCCACCGGCGGACGCGGCGCGGACGTCGTCTACGACCCGGTCGGCGGCGACGCCTTCGTCAAGTCCGTCAAATGCGTCGCCTTCGAGGGCCGCATCGTGGTCGTCGGCTTCGCCAGCGGCGTCGTCCCCCAGGCCGCCCTCAACCACGCCCTGGTCAAGAACTACGCCATCCTCGGCCTCCACTGGGGCCTGTACAACACCCACGACCCGGCCGCGATCCGCGCCTGCCACGAGGAGCTGACCAAGCTCGCCGCACAGGGCACCGTCAAACCGCTGGTCAGCGAGCGCGTACCGCTCAAGGGCGCGGCCGACGCCGTCCAGCGCGTCGCCGACGGAGTCACCACCGGCCGTGTGGTCGTCGTCCCCGGGCAGGCCGGAGGGGACCGATGAGCACCACCCGGCACCGCCCCGCCGTGGACGCCGACGAGCTGCGCCGCCGCGTCCGCGAACTCCTGGCCGCCCATCCGCCCGCCACCACCGACCGCCTGGACTTCCTGCGCGCCCGCTTCGACGCCGGGCTCGCCTGGGTGCACTACCCGGCCGGACTCGGCGGCCTGGACGCACCGCGCTCCCTCCAGGCCGTCGTCGACGCCGAGCTGGCGGCCGCGGGGGCGCCCGACAACGACCCCCGCCGCATCGGTATCGGCCTCGGCATGGCCGCCCCCACCATTCTCGGCTTCGGCACCGACGAGCAGCGGGAGCGGCTGCTGCGCCCGCTGTGGACCGGCGAGGAGGTGTGGTGCCAGCTGTTCAGCGAGCCCGGCGCCGGATCCGACCTCGCTGCACTCGCCACCCGGGCGGTGCGCGACGGCGACGACTGGGTGGTCGACGGACAGAAGGTCTGGACCTCCAGCGCCCATCTCGCCCGCTGGGCCATCCTCATCGCCCGCACCGACCCCGACCAGCCCAAACACCGCGGCATCAGCTACTTCATCTGCGATATGACCGACCCCGGGGTCGAGGTCCGGCCACTGCGCCAGATCACCGGCGAGGCGGAGTTCAACGAGGTCTTCCTCACCGGTGTGCGCATCCCCGACAGCCGGCGGCTCGGCGAGATCGGCGAGGGCTGGCGGGTCGCCCAGACCACCCTGATGAACGAGCGGGTCGCCATCGGCGGCGGCCGCGTCCCCCGCGAGGGCGGCATGATCGGCCTCGTCGCCGACACCTGGCGCGAGCGGCCCGAACTGCGCACCCACGACCTCCACCAGCGGCTGTTGCGGCTGTGGGTGGAGTCCGAGGCGGCCCGGCTCGCGGGCGAGCGGCTGCGCCAGCAGCTCGCGGTCGGCCAGCCCGGCCCCGAGGGCTCGGCCATGAAACTCGCCTTCGCCCGCCTCAACCAGCGGATCAGCGCGCTGGAGGTCGAGCTGCTGGGGGAGGAGGGGCTGCTCTACGACGACTGGACGCTGCGCCGCCCCGAACTGGTGGACTTCACCGGCCGCGAGGCCGGCTACCGCTATCTGCGCGCCAAGGGCAACTCCATCGAGGGCGGCACCTCGGAGGTGCTGCTCAACATCATCGCCGAACGCGTCCTGGGCCTGCCGCCCGAGCCGCGGACCGACAAGGACGTCCCGTGGAAGGACCTGCCCCGATGAGCACCGCCGACCTGCTCTACTCCGAGGCGGAGGACGATCTGCGCGCGGCCGTACGGTCGCTGCTCACCGACCGCTGCCCGCCCGCCGCGGTGATCTCCGAGGCCGAGAGCGGCCGGGCGTACGACGTGGCGCTGTGGCGCGCGCTGGGCGCCGAGATGGGCACCGCGGGGCTGCTGGTGCCGGACAAGCTCGGAGGCCAGGGCGCCACCGCGCGGGAGGCGGCGGTGGTGATGGAGGAGCTCGGCCGCGCCGTCGCCCCCGTGCCGTACCTCACCAGCGCCGTCCTCGCCGCCGCCGCCCTGCTCGGCTGCGACACCGACCAGGAGGCCGTGGCCCGGCTGCTCGGCGCGGTCGCCGAGGGCCGTACGGTCGGCGCCCTCGCGGTGCCGCTGTCCACCGTGGCAGTGGTGCCCGGCGGCGGGTCCGGCGCGCCCGCCGCGACCGTACGGGCCGATGGCGACTCCACGCTCAGCGGCCAGGTCTCCGGTGTCGCGGGCGCGGCGGGCGCCGATCTGCTGCTCGTCCCCGCCACCGGCGCGGACGGCTATGGTCTTTACGCCGTGGAGACCGCCGAGACCAGCGTCACCGTCGAACCCCTCACCTCGCTCGACCTCACCCGCCCGCTCGCCGCGGTGACCCTCACCGGCGCCCCGGCCCGCCGGCTGGCCGGGCCCGGCCGGGCCGAGGGGGCCATCGGGCGGGCGCTGCTGACCGGGGCCGGGCTGCTCGCCTCCGAGCAGCTGGGCGTGGCCGAATGGTGTCTGACCGAGACCGTCCGCCACACCAAGGAGCGCCATCAGTTCGGGCGCCCCATCGGCTCGTTCCAGGCGCTCAAGCACCGCATGGCCGCGCTGTGGCTGGAGCTGGTCTCGGCGCGCGCCACCGCCCGGTACGCCGCCGACGCGCTGGCCACGGACAGCCCGGACGCGGCGGTCGCGGTGGCCGTGGCCCAGGCGCACTGCGCCGAGGTGGCGGTGCACGCGGCCGAGGAGTGCGTCCAGCTGCACGGCGGCATCGGCATGACCTGGGAGCACCCGGCGCATCTGTATCTCAAGCGGGCCAAGAGCGACCAGATCGCGCTGGGCACCCCCGGCCGCCACCGGCAGGCGCTTGCCGGGCTGGTGGATCTGCCGGCCCCCACCGGCTGACCGGCCGGTGACCCATCGGCCAACCCACCGGCCGACCCGCCGGATCCGGCGAACCCGCCCCCGCTCCGCGATCACGCCACTAGAGTGCCGAACAGCTGTGCGGCACGTCGGGTGGGTCCGGAACGGGGGCACATGGTGAGCGACTTCGACTACATCGTGGTGGGGGCGGGCTCGGCGGGCGCCGTGGTGGCGGCCCGGCTGACCGAAGCCCCGGACGTACGGGTGCTGCTGCTGGAGGCCGGGAAGGACGACGCGGCCGCGCAGATCCACGACCCCACCGCGTGGTTCAGCCTCATCGGGGGTGAGCACGACTGGGGCTACACCACCGTCCCGCAGCCGGGGCTGGCCGGGCATCCGCAGGCCGCCGTGCGCGGCAAGGTGCTCGGCGGCTCCAGCAGCATCAATGTGATGACCTACGTCCGGGGCCACCTCGGCACCTTCGACGCCTGGGCCGCCGACGGCTGCGCCGGCTGGGACGCCGCCTCGGTGCTGGAGACCTTCCGCGCCCTGGAGCACGCCGAGGGCCGCGATCCGCGCTTCCGCGGCACCGGCGGTCCGCTGCGGCTCAGCCGGGCCGTGACGCCCAACCCGCTGAGCACCGCCTTCCTCGACGCCGCCAAGGAACTCGGCTACGCCTACAACGACGACTTCAACGGCGCGGAGAGCGACGGCGCCGGACGCCATGAGTGGACCATCCACGAGGGGCGCCGCCAGAGCACGGCGGTCGCCTATCTCGATCCGGCGATGGACCGCCCCAACCTCACCGTGCGCACCGAGGCCCACGCACGGCGGCTGCTCTTCGAGGGCACCCGCTGTGTCGGCGTCGAATACGCGGGCTCCGGCGGTCATGCGGGCTCCGGCGGTGTGGCACGGCGGGTGCGCGCGGCGCGTGAGGTCATCTTGTGCGCGGGCTCGGTGGACTCGCCCAAGCTGCTGATGCTCTCCGGAATCGGCCCGGCCGGTCATCTGCGCGAGGTGGGCGTCCCGGTGCTGGTCGACGCCCCCGAGGTGGGGGCCAATCTCCAGGACCACCCCCTGGTCGGGCTGGTCCATGAGGCGGGCACCCCGCTGCCGCCGCCCCCGCTGACCACCGCCGAGGCGGCCCTGTTCACCCGGACCGCCCCCGGGGTGCCCCGCCCCGACCTCGAGGTGTTCCTCTTTCACATCCCGTTCCACCCCAGGCTGCTGCCGTTCCCGCCGAACAGCTTCACCCTGACCGTCGCCGCGATGCAGCCCCACAGCCGGGGCACGGTCCGGCTCTCCGGCGCGGACCCCGAGGACCGGCCGCTGATCGACCCCGGCTATCTCGGCGACGGAAGGGACCTCGCCACGCTGGTCCAGGGGGTCGAACTGGCCCGGTCGCTGGCGGCCACCGACGCGTTCGAGGCATGGCAGCCGCGCGAACTGCTGCCCGGCCCCGGGGTGACCGACCGGGATGGCCTGGCCGACTTCGTCCGCGAGAACACCGGCACCTACTTCCACCACGTCGGCACCTGCCGGATGGGCGGGGACGAGCAATCGGTGGTGGACCCCCGGCTGCGCGTCCGCGGCGTCGACGGGCTGCGGGTCGCCGATGGATCGATCATGCCGTCGATCGTCTCGGCCAACACCAACGCCGCCTGCGTCATGATCGGCGAGATGGCCGCCGAACTGATCCGCGCCGACGCCTGATGGGGCTTGCCGCGCCCGCTCACCGCGCGGCGGCAATCGTCTGGAGGTAACAGAACAGCAGATCGGCACCCGTATGGAGCACCAGGTGACGGCGGTCCAAGGGCGATTCTGGGCCACACTGACGGCCGGATTCCGATGCTCCGTAGTGGCCGAGGAGGCTCCCCATGGCCATTTCCATCTCCGTGGTCCTGCTGCTTCTGATCCTCACAGTGGTGTTTCTCCGCAGCGGCGGACTGCGCATCTCGCATGCGCTGGTCTGTGTGACGCTCGGCTTCTACCTGGCGAGCAGCAGTGTGGCGCCCACCATCTCCGAGGGGCTGGCGGCCACCGCGGACGTAGTCAGCAGCGTCCGTCCCTGATCCACGCCCGCGGCGACCGGTCTCCGACGGCCGGGCTCAGCGGCCGATCTCGACGTCCTCCAGCACACCGACGGCATCGGGCACCAGAATCGCCGCCGAGTAGTAGGCGGAGACCAGATAGGACGTCACGGCCTGCTCGCTGATGCCCATGAACCGGACGTTCAGACTGGGCTCGTACTCGTCCGGGATACCGGTCTGATGCAGACCGATGACCCCCTGGCTCTCCTCCCCGGTGCGCATCGCCAGGATCGAGCTGGTGCCGGACTCGCTGATCGGGATCTTGTTGCAGGGCAGCAGCGGAACCCCGCGCCACGCCCGCACCGCGATCCCGGCCACCTCGACGCCCTGTGGATACAGACCACGGCTGCTGCACTCCCGCCCGAAGGCGGCGATGGTGCGCGGATGCGCCAGCAGATACTGGGTCTTGCGGCGCCGGGCCAGCAGCTCGTCGAGGTCGTCGGGGGTGGGCGGACCGCTGCGGGTGTGAATGCGCTGGGACAGGTCGGCGTTGTGCAGCAGACCGAACTCCCGGTTGTTGACCAGCTCGTGCTCCTGGCGTTCGCGCAGGGCCTCGATGGTGAGGCGGAGCTGCTGCTCGACCTGGTTCATGGGTTCGTTGTAGAGATCGGCGACGCGGGTGTGGACGCGCAGCACGGTCTGGGCCACGCTCAGCTCGTACTCCCGAGGCTCCAGTTCGTAGTCCACGAACGTGCCCGGCAGCGTCGGCTCGCCCGAGTGGCCGGACGCGATGGCGATATCGGCCTCACCGCGCCGGTTCTGAGCGGGCGCGGTCCGTTCGGCGAGCCCCTGGAGGTGGTCGCGCAGCGCCGCGGAGCGGTCGGCGGCCTCCTGGACCACACGGCGGGGGAGGGTGAGCACCGTGGTCCGGGTGATGGCCCGGGCGGTGAACTCCCAGGTGCGCTCCGGACCGGTCAGGACCGCGTCGCCGAAGTACTCCCCGTCGGCCAGCACCGCCAGCGTGCTGCCCTCGTCATACGCGCCGGGGGCGATCTGACGGACCTTGCCATGGGCGATCAGGAACACCTGGTCGGCCGGGCGGCCCGCCTCCACCAGCACATCCCCCGGCGCGTACTCGCGCTGGACACAGCCGTCGGCAAGCGACTCCAGCACGGAGGTGACCCCGAAGCCGCGCAGCGTCGGCAGCTCGCCCAACTCCGGCGGGATGACCCGCACCTGTGATCCGGTGGTGATGAACTCCACCCGCCCGTCCCCGACCGTGTAGGTCAGCCGGCGGTTCACCCGGTACGTACCGGCCGACACCTGGACCCAGGGGAGGACGCGCAGCAGCCACCGGGAGGAGATGGCCTGCATCTGCGGAACGGACTTGGTGGTGGTCGCCAGATTCCGTGCGGCGGCCGTGCCCAGACTCAGCGGCTGCTCACCGGACTCCACGGAGGTGGTCATAAGTGCTCATCACCCATTTCGGTAGATCTTCGGGAAGGTATGCGAAGGCCACAGGCCCGGTCGGGTGGACATCAGAGTCCGCCGGGCGGATTCAGAGCCCGACTTCCACGTTCTCCAGAATTCCGAGCGCGTCCGGGACGAGCACGGCCGCGGAATAGTAGGCGCTGACGAGATACGAGATGATGGCCTGCTCGCTGATTCCCATGAAGCGCACCGAGAGGCTCGGCTGGTATTCGTCGGGAATTCCGGTGCGGTGCAGTCCGATGACCCCCTGGTTCTCCTCCCCGGTGCGCAGAACGAGAATCGAGCTCACCCCGCTCCCGGAGACCGGAATCTTGTTGCACGGCAGGATCGGCACCCCTCGCCAGGCGGGCAGCGCGTGCCCGTTCACCTCCGTGGGCTGCGGGGAGATGCCACGGCTGTTGAACTGCCGGCCGATCGCCGCGATGGCGCGCGGATGCGCCAGGATCAGCCCCGGGTCCTTCCAGACCGTGGCCAGCAGCGCGTCGAGGTCGTCGGGGGTGGGCGGTCCGCTGCGGGTGTGGATGCGCTGGGAGAGGTCGGCGTTGTGCAGCAGGCCAATCTCGGGGTTGTTGATGAGCTCGTGCTCCTGGCGTTCGCGCAGGGCCTCGATGGTGAGGCGGAGCTGCTGCTCGACCTGGTTCATGGGTTCGTTGTAGAGGTCGGCGACGCGGGTGTGGACGCGCAGCACGGTCTGGGCCACGCTCAGCTCGTACTCCCGGGGCGTCAGCTCGTACTCCGCGAAGGTGCCCGGCAGGACCGGCTCGCCCGAGTGTCCCGAGGCCAGCGCGATGGCCGCCTCCCCGTGCTCGTTCCGCTCGGTCTCCGGCGCCGAGCGCACCGCCTCCACATGCGCGCGCAGCTCCGGTGAGCGGTCCAGCTGCTCCTCGAACTCCTGCCGGGGCAGGGCCAGCACCGTGCAGGACGTCACGGCCTTCACGGTGATGCCCCAGGTGCCCGCCTCTGCGGCGGTCAGCTCAGGCTCCCCGATGTGGTCGCCACCGGCGGCCGAGCCGATCACCGAGGGCTCGTCGAACGCGCCCTCGGTCAATTTGTCGACCTTGCCGTGGGCGATGAGGAGGAGCTCATCGGCCGGGCGCCCGGCCTCCACCAGCACATCGCCGGGCGCGAACTCCCGCTGGGCGAAGCGGTCCGCCAGGGCCTCGAGCACCGCGGTGTCCTCGAACCGGCGCAGCAGCGGCAGCTCGCGCAGCTCGACCGGGATGACCCGCACCTGTGATCCGGTGGTGGTGAACTCCACCCGGCCGTCGCCGAGCGTATGGGACGCCCGGCGGTTCACCCGGTAGGAACCACCCGGAACCTGCACCCACGGCAGCATGCGCAGCAGCCACCGCGAGGTGAGCCCCTGCATTTGCGGAACGGATTTGGTCGTCGTCGCCAGATTCCGCGCGGCCGCCGTGCCGAGGCTCAACTGTGGCTGCGAAATGTCGGTACCGGAACCCGGTTCAACGGACGTCGTCATCGTGAATGCTCACCCATCCCTGTACGGACCTTGAAGAAAAATTCCGCTCGAGCAACTGCCAAGTTATCAGCGGACTTTGGGCTTTTGCATTCACTCAAAAGAGTGCCCGGGTGAGGGTTATGGTGGCCGTCGCCGACGGGTAAACATTCCGAACGCGTCGTGGGCCGCGCCCCCGCGCCCCCGCCCGTTCACACCGCGCGCGCATCCGCCCCGCGCCCCCCACGGGCACCGCCGCAACCGCCCCGGCACCTCGGGAACGGCGAGGAAATGGCCGGAGACCACCCGTGGAACTCTTCGCTCAGTACTGCCCTTTGGCCATACGGCCGCCCGATACTCACTGGCGTCGATCCTGCGTATCCGGCACCCCGCCGGGACGAGAGCCGGGAGGCCCCATGGACCGCCGTACACGCCGTGCCTTTGTCGTCACCCTCGGAGCCGCTCTGGCGGGCGGCGCGGCCGCGCCCGCGTTCGCGGGCACGTCCACCTCGTCCGGCGGCACCGCCGTCGCGACGGACAACTCGAAGGAGGGCTCGGGAGACCGCGCCAAGGGCGAGCGGCCGCTGGCCAGAGCCCACGCCCACAACGACTACGAGCATCCGCGTCCGCTCCTCGACGCGCTCTCCCACGGCTTCGGCAGCGTGGAGGCCGACATCTGGCTGGTCGACGGCCAATTGCTGGTCGCGCACGACGCCACGGACCTCGACCCCACCCGCACCCTGGAGTCGCTCTACCTCGACCCGCTGGCCCGGCGGGTGAAGGCCAACGGCGGCCGGGTCTACGGCGGTTACGACCTGTCGCTCCAGCTGCTGATCGACCTCAAGACCGCCGGGGAGCCGACCTACCTGGAGCTGGCCAAGCGGCTGCGCCGCTACGGCCACCTGTTCAGCGCCGCCTACGGCGGGGTCGGCGGCCGGGTGCGCCGCGGCGCGGTGACCGCCGTCATCTCCGGCGACCGCGGCGCACGCGCCCCCATGGAGGCCGAGAAGGTGCGCCACGCGTTCTACGACGGACGGCTGGAGGACCTCGGCTCGGGCGTGCCCGCCTCCTTCATCCCGCTGATCAGCGCCGACTGGACCAAGACCTTCACCTGGACGGGAGCCGGTCCGATACCGGCGGCGGAGCGCGAGACGCTGCGCCGTCTCGTCGCCTCCGCGCACGACGCCCGGCAGACCGTGCGCTTCTGGGCCACCCCGGACGTCGCGGGACCGGAGCGCGACGCCCTGTGGCGTGAGCTCCTGGCCGCCGACGTGGACTACCTCAACACCGATGACCTGGCGGGCCTGGAGGCGTTCCTGCGCGGCGCCCACTGACGCGCCATACGGCTCCCGGCGGCCACCGGCGGAACACGCGGTCGCGACGGGTTCCCGGGCGGACCGGCGGATCCGCGGAAGATGCCGTGGCGGCGATGTCACCGCACGTTCAGCTCCCGACTTCCGCGCATGTCACCAACCTGGCTGGTGAAAAGGGGTGCCCCTGATCGAGGAGCACCCCTTCCGCAGGAAAACCTGTCTCATCGTGAGCAGGCTGTGTCACCTCGTTGAACGGCGCGCGTGGCCCAGGTCGCGACCGACCCGACGTGGGAACGCGCGGGTGTCGCATCTGACGTGGTCCGGGACGAGGACTCCGCTCCGCCGCGGTGGCGTACGAGGCCCGGTGGCCGCATCCTCAGGCGTTGTCGGCGATCGGCACGAGGTTGCTCGGGGTCCTCCCACCCCGGCGAAAGCCCCCGTTCTTGCCCGGGCCGAGGTCCACCGCGCCGTAGACGGCCTTGTGCAGGGCATCCTCGGCGAGTCCCAGCTCCGCGAGGAGTTCACCGCGCGACCCGTGGTCGAGGAACCGCTGGGGAATCCCGATGACGTCGACCGGAACGGAGACGCGGGCATCGCGCAGTGCCTGCGTCACGGCTGTCCCCACACCCCCCATGCGTCCACTGTCCTCCACGGTGACGACATGACGATATCCACGGGCCAGCCGGATGAGTCCCTCGGGAACCGGCTTGACCCACCGCGGGTCGATGACCGTGGCGCCGACACCGTCGTCGGCGAGCCGGTGCGCTACGCGTACGCACGGGCCTGCCATGGCGCCCACACCGACGATCAGTACGGCGCGCTGCTCGGATTCGTACAGCACGTCGACGCCGTACCTGCGTTCGAGGGCGGGCACGGCGGGCTCGACCGCGCCTTTGGGGAAGCGCAGGGCGGTCGGCGCGTCCGTGACGTCGACGGCCTCGCGGAGTTCCTCACGAAGGGTGTCGGCGTCCCGGGGGACGGCCACGCGCAGGTGGGGAACCATGTTGAGGAGGGACAGGTCCCACATGCCGTTGTGGCTGGCACCATCACTGCCCGTGATGCCGGCGCGGTCCAGTACGAACGTCACGCCGCACCGGTGCAGGGCGACGTCCATGAGGAGCTGGTCGAAGGCCCGGTTCAGAAAGGTGGAGTACACGGCGACGACGGGATGCAGACCGGCCATCGCCATGCCGGCCGCCGAGGTGACCGCGTGCTGTTCCGCGATGCCGACGTCGAAGAACCGGTCCGGGTGGCGTTTGCCGAACTCACCCAGTCCGACCGGTCCTTGCATGGCCGCCGTGATGGCGGTGACGCTCGGGTTCTCCGCACCGATCTCGGCGATTTCCGCGGAGAAGACGGACGTCCAGCTCTGGGAACCGTCCGACGACGCTTCGCCGGTGCGGGAGTCGATCTTCCCCACGGCGTGGAACCGTTCGGCTTCGTCCCGCTCGGCGGGGCTGTATCCGCGTCCCTTCTCCGTGATGCAGTGCACGATGACAGGACTTCCGAACCCTTTGGCGAGGCGCAGGGAGTTCTCCAACTCGGTGACGTCGTGTCCGTCCACCGGCCCGACGTACTTGATACCCAGGTCTTCGAAGAGCGCCTGCGGTGTCACGATGTCCTTGAGCCCCTGCTTGACGCCGTGCAGGGTCCCGTAGACCGGATTGCCGACGATGGGCGTGCGGTCGAGGATCTCCTTGCCGGCTGCCAGGAACCTCTCGTACGCCGGCAGGGTCCGCAGCGCCGAGAGGTGCCGCGCAAGCCCTCCGACCGTGGGCGAGTAGGAACGGCCGTTGTCGTTGACGACGATCACCAGGGGCCTGGAGTTGCCCGCCGACGCGATGTTGTTCAGAGCCTCCCACGCCATGCCGCCTGTCAGGGCACCGTCACCGATGACTGCCGCCGTGCACCGATCGACCTCGCCGCGCAGCGCGTACGCCTTGGACAACCCGTCGGCGTAGGCGAGCGCCGTGGAGGCATGAGAGTTCTCGACCAGGTCGTGTGCGGACTCCGCTCGTGACGGATAGCCCGAGAGGCCGCCCTTCGTGCGGAGCGTGGCGAACATGTCCCGGCGCCCCGTGACGATCTTGTGGACATAGGACTGGTGCCCGGTGTCCCAGACGATGGAATCCTTGGGAGAATCGAAGACCCGGTGCAGTGCCAGTGTCAGTTCTACTACGCCGAGATTGGGGCCCAGGTGACCACCGGTCTGTGAGACCTGCTCGATGAGAAAGGTGCGTATTTCCGAGGCAAGGCGTTCCAACTCCCCTTCGGACAGGTTGTGCAGGTCTTCCGGGGAGCTGATCTCGTTGAGCAGTTGCACCATGGGATTCCCTTTCTGCACCGTTTCCCGGGAGTTCACAGGTTGATAAGGGCGTGCTTCAGCCCCGTGACGACTTCGGGAGATCCCGCGAGGAAGGCGTCGATCTGCCCGGCCCGAACGGTTTCGCACTGGCCCCCGGCGGCCTTCACCAGAGCGATACCGGCTGCGATATCCCAGATACTGAGATTGATGCCGACGTAGCCGTCGAGCGAGCCGTCGGCCACCGAGAAGAGGTCGCAGGCGGCGGACCCCACCCAGCGCCAGTCCTGGACCTGGGCGACCAGGGCCGGCACGATCTGCCGCAGGGTGAACGCCCGTGCGGTGGCGTCGTGGCAGAGGCCGACCGCGACCAGGGCCTCGTTTACCCCGACCGAGGAGACCGACATCTGGTGTCCGGCGCTGGAGAAGACCCGGTCTCCTTCCGCCGCGGCCCAGTCGCCGTGAGCAGGCCGGACCACGGCACCCGCGAAGATCCCGTCGCGTGACTCGAGCCCGACCGAGACGGCGAAGTCGCGTCGCCCGTGCACGAAGTTCGTGGTCCCGTCGATCGGGTCGATCACCCACCGCAACCCAGAGGTCCCCTCCCGCGATCCGGTCTCCTCGGCGAGGATTCCGTCGCTCGGGCTTCGGTTCGAGAGGTGGCTGATGATCGCGCGCTCCGCTTCCTTGTCGGCGCGTGTCACGAGGTCGTAGCGGGCTCCCTTGCTGGTAACCGACTGGAGGAATTCCGCCGCGTGCTCATCAATGGCCTTGGCGCCTTCCTCGGCCGCCTCCAGTGCCAGGGCCGCATACGGTAAGTCCACGCTCCCCCGCGCAGAAGTGACCAGAGTTTTGTTTTCTCGCATCAATACCCCCGGAATCGGCGTGTGACCGAATGATTCCTTTCAGCGGTCATCCTTGCTCGCGGAATGATCGCGCACGGCTACTCCGGGTTACGTCACTGTAAACTGCCGTGATTGTCTCGATCTGTTTTCCCGGCTCGCGAGCACTCCCGGCGTGACGATTGAGCTTGCCAGGGGATGGTGGACGTTGCCTCGGGTCGCGCGCCGACGGGTTCACGCCCGATGCATGGAATTTTGCCTCATATGTTCTGGTGCCGATCGGCCATCGAGTTTTCTGGCGTCACTGCGGTGATTTCACGTCCGGATGCCGATGGGGTTGCACGCCTTTTGCTTCTCGCCATGGCAGGCGGTGCTGTCGCCCGGCCGGGGGCTCCGCGCGGGTCGAGGCGGCAGCCGCGCCCGGAGCAGGCGCGGCCGTGAAAAACCGTTCGCGGGTCCGCCGGGCCCGCCGCCATCATGGGCCGCATGCTCATCAGGACCGCCACCGCCGAGGACTGGCCCGCCATCTGGGCCTTCCTGCGCCGCATCGTCGCCGCGGGGGAGACCTACACCTACCCTCGTGACCTGGACGAGGACCGGGCCCGCGAGATCTGGATGCTGGAGCCCCCGAGCCGTACCGTCGTCGCCACCGACCCCGACGGCACGGTCCTCGGTTCGGCCAAGATGAACCCCAACCACATGGGGCCCGGCGCGCATATCGCGGGGGCCAGTTTCATGGTGTCCCCCGAGCACGGCGGACGCGGTGTGGGTCGCGCCCTGGGCGAGCATGTCCTGGACTGGGCGCGCGCCGAGGGCTACAAGGCGATGCAGTTCAACGCCGTGGTGGAGAGCAACACCCGGGCGGTGGCGCTGTGGCGCTCACTCGGCTTCGAGGTCATCGGCACCGTGCCCAAGGCGTTCGCCCACCCCACGAACGGCTATGTGGGGCTGCACATCATGCATCGCTTCCTCTGATCCCGGCCGGCTCATCGGCCCCGGCGGGGTCCCGGAACCCCGCCGGATCGTCGAGGACCGCCTGCACCACCGAGCTGGCCGCGCCCAGCAACGGACCGTCCGGGCCGAGCCGGGAGACGGTCACCGCCCCGCTGCCCGGACGGGCCGGGTCGGTGAGCCGTCGGCCCAACTCCCGCTCCAGGGCGGGCAGCAGCCAGGGCGCCAGCGGCGTCAGCGCGCCGCCGAGCACCACCTTCTCCGGGTCCAAGAGGTTCACCGCGCCCGCGAGGGCGATTCCGAGCGCCGCGCCCGCGCCGCGCAGCGCCCGCCGCGCCCGCTGGTCCCCGCTCGCCGCCCGCACCGCCAGCACGGCGACACGGCCACCGGGGCCCGGATGCCGGGCCGCGGCCTCCTCCGGGGACAGGCCGCTCGCCCGCAATACCGCCTCCTCGCCCGCGTACTGCTCCAGACAGCCGCGCCCGCCGCAGACGCACTCGGGCCCCTCGGGACGCACCGGCACATGGCCCAGCTCGCCCGCGAAGCCGTGGGTGCCGCGCAGCAACTGCCCGTCGAGCACGACCGCGGCGCCGATGCCGATCTCGGCCGAGACATGGACGAAGTCCCGGGGCGCCGGGTCGTGACCGCCCCGCCACAGCTCGGCGAGCGCGCCCAGATTCGCCTCGTTGTCCACGGTCACCGGCAGACCGGGCAGCGCCGCGCGCAGCTCGGGACCGATGTCCACCCCCTCCCAGCCCAGGTTGGGGGCGCGGACGACCAGCGACGAGTCCCGCGCCACCAGGCCGGGCACCGCCACCGCGAGCCCCACCGGCCGCAGCCCGCCCAGCTCCGCCTCCGCCGCGACCTGCCGGACCAGGCCGGCGAGCTGGGTGAGCACCGGGGCCGGTGAGCGGTCGCGGTTCGCCGACGCGAGCTCGGTACGGGCCCGTATCCGCCCGGCGAGGTCCACCGCGCACACCGCGAGATGGTCCACCCCGATCTCCGCGCCCAGCCCGGCCGGACCGCGCTCGTTGAGCTGGAGGGCGCTGCCGGGGCGGCCGACCGTGCCGGGCCGGGAGGGGCCCAGCTCGACCAGCAGCCCGTCCCGGATCAGCTCGTCGACGAGCGTGGAGACGGCGGCCCGGGTGAGCCCCACCCGCGCCGCCACCGCGGCACGGGACAGCGGGCCGTGGGCGGCCACGGCGTGCAGCACGAGGGAGAGATTGCGCCGGCGCATCGCCTGCTGGGTGTTGGGCAGTGGCGCTGCCACCTGAATCCGTCTCCTCTCGGCCGATCCGCTCATTGTGCCGGGCCGGTACGACACCGGGCCCGACCGGCCGCCGCCGTGCGGCGTTCACGCGTGGGGCGGCGCTCACGCGTTGGGCGGCGCTCACGCGTGGCGCAGCAGCCCGTCCGCGTCCGCCAGCACCCGGGAGAGCCGCTCCAGCGCCGCCTCGTCGCGGGGCACCGGATCGTAGGACGGCCCCTCGGCGGTCGACCAGCGCCGGGCCACCGCCGCCGGGTCCTCGCCCAGCACCAACCCCGCGGCCTGGGCGGCGGCCCCGAGGGCGACCAGCTCCTCGGCCCGGGGCACCTGGACCGGGCGTCCGCTCAGCCGCCGGACCGTCTCCCGCCACGCCGTGCCCTTGGCGCCGCCGCCGATGAGCAGCAGCGGGGCGTCGGGCGACGCGTCCTCGTCCAGCACCTGGTCCAGCGCGGTGAGCAGGGCGAAGACGGCGCCGTCGTAGGCGGCCTGGAGCACCTGGCCCGGTGTGGTGTCGTGGTGCAGACCGTGCAGCAGCCCGGAGGCGTGCGGCAGGTTGGGGGTGCGCTCACCGTCGAGGAACGGCAGCAGCACGGCCGAGCCGCCCGGCTCCACCGCCTCCCGGTCGCGGCCCAGCAGCGCCGCGATCCGGTCGACCGCGAGCGTGCAGTTGAGCGTGCACGCCAGCGGCAGCCACGCGTCACGCGTGTCGGCGAAGCCGGCGACCACCCCGGTGGGGTCGGCGGGCCGGTGCACCGAGACCGCGTAGACGGTGCCGGAGGTGCCCAGGCTCAGCACCGGCTGTCCCGGGCGCAGGCCGAGCCCCAGGGCGGCCGCCATGTTGTCGCCCGTGCCGGTGGCCACCAGGGCGCCGGTGGGCAGCGGGAGATCGGGCAGCTCCCGCACGGTCCCGGCGGCCTCGCCGTGGCGCAGCACGCGCGGCAGCAGTTCGGGGGAGAGCCCGACCAGGTCCAGGATCTCCTCGTCGTAGGAATCGGTGCCCGAGGCCCACCAGCCGGTGCCCGAGGCGTCGCCCCGGTCGGTGGTGCCGTAGCCGGTGAGCCGCTCGGTGAGGTAGTCGTGGGGGAGCCGGACGGCGGCGGTGGCGCGGGCCGCCTCCGGCTCGTTCTCCATGAGCCAGGCCCACTTGGTGACGGTGAACGACGTCGGGGGCACGCTGCCGATCCGCTCCGCCCAGGTCTTGGGGCCGCCCAGCTCCTCGATGAGCCGGTCGCGCTGCGGCGCGGAGCGCACATCGTTCCACAGCAGGGCGGGCCGTACCGAGCGGCCCGAGGCGTCCAGCGTGACCAGGCCGTGCTGCTGGCCGCCCACGGAGACCGCGGCCGCCTCCCGGGCCGGGGTCCCGCACTGGCGCAGCGCCTCGGTGAGCGCCTCCCACCACTGCTCGGGGACGGACTCCTTACCGGTGCCGTCGCTGCCGCCGCCGACGGTGTGCGGGGCCTGCCCTCTGGCGACGACCGCACCGGTCGCGGAGTCGACGACGAGCGCCTTGGTCGACTGCGTGGAGCTGTCCACGCCGACGACGAGCGGTCCTTGCGGCACGGGCACGGCTGCTGCTGCCATCTCGCGCTCTCCCTTGCGTTCATGGGTCGTGCGGTGTGCGGACTGTACGGGGCTTCCCCGGAATGCTCGCGCATACTAATTTGTAAAGCGCCATGACGAAATAGGCGAGGGAGCCGTGATGAGCTACAACCCCACCCCCGAGGACAGGTTCACCTTCGGACTGTGGACGGTCGGCTGGCAGGGCCGGGACCCGTTCGGGGACGCCACCCGCCCGGCGCTCGACCCCGTGGAGTCCGTGACCCGGCTCGCCGAACTCGGCGCGTACGGCGTCACCTTCCACGACGACGACCTCATCCCCTTCGGGGCCTCGGAGACCGAGCGCGAATCGCATGTCAAGCGCTTCCGGCAGGCCCTGGACGCCACCGGGATGACGGTGCCCATGGCGACCACCAACCTCTTCACCCATCCGGTCTTCAAGGACGGCGCCTTCACCGCCAACGACCGCGATGTGCGCCGCTACGCGCTGCGCAAGACCATGCGCAACATCGACCTCGCCGCCGAGCTGGGCGCGAAGACCTATGTGGCCTGGGGCGGCCGCGAGGGCGCCGAGTCCGGCGGCGCCAAGGACGTGCGCGCCGCGCTCGACCGGATGAAGGAGGCGTTCGACCTGCTCGGCGCGTATGTCACCGAGCAGGGCTACGATCTGCGCTTCGCCATCGAGCCCAAGCCCAACGAGCCGCGCGGCGACATCCTGCTGCCCACCGTCGGCCACGCCCTGGCCTTCATCGAGCGGCTGGAGCGGCCCGAGCTGTACGGGGTCAACCCGGAGGTCGGCCACGAGCAGATGGCCGGGCTGAACTTCCCGCACGGCATCGCGCAGGCGCTGTGGGCGGGCAAGCTCTTCCACATCGACCTCAACGGCCAGAACGGCATCAAGTACGACCAGGATCTGCGGTTCGGCGCGGGCGATCTGCGGGCCGCCTTCTGGCTCGTGGACCTGCTGGAGACCGGTGGCTACGAGGGGCCGCGCCACTTCGACTTCAAGCCCCCGCGCACCGAGGACATCTCGGGCGTCTGGGCCTCGGCGGCGGGCTGCATGCGCAACTACCTCATCCTCAAGGAGCGCGCGGCCGCCTTCCGCGCCGACCCCGAGGTCCAGGAGGCGCTGCGCGCCTCGCGCCTGGACCAGCTGGGCCTGCCGACCCTCGACGAGGGCGAGACCCCGGCGGCGCTGCTGGCGGACCGCACCGCCTTCGAGGACTTCGACGTCGAGGCGGCCGCCGAGCGCGGTATGGCCTTCGAGCGCCTCGACCAGCTGGCCATGGACCATCTGCTGGCGGCGCGCGGCTGACCGGGCCCGGCTGACCACGTCCGGCTGACGGCGTCCGGCCGGGCGTGTCCGGCCGCCGGTCCCGCCCCCCGACGGGACCGGCGGTCGGGGCTCTCACCGGCTCAGGACTCCGGCAGCCGACCGCTCAGGCTCAGGACGACGGCTGCCAGCCGCCGAGCCAGTCGGCGATCTCGTAGTCCGCGGCCTGGGCGTCGGTCAGCTGCGGACGGTCCGTGCTCGCCGCACCGGAACCGGCGCCGGTGTTCTTGTACTCCGAGAAACGGTCGTCCTTCCAGGAGAAGCCGCTCATGTCCGTCCACGGTGTGGTCTTGATCCCCGCTGACAGATCCGTATTGCGAACGATCGCCTGCGGATCGAGGCTGGCGTCGCCACCCGCGTGCCAGGGACGGCCGAGATAGAACGACCGAGAGCTGACATCCCCGGTGATGTTGCTGTTGACGAACAGGAAGCCCTTCCTCCCGGCCGCCGTCGAGGGCGCCGCGACATAGCCGCCGGAGCTGCCGTCGTAGCGCTTGACGAGCCGGATCGCCGACTTGTTGATCACGGCGGAGGCCCGGCCGAAGACGAAGTCGACATTCCCCTGGATCCAGGCGTTGTTGACGTACACCCGGCCGACCTTGTCCTTGCCCGCCGAGTCCAGCAGCAGGGTGTCCTGGTCCCCGAGCGCGCCGATGTTGTCCAGGACGATCCGGTCGCCGGCGGTGCGCAGCGCGACCGCCTGCTTGTCGGTGATGCTGGTGTTGCCCTCGTTGAAGTCGTTGACGAACTGGAGGTTGCGGGCCTGGAAGTCGTCGGCCTCGACGGCCACGGTCGCGCTGCCGCTGGTGCCGTAGGTGCCTCCGCCGGGCTTGGGGGTGCCGGAGGCGTTGTTGTAGACGATCGTCACGTCGTTCTTGCTGCTCGTGGTCCCCACCAGCCTGATATGCGGCTTGTTGGCGGGCACCTTCACCGTCTCGCGGTACGTACCGGGCTTGACGGAGATGGTGACGGCGGACGGGTTGTTCGCCGGCACCGCGTCGACGGCCGCCTGAACGGTGGTGTAGGCGCCGCTGCCGTCCTTGGCCACCACGAGGGTGGCCGCCGCGGCCGTGGGCGTGCCGGCGTGGGCCGGGGCGACTGCGAGCCCGACGCCGGTGGCCAGGGCCAGGGACCCGATGAGCGGAGCGGGGCGGCGCCGCCGGGGGCGCCGTGGACTGAGGGTCATGGTCGGTGACTCCGTCCCGTGGAGGCGTGCCGAGGGGGTTGACGCCTTACGGTCTCCACGGCCCACCCAAAGGTTGCCGCCCCGCCGCCGTCGGCCTGGCCGGTCCTTCGGCCCGCGTGGGTCTCTTCGGGCCGACTGAACCTTCCCGTCGTCTCGTCCGCGGACACCGCCGCGCCCTCGGGATGGGGCGATCCTCCTGGCCCTGACCCGAGGCCGATGGCGGAGGGGACGCCGCCACCGGCCGTGCGCCGCCGCGTCAGCCGTCGGAGCCGGGCATGGCCAGCGCCGCCGCCGGGTCGTGTCCGGCCGGGCCCGCGGGCCACCAGCGGCCGCGCTCCTTGCGGTACGGCCACCAGCGGCCGTCGTGTCCGTAGCGCACCTGGAGTTCGGCGCCCACCACCGTCCAGCGGTTCGCCACGGCGCGCAGCCGGGGCGCCCGCTCGTCCCCCTCCCAGGCGGTCGCGAGCTGGGCGCGGGCCCGAGCGAGGGCCTCCGCGTCCGGCGTCCACTCCTCCTCCAGCACGGTGAGCGCGGCGGCCCCGCCGTGCTCCCAGGCGCGGACGGCCCGCGCCAGATCGGCGCGGTCGCGCCCGCAGCCCGCCGCGAGCCGGGCGGCGATCGGGGCCGGGGGACCGGCGGCGGTCAGCCGCACCGTGTCCTCCCACACCGTCAGCGCGGCCGGGACCGGGGCGGTGGCGTGGCCGGGTGCGAGCGTCTCGGCCAGCAGCCGCTGGGCGCGTACGGCGGCGTCCGCCGCCAGGAACTCCAGCGCGGCCACGTCCAGCCCCTCGGCCGGGTCCGTGCCGCCCGCCAGCGCCGGAGGACGGCCGGGCACGGCGACCGCGGGCGGGGGCGCGGGCAGCGGGGGCGGACCGGGGGCGGCGAACGCCTCCCGGGCCGGTACGCCCTCCGGAGCCGGCGGAGCGGCGTCCTCCGCCGCCCGTGGAAGGTGCCGGGCGGCCCGCGCCGCGCTGCGCACCTGGAGCTCGTCCAGCAGCTCCCGCTCCCCGCGCCCGCGCATCAGGAGCAGCACATACGGATCCTCGTCCAGCAGCCGGGCGAGCTGGTAGCACAGCGCCGCGGTGTGCGGGCAGTGGTCCCACGCCTCGCAGCCGCACTCCGGCTCCAGATCGCCTATCCCCGGCAGCAGTTCGACGCCCACGGCCGCCGCGTCCTCGGCCAGCTGCGGAGGCATGTCGCGGTCCAGCAGGGCGGCGATATGGCCGGAGCGGTCCGCGACCACCTCCAGCAGCCGGTCCCACTCCGCGCCGGTGAACTCCCGCAGCAGTACATCGGACCGGTAAGGGGTGCGGTCGCGGTCCCGCACCACGGCGGTGACCCGGCCGGGGCGTACGCAGACCGCGCCGACCGCTCCCTCGCGCGCCTGCTTCCGGCCGCGCTTCAGCTGCTCGCCGTCCAGCGCCGTGTCCTCCAGGGCCTTCAGCCACGCCTGCCCCCACCAGGTGCGGGCGAAGCCGCGGCCACGGGCGGGCGGCAGTGCGGCGAAGGTGCGCTCGGACTCGGTACCGCTCATCGTTCGGTCCCCCTCAGCTCCACGAGCTCCGCCAGCTCGGAGTCGGTCAGTTCGGTCAGCGCGCCCTCGCCGGAGCCGAGCACGGCGTCCGCCAGCTCCCGCTTGCGCGTCAGCATCGCGGCGATGCGGTCCTCCACGGTCCCCTCCGCGATGATGCGGTGGACCTGCACCGGCTGGGTCTGGCCGATGCGGTACGCGCGGTCGGTGGCCTGCGCCTCGACGGCCGGGTTCCACCAGCGGTCGTAGTGCACGACATGCCCGGCCCGGGTGAGGTTGAGCCCCGTGCCCGCCGCCTTCAGCGACAGCAGGAACACCGGGACCTCGCCGTCCTGGAAGCGCCGCACCATCTCCTCGCGCCGCGCCACCGGCGTACCGCCGTGCAGCAACTGGGTTGGCACCCCGCGCGCGGCCAGGTGGCCCTCGAGGATGCGCGCCATCTGGACGTACTGGGTGAAGACCAGGACGCTCGCGCCCTCGGCCAGGATGGTGTCCAGCAGCTCGTCGAGCAGCTCCAGCTTGCCGGAGCGCCCGGGGACCACCGGCCGGTCCTCCTTCAGATACTGCGCGGGGTGATTGCAGATCTGCTTCAGACCGGTGAGGAGCTTGACGATGAGCCCGCGCCGGACGAGGCCGCCGGTGCCGGAGATCTCGGCGAGGATCTCGCGCACCACCGCCTCGTAGAGCCCGGCCTGCTCCTTGGTGAGCGCGACGGCCCGGTCCGTCTCGGTCTTGGGCGGCAGCTCGGGGGCGATACCGGGGTCGGACTTGCGGCGCCTGAGCAGGAAGGGGCGGACCAGTTTCGCCAGCCGCGCGGCGGCCTCGGGGTCGCTTCCGCTCTCCACGGCCTGGGCGTAGCGCCTGCGGAACGCGCCATGGGTGCCCAGCACGCCCGGCGTCGTCCAGTCGAGGATCGCCCACAGCTCGGAGAGGTTGTTCTCGATGGGTGTCCCGGAGAGCGCCACGCGGGCCTTCGCGCCGATGGTGCGCAGCTGCCGCGCCGTCGCCGAGAACGGGTTCTTCACATGCTGCGCCTCGTCCGCGACCACCATGCCCCACGGCCCGGCCTCGGCCAGCCGCTGGGCGTCGAGCCGCATCGTGCCATAGGTGGTGAGGACGAACTCGCCGGCGTCAAGGCCGTCCAGGCTGCGCGCGGAGCCGTGGTAGCGGCGCACCGGGGTGCCCGGCGCGAACCGCTCGATCTCGCGCCGCCAGTTGCCCATCAGCGAGGTGGGGCAGACCACCAGCGTGGGCCCGGAGGCTTCGGGGATGTCCATACGGTGCAGATGGAGGGCGATCAGCGTGATGGTCTTGCCGAGCCCCATGTCGTCGGCGAGACAGCCGCCGAGGCCGATCGAGGTCATCCGGACCAGCCAGTCAAGGCCGCGCAGCTGGTAGTCGCGCAGTGTGGCGGCCAGGGCGGAGGGCTGGGACACGGACGCCCGCCGGGCACCGGCGGTCCCCTCGGGGTCGGCGAGGTGGTCCCGCAGGGCCTCAAACCAGCCGGTGGCCCGCACCTCCACATCGGCGCCGTCGGCCTCCGTGCGACCGGTAAGGACGGCACCGAGGGCGTCGGCGGGGGTGAGCTTGCGGTCCTGCCGGTCCCGGACGCGGCGCGCCGCCTCGGGGTCGAGGAGGACCCATTGGTCGCGCAGCCGTACCACCGGCCGGCTGGCCTCGGCGAGGGCGTCGAGCTCGGCGCGGGTGAGCTCCTGGTCGCCCACGGCGAACCGCCAGCTGAACCGCAGCAGCGCGTCGGCGGAGAGGAAGGCGGGGAACCGGGGCCCGGCGTCGTCCTGAGCCTCGTCGTCGCCGTCCGGGCCGATGACGGCGCGGGCGGTGAGCCCGCGGGCCAGCTCCCTGGGCCAGTGCACCTGGACCCCGGCGGCGTCCAGCGCCCCGGCAGCCGGACCGAGCAGCTCGGTGACCTCCTCGTCGGCGAGGTCGAGTGCGTCGGGCACGGCCGCCGACAGCAGCGGGGTGAGCGGCGCCCAGGCGCGGGCCGCGCGCCGCAGGGTCAGCAGGGCGTCCATACGGGCGCGCGGACCGAGGGCCGGGGTGATGGGCGAGGTGCCCGCCCAGACCTCGGCGGCGTCCGCGACCAGCGCCGGATCGGTGAGGCTGTGCAGCTGGAGGACGGCGCGGAAGTGCGGCCCGTCCGCCTTACCGTTCCCACCGACGCCGTGCAGCAGCTCGATACGGACCGAGAGCCGCACCCCCGCGTCGTGCCCGGCGGCCACGTCGGCGGCCCAGGCACGCTGTTCGGGCAGCCGCCGGGGTGCCGGGGCGGCGAAGGCGGGGCCGCCCGCGGCCAGCGCCGCCGCGGGCGAGCGCGGCAGCCCGTCCGCCACCGCGTCCAGGAACGCCCGCAGATGCCGCTCGGGCTCGGGCAGCAGCACCGGGCCGGAGACGGGCAGCGGCGTCGCGTGCGCGGTGGGCGGCATGGCGGCGGCCAGCTCGCGCACCCGCGCCAGATCGTCGGGGGTGAGCGGGCCGACGCGCCAGGCGTCGTGGTCGGTGGCGCTGAGCCCGGGCAGCAGCCTTCCGCGGGCCGCGAGTTGGAGGGCGAGTACGGCAGCGGCGCCCCAGAAGGCCGTGGCGGGGTCGCACTGCCCCGGACCGGCCTGCGCGGCCCGCGCCCGGGCCCGGGTGAGCACCGGCAGTGCCTCGCCCAGGGGCAGCACGAGCGCCCTTACGGTGCGCGTCCGGACGTCGAGGCCGGTGGGGCCGGTGGGGTCGGGGTGGGTCGGGTCGTCATGGGGGCTGTCATCGGCGCCGTCCACCGGGACGACGACCGTCAGCTCCTCGGCGGAGCCGATGGCGGAGTCGGTGGCGGGGCCGGAAGCAGGCGCGCCGTCCGGCCGCCAGAAGGCCATCCGGCCGGTGCGTGCCGGGTCACCGGGAAGGAAAACGGCGGTGCAGCGGGAGAGTTCGGCGATGTCGGAGGGTGTTGCCGCGGAGGGTGGTGTCACAGCGCTGAGCGTTCCTCAAATTTGACTAGTCGAGCCCGGGCCGCCCGAGGGTACAGGATCACGGCGCGGGGAGGAACCGGGTGCCGTCGGTGTCCGTTGTGTGGAGTGAGTGCGGCTATGGGCCGCGAAGGAGGCGGGTGACATGTCCACACGCGCGAAGGTGGCCACCGGTGGTGTGGTGGCAGGTGTGATCCTGCTCTGGGTGTTGCCCCTCTGGGCGGCGCTGCTGGTGATGGTGGGAGTGCCGGCGGCGGCCTATCTGCTGCTGGACCCCTCCCAGCGCCGCAGGCTGAACAGGGTCACCCGTAAGCAGCTGGGCCGCTGAAGCGGCCGGGCCGCCGAGCGCGGCCGCGTAAGGCGGTCGGCTGGGCCAGGGGCCACGGGCGGAGCGCACCCGGGAGTGACCGCGCAGTACCGATCGCGGACCGCCCGCGACCCCGTTCCGGGCCCGGCCGACCGGGGGAGCGACTATGCCCTCCGGGGGGCTGCGCTGTGGCCTGGTGCGGCGTCCGGGCCCGGACGGAGAGGGCCGCGGTGACCGTAAGGGCGCGGGGTCACGCGGGTCGGGGTTCCTGGCCGACTCCGTACGGCGTCCTTGAGCGATCCTGTACGGGAGGGGCAGGGTGTCGAGCTCTCAGTGCGGCCGTACGGCCAGCTTGTCCAGGGCCGTCAGCAGCCCCGGCAGCTCGGGGCCGCGGCCGACCGGCAGCACCTCGCCCGGTGCGTCGTCCAGCAGCACGAACGCGATGTCGTCGGTCCGCGCCACCATGCTCCAGCCCGGCCCGTCGGCCCGGAGCGTCCGCGCGTCACCGGAGGCGAACGCCGAGCGGATCCGTCCCAGCGGCGGGGGCGAGTCCAGATAGCCGCGCGCCTCTTCGAGCACCCGCCGCACACCCCCGTGCGGCTTCTCGCCCGGGGACACGAACGTCACATCGCTGTCGACCTGCTCACGCCAGATCGCCCACTGGAGCGCGATCTCATCGGCCCCCAGCCGCCGCTGGGCCGGGCCCCACCGCTCGGAGTCCGGCGGCGACAGCGGCGCCCGGGAGGCGTCTTCCCCGGGGCCGGGCGCGGGATCATGAGGAGCCGGTACGCCCGGGGCGGCCACGGCCACCGCGAGCGGCCAGCCGGGAAGCGAGGCGACCACCGTACGGTCCTCGATGGCCAGGGCGTACTCCATGCCGCAGTCCCAGGTCGCGATGGCGATGGCCACGAGCGACACATCGTCGGTGACCACCGTCCAGCGGGCGCCGCCGCCGTCCTGCCCCAGCACCAGGCCATAGCCGGTGTCGTACGGCTCCAGCCCGAGCGCGGCACATGCCTCGGGATAGTCGTCGCCGAGTACGCTCGGGAATTGAGCGGGTGTCAGCAGTACCGCGGTCAGCACATACAGCGCCTCGTCGCGTGACTCCTCCGTGGCGGGCACGACAGCCTCCTCTTGCGCATGCGGATCCGATGAGCGATCCGTCGTCGCGCACCTTAACCACCCAGTAGCCACGGAGTCGAGACATCGGGAGGCGGTCGGTCATCAGCCGTCGGTCGCCGCCCGGAGCGTGTCCAGTGTGCGCCGCAGCCAGGACAGTTCGGCCTGGCTGGTGGCCCGGGCGATGGTGAGAATGCCGCGCCGGAAGGGGTCCTCGACCTCTTCGGCCCGCAACGGACGGCCGCCCTCGTAGAAGAAGCTCGACGGCTGCCGCAGAAAGGCCAGCCGGCGCTCCAGCACCTCCGCCTGAGCCGGCGGGTCGTCGAGGTGGCGCAGGAACGCCAGCACGGTGAACCAGCGGTTCTCGTCGGTGATGTCGACGTCCGCCGGATGCGCGAGACGGCGGCGCAGCTCCGTCTGCCCGTCGGCGGTGAGCGTGAGCACGTGCCGGGGCGCGGCCCCCGCGCCCGGCTGGGTCCGGCGGGCCAGCAGACCGGCCTTCTCCAGCCGCTTGATCGCCGGGTAGAGGGTGGACTCGGCCACGGGTTTCACATGTCCGGTCAGCGCGGCGATGCGCTTGCGCAACTCATAGCCGTGCAGCGGGGCGTCATGGAGGAAGCCCAGGATGGCGAGTTCGAGCATGGCCGCATTGTGCCGCATGACCGCTGTACCTCGTGAGCGTGCTACATCGACATCGATGTATCGGCGGTGCCCGAGGCGAGCCGTTCGCGCGCGGCGGTGGTTTCGAGGAGACCCTGGGGCGGACCGGGGCGGCCGGTCGGCCGGACCGGTCCTCAGCCGGCTTCGCGGACGGCGAGCGCCAGAAAGCGTGTGTCCTCGTCGGTGTACGACTCCAGCCGCCATCCGGAGCCCGCAAGCAACGGCCGCAGCTGAGGCTCCGCCCGCAGGTCGTCGGGGGTGAGAGCGCGGCCGTGGCGGGCGGCGAGAGCGGCCCGCCCCACCGGATGGAACAGCGCGAGTCGCCCGCCGGGGCGCACCACCCGGGCCAGTTCGCGCAGGTTCTCGCGGGGGTCGGAGAGATGGGAGATCAGCCCGGCGGCGAACACCGCGTCGAGGCAGCCGTCGCGCAGCGGCAGCCGTGCCACATCGGCGAGGGCGAGGCCCGCGAAGCCGTCCCGGCCCTCGCGCAGGGCGGCGTCCAGCATGGCGGGCGTGAGGTCCACGCCGAGGACGGTCCCCTCGGGGCCGGCCGCGGCGCGCAGCGCGGGCAGCGCACGCCCCGTTCCGCACCCCGCGTCGAGTACCGCGTCCCCGGGGCGGAGCCCGAGGTCGGCGACGGCGGCCGCGTACGCGGGGCCGTCGTCCGGGAAGCGGCGGTCCCAGTCGGCCGCCCTGGGGGTGAAGAAGTCCCGTACGTCGGCCGCGCTGTTTCCACGGGAGGACTCATGTGGCACGGAAACTCCTCGGGACACCTTGGATACGACGGTGAAGCGCTGCGCTGCGCTGAGCAAGCAGCCTACGCCCGCTTTGAGTGCAGATTCGGACGCTCATCGATCGCTCTGGCATCTGACTCTGTCAATTTTCAACAGGTTCCGAAACGCGCCCTGAATGTGCGCCCCCGCCGGGTCTAGCGTCCCTGGCCCAGGGGGGACAGCTGGAGCGCCGCCCGGCGCGGCGCATCCCGACCGAGGGAGACCGCCCGTGACCAAGCCGCGCAGCACCGCCGCACGCTCCATGGCCGATCTCGACCGGATCCTGGGCGATCTGGTGGCCGGGGCCGCAGGCGTACGCCATGCCGTGGTGCTCTCCCGGAACGGGGCGACCGTCAGCGCGTCCGGTGGGCTCTCCCGCCATGAGGCCGAGCACCTGGCCGCCGTCGCCTCCGGATTCCACGGCATCGCCGCGAGCGCCGGGCGCCGGGGGCGCGGCGGCCCGTCCCGGCGGACGATGATTGAGATGGCGGCGGGCACCCTCTTCGTCGCGGCGCTGGCCGACGGCGCGTGCCTGGCCGTGCTGGGCACCGCGGGCGCCGAGCCGGCCGCGATCGCCGAGGAGACGGCCCGGCTCGTGGACCTGGTGGACCGGCGGCGCGGCCCATGGTCCCGCCGGCGGTTCGGCCGGATGCGCCGGGGTACCCGCAACGGCCCTCGGAAGATCATTCCGACGACTACGGCGAAGGGATGCGGTGATGCGAGCAGTGACCTGGCAGGGCCGACATGATGTGCGGGTCGAGACGGTGCCCGATCCCATCCTCAAGGAGCCGACGGACGCGATCGTCCGGATCACCACCACGGGGCTGTGCGGGTCCGATCTGCATCTGTACGAGGTGCTCACGCCGTTCATGACCCCCGGCGACATCCTCGGCCACGAGCCGATGGGCATCGTGGAGGAGACCGGCCCGGAGGTGACGCACATCAAGCCCGGCGACCGCGTGGTGGTCCCGTTCCAGATCGCCTGCGGACACTGCTGGATGTGCCGCTCCGGTCTGCCGACGCAGTGCGAGACCACTCAGGTCGCCGAGCACGGCATGGGGGCGGAGCTCTTCGGCTACACCAAGCTCTACGGCGCGGTGGCCGGCGGCCAGGCGGAGTATCTGAGGGTGCCGCAGGCCCAGTACGGCCCGATCAAGGTGCCCGAAGGTGTCCACGACGACCGCTTCGTCTATCTGTCCGACGTCCTGCCCACGGCATGGCAGGCGGTCGAGTACGCGGAGGTGCCGCGCGGCGGCACGCTCGCGGTCCTGGGGCTGGGCCCCATCGGGCTCATGGCCTGCCGGGTGGCGAAGGTCCAGGGGCTGGCCGACCGGGTCATCGGCGTGGACCTCGTCCCCGAACGGCTGCGCCGGGCGCGCGCCGACGGCGTCGAGGTCCATGACCTCAATGACTTCTCCCGCCAGGAGGACCTGGTCGAGGCCGTCCTCTCGACCACCGGCGGCCGCGGACCGGACGCGGTCATCGACGCGGTGGGCACGGAGGCCCACGGCAGCCCGCTGGGCCGGACCGCCCAGCGGGCCACGGGTCTGCTGCCACGGGAATGGGCCGCCAAGCTCACGGAGAAGGCCGGGGTCGACCGGCTGGCGGCGCTGCGGCTGGCCATCGCGCTGGTGCGGCGCGGCGGAACGATCTCCCTCAGCGGGGTCTACGGCGGGATGGCCGATCCGCTGCCGCTGATGACCATGTTCGACAAGCAGATCCAGCTGCGGATGGGCCAGGCGAACGTGCGGCGCTGGGCCGACGACATCTTCCCGCTGCTCACGGACGACGACCCGCTGGGCGTCGACGGGTTCGCCACCCACCGTGTGCCGCTGGAGGAGGCACCCCACGCCTATGAGATGTTCCAGCACAAGGAGGACGGTGCGATAAAGGTCCTCATGCGCCCGTAAACGTCGAATGGGCGGGGGTGCGTCATGAAGGGATGGATTTCGGTCGAATCTCGCTACTCGGCGACTCCGGAGAGCGCGAGGACCTTGTCGATGCGCACCCTGACCAGCAGCTCGCCCGGCACGCCGTTGCGGGTGCCGTACTCCTCGGCCCGGTCCTCGCCCATGTAGCGGGCGGCGATCCGGGTGGCCCAGTCGCGGACCTGACCCAGATCGTCGATCAGCTCCGCGCGTCCCCGCAGGGTGACGAAGGCGAACGGCGGCCTGTCGTCGTCCACGCAGATGGTGAGCCGGCCGTCCCGGGCCAAGTTGCGTCCCTTGACCGTCTCCTGACCTGTGTTGAAGACGAGGTCGTCACCGTCGAGCAGGAACCACACGGGCGCGAGGTGCGGACTTCCGTCGGCCCGCACGGTCGCCAGCTTCGCGGTGCGGGTGCCCTCCGAGACGAACTTCTGCCACTGATCCTTGGTCATGTTCTGTGCCATGTCCCCATCCTGCGTCAATCAGCGCACAAGCGTGGGGTGCCGGGCAGGGCGGGTTGCCCAGACGGCGGCAGTGAGAAAGGCTGGCACGCAGCTGAAGGGGAATCGGGGAGGAAGCCGATATGGCAGTGAGCAAGGGGCTCGACTGGTTACTGGACGACCTGACCGAGCGGATCGCGGAGATACGGCACGCGCTGGTGCTGTCCAACGACGGGCTGGTGACGGGGGCGAGTTCCACCCTGGTGCGCCAGGACGCCGAACACCTGGCCGCGGTGGCGTCCGGGCTGCACAGCCTCGCCAAGGGGTCCGGGCATCACTTCCGGACCGGCCGGGTGCGGCAGACGATGGTCGAGTTCGACGAGGGCGTCCTCTTCGTCACGGCGGCGGGGGACGGCAGCTGTCTGTGCGTGCTCACCGGGCCGGACGCGGATGTGGGGCAGGTCGCCTACGAGATGGCGCTGCTGGTCAACCGGGTGGGGGAGCACCTGGGAGTCGAGGCCAGGCAGGAGAGCGGCGCGCCCAGCTGATGCCGAGCGGAAGTTATCCACAGGCCTGACCGGACCTCTTGCTTCGCGGCTATCGTCGTCACTGTCAGTGATTGAGGCAGTGCGGGGGAGGACGTCGCATGGCAGTGCGGGTGGATCAGGAGTCGCGGGAGAGCCAGGGGCCGTGGAGCCCGGAGTGGCTCGGCGAGCCGAGCGTACCGGGACGGGCGAGCGGGCCGGGAGACCCTGGCGGGCCTGCGGGGCCGGGCGGATCGGGCGAGAGCGTCGGGTTCGGCGCGGCGGCCCGGGCGCTGGGGCTCAACACGCGGGAGTTCGAGCTGGCCGTTCAGCTGGGGGAAGTGCGCACCGTCACCACCGGTCTGGGCCGGCGGGTGGCGTGCGAGGAGTTGAGGCGGGTGACCGCCGCCGAGGGCTTCCCGGAAGCGCTCATCGCCCGTCTCCGCGTGGTCGGCACCGCGGAGAGCGCGGAGCTGCTCGGCATCACCCAGGGGTGGCTGACCCGTCTCGCGCGCGGGGGTTTCTTCGCCCCGGTCCGGTTCTATGTCAATCGCTATCGGGCCGTCGTATGGCTCTATCTGGCGTCGGAGCTGACCGAGTTCGCCGTCCGGCAGCCGGAGTTGCTGAGTGGCCGCACCCCGCCGGGTCTGAGCGCCGCATTGGCCGCGGGGGAGGACTGGCGGGCCGCCAAATGGCGCAGCCGCAGGATCGGCCAGCTGCTCGCCCAGACCGAGGACCCCTGGGAGCGGGCCGCGGTGCTGGGCTCCGTCGAGCTGGCCTCGGCCGTGGCCGATCCCTATGAGCGGGCCCATCTGCGGGAACTCCGCCCCGCACTCGTCCGGACGCGCCCCGATGCGGGCGCGGTCCGGGATGTCATCGACAAGGTGGTCACGGCGGACGACGCACGGGAGATCCGGCGCTATCGGGCCGCCCTGGCCTCGTCATTGGACGATGCCCGCCGGGCCCGGTCCGCGCCACGGCCGGGCGCCGGGCCGGAGCCGGCGCTCGGAGACCGCACCCCGGTTCCAGGCCGCCCGCGGAGCCTGTGGCAGAAGCTGATCGGCAGGCGATGAGACAGCGTGCGGCACATTTCTGCGGGGCACACCACGGCCCGGCCCACCACGGTGGGGCTCAGCCGTCGTCCGCGGCGCCTTCGGCGGGCCGCAGCGGGCGGAACAACCCCTCTTGCACCACGGATACCAGGAGCCGACCCGCACGGTCGTAGATCCGGCCGCGCGCCAGCCCCCGGCCGCCCGTGGCCACGGGCGACTCCTGCTCGTAGAGAAACCACTCATCGGTGCGGAACGGCCGGTGGAACCACATGGCGTGATCCAGCGAGGCCATGTCGAAGCCCCGTGGGCCCCAGAGCGGCTCGACCGGCACCCGCACCGCGTCCAGCAGCATCATGTCGCTCGCATAGGTGAGCGCACAGGTGTGCACCAGCGGGTCGTCCCCGAGCGCCCCCACCGCGCGCATCCATACGGCGCTGCGCGGTTCCGCGCCCTTGAGCTCCTCGTCCGTCCAGCGCAGCCGCTCCACATAGCGGATGTCGAAGGGCTGCCGGCGCTCCATACGGGCGAACGCCTCGGGGAGCGTGCCCAGATGGGCGCGGACCTCGTCGGCGAGGGTCGGCAGACCCTCCGGCCCGGGCACATCCGGCATCGGCAGCTGCTGCTCGATACCCGGCTCAGGAGAATGAAAGGAGGCCGTCAGATTGAAGATCGTGCGACCCTGCTGGATGGCGACGACCCGGCGGGTGGTGAAGGAGCGCCCGTCGCGGATCCGCTCCACCTGGTACACGATGGGCACGCCCGGCCGACCCGGCCGCAGGAAGTACGCGTGCAGCGAGTGCACCGGACGCTGCCCGTCGGTGGTCCGCCCGGCGGCCACCAGCGCCTGGCCCGCCACCTGCCCGCCGAACACCCGCTGTAGCGACTCATCGGGGCTGCGGCCACGGAAGATGTCCAGCTCGATCCGTTCCAGATCGAGCAGATCGACCAGGCGCTCGGCGGGATTGGTCATCGCTGGTGCTCCTTCACTCAGGGGGCCGGGCCGCTCCCCGGCGTGGACCGCGTCCAGGAGGCTACAGTTGGCCCACGTCGGTGACCCGGACCACCGCCCGGCCCTCCTCGTCGGAGGCGGCGAGATCGACCTCCGCCGAGATGCCCCAGTCGTGGTCGCCGTTCGGGTCGTCGAAGGTCTGCCGCACCCGCCACAGACCGTGCTCGGGGTCCTCCTCGATCCGCAGCAGCTTCGGCCCGCGCGCCTGCGCTCCGGTGCCGAGCTCCTCGTACTCCTCCCAGTACTCGTCCATCGCCTCGGCCCAGGCGTCCTCGTCCCAGCCGGAGTCGGCGTCCATCTCCCCGAGCTCGGCGACCTTGTCCAGCGCGGCCAGCTCCACCCGGCGGAACATGGCGTTGCGCACCAGCACACGGAAGGCGCGGGCGTTGGCGGTGACCGGCCTGACCTGGTCGGCGCGCTCCTGCGCCTCCTCCGCCGACTCCTCCTCCGGGTTGGCCAGCTGCTCCCACTCGTCCAGGAGGCTGGAGTCGACCTGCCGCACCATCTCGCCGAGCCAGGCGATGATGTCCTGGAAGTCATCGGACTTCAGATCGTCCGGCACGGTGTGGTCCAGGGCCTTGAAGGCGCTGGCCAGGTAGCGCAGCACGATGCCCTCGGTCCGCGCCAGGTCGTAGAACGAGGTGAACTCGGTGAAGGTCATCGCCCGCTCGTACATGTCGCGGATCACCGACTTGGGCGAGAGCGGATGGTCGCCGACCCATGGATGGCTCTTGCGGTAGAGCCCGTACGCGTGGAAGAGCAGCTCCTCCAGCGGCTTGGGGTAGGAGATGTCCTGGAGCCGCTCCATGCGCTCCTCGTACTCGACGCCGTCCGCCTTCATCGCGGCCACCGCCTCGCCGCGCGCCTTGTTCTGCTGCGCCGCCAGGATCTGCCGGGGGTCGTCCAGCGTCGATTCCACGACCGAGACCATGTCCAGGGCGTAGGAGGGCGATTCGGGGTCCAGCAGCTCGAAGGCGGCCAGCGCGAAGGTGGACAGCGGCTGATTGAGCGCGAAGTCCTGCTGGAGGTCCACCGTCAGCCGGACGATCGGGGCGCTCCCGTCCTCGCCGCCGGTGTCCCCGGGCTTCACCTGCTCGACCACCCCGCCGTCCAGCAGCGAGCGGTAGATCGCGATCGCCCGGCGGATGTGCCGCAGCTGGTTCTTGCGCGGCTCGTGGTTGTCCTCCAGCAGGCGGCGCATTCCCTCGAAGGCGTTGCCTGGACGGGCGATGACCGACAGCAGCATCGCATGGGTGACCCGGAACCGGGAGGTGAGCGGCTCGGGGTCGGAGGCGATGAGCTTCTCGAAGGTGTTCTGGCCCCAGTTGACGAAGCCCTCCGGCGCCTTCTTGCGGACCACCTTGCGGCGCTTCTTCGGATCGTCCCCGGCCTTCGCGAGCGCCTTCTCGTTCTCGACGACGTGCTCGGGAGCCTGGGCCACCACGAAGCCCGCGGTGTCGAAGCCGGCCCGCCCGGCCCGGCCCGCGATCTGGTGGAACTCCCGGGCCCGCAGCGTCCGCACCCGCTGACCGTCGTACTTGGTCAGCGCGGTGAACAGGACGGTGCGGATGGGCACATTGACGCCCACGCCCAGCGTGTCCGTACCGCAGATGACCTTGAGCAGCCCGGCCTGCGCCAGCTTCTCCACCAGCCGCCGGTACTTGGGCAGCATGCCCGCATGGTGCACACCGATCCCGTGCCGGACGTAACGGGACAGGTTGCGGCCGAACTTGGTGGTGAACCGGAAATTGCCGATCAGCGAGGCGATCTCGTCCTTCTCGGCACGCGAGCACATATTGATGCTCATCAGCGCCTGGGCCCGCTCGACCGCCGCCGCCTGGGTGAAGTGCACGATGTAGACGGGCGCCTGCCGGGTCTCCAGCAGCTCGGTCAGCGTCTCGGTCAGCGGCGTCGTCCGGTACTCGTAGCTCAGCGGCACCGGCCGGGTCGCGGACCGCACCACCGCGGTGGGCCGCCCGGTGCGCCGGGTCAGATCCTCCTCGAACCGGCTCACATCACCGAGCGTCGCCGACATCAGGATGAACTGCGCCCTCGGCAGCTCCAGCAGCGGGATCTGCCACGCCCAGCCCCGGTCCGGCTCCGCATAGAAGTGGAACTCGTCCATCACCACCTGGCCGATATCGGCGTCCTTGCCGTCCCGCAGGGCGATGGACGCCAGCACCTCGGCCGTACAGCAGATGACCGGCGCGTCCGCGTTGACCGACGCGTCGCCGGTGAGCATCCCGACGTTCTCGGTGCCGAAGAGCTTGCACAGCTCGAAGAACTTCTCCGAGACCAGGGCCTTGATCGGCGCGGTGTAGAAGGTGACCTCGTCCCGGGCGAGGGCGGCGAAGTGGGCGCCCGCCGCCACCAGGCTCTTGCCCGAGCCGGTGGGGGTCGAGAGGATCACATTCGCCCCGGACACCACCTCGATCAGCGCTTCCTCCTGGGCGGGGTACAGCGAGATGCCCCGCTCCTCGACCCAGGTGGAGAACGCCTCGAAAAGTGCGTCGGGGTCGGCGTCGCTCGGCAGCTGATCGATAAGAGTCACGCACCTATACTGCCTGGTTTCCCCGTCGGGACGGGAACCGGCTGTACGTGCGAAGATCGTCCGCCGCTAGGCTGTGCCGGGCCGAAGCAGTCAACTCCCGCTCGGAAGCGGGAAAGAACAGGGGCGGGGTACGACCATGATGGGACCGGCGCATTCGCTGTCCGGGGCGGCGGCCTGGCTGGGGGTGGGGGCGGCGGCCGCGGCGGCCGACCACGCGATGCCCTGGCCGGTGCTGGTCGCCGGCGCGCTGATCTGCGCGGGAGCGGCGCTCGCCCCCGACCTCGACCACAAGGCGGCGACCATATCGCGCGCCTTCGGGCCCATCTCGAGGGCTCTGTGCGAGGTGATCGACAAGATCTCGTACTCCGTCTACAAGTCGACCAGGAAGGCGGGCGACCCGCGCCGCTCCGGCGGCCACCGCACCCTGACCCACACCTGGGTATGGGCGGTGCTGATCGGCGCCGGAGCCTCGGCGCTCGCGATGATCGGCGGTCGCTGGGCGGTGCTGGGCATCCTCTTCGTGCACATGGTGCTGGCCGTCGAGGGTCTGCTGTGGCGGGCGGCGCGGGTCTCCAGCGATGTCCTGGTGTGGCTGCTCGGGGCGGCCAGCGCCTGGATCCTCGCCGATGTGCTGCACAAGCCCGGCAATGGCTCGGACTGGCTGTTCGGCGCACCGGGCCAGGAGTACCTCTGGCTGGGCCTGCCGATCGTGCTCGGCGCCCTGGTCCACGACATCGGGGACGCGCTCACCGTCTCCGGCTGCCCGATCCTGTGGCCCATCCCGATCGGCCGCAAGCGCTGGTACCCGATCGGTCCGCCGAAGGGGATGCGGTTCCGGGCCGGCAGCTGGGTCGAGCTGAAGGTGCTGATGCCGGTCTTCATGCTGCTCGGTGGCATGGGCGGACTGGCCGCCCTCGGCGTGATCTGAACCCCGGCCGGGGCCGGAGCGGTCCCGGACCTGACCGGGGTGGTCCCGGAGGGCCTCGGGATGGCCACGCCGGGGTGCGGCCACCCCTGCTGTCACTGGTGCCAGGAGCGCCACAGCGCGGCGTACGCCCCGTCCGCCGCGACGAGTTCGTCATGGCTGCCCAGCTCGGTGATCCGGCCGCTCTCCACCACGGCGATCACATCCGCGTCATGCGCCGTGTGCAGCCGGTGGGCGATCGCCACCACGGTCCTGCCCTCCAGCACCCGGCCCAGCGACCGCTCCAGATGGCGCGCCGCCCTCGGGTCCAGCAGCGAGGTGGCCTCGTCCAGCACCAGCGTATGCGGATCGGCCAGCACCAGCCGGGCCAGCGCGATCTGCTGCGCCTGTGCGGGGGTGAGCGCGAGACCGCCCGAGCCGACCTCGGTGTCCAGGCCCTCGTCCAGCGCCCGGGCCCAGCCGTCGGCGTCCACCGCGCCCAGCGCCGCCCACAGCTCGGCGTCCTCGGCGTGGGCACGCGCCAGCAGCAGATTGTCCCGCAGCGAGCCCACGAAGACATGGTGCTCCTGGTTGACCAGGGCCACATGCTCCCGGACCCGCTCGGCCGGCATCCGCGCCAGCTCCGCACCGCCCAGGGTCACCCGGCCGGTGCGGGGGGAGTAGATCCCGGCCAGCAGCCGCCCCAGGGTGGACTTCCCCGCCCCGGACGGGCCCACCAGCGCCAGCCGCGTCCCCGGGGCCACCTTCATGGACACCTCGTGCAGCACATCGCTGCCCTCGTGGTAGCCGAACCGCACCTCGTCCGCCCGCACCTCACGGCCACCGGGGACCACCCCCTCGTCGGCGGGGCCCTCCTCGATCTCCCGCACCCCCACCAGCCGGGCCAGCGACACCTGCGCGACCTGAAGCTCGTCGTACCAGCGCAGGATCAGCCCGATCGGCTCGACCAGCATCTGCGACAGCAGCGCGCCGGTGGTCAGCTCGCCGATCGACATCCAGCCCCGCATCACACACAGGCCGCCGATCATCAGCACCGAACCGGTGATCAGCGTGTAGCTCACATTGATCACCGGGAAGAGCACCGAGCGCAGCCAGAGGGTGTAGCGCTCCCATGCGGTCCACTGCCGGATGCGCAGCTCGGACTGGGCGATCCGCCGGTCGCCCAGCCGGTGGGCCTCGATGGTCCGCCCGGCGTCCACGCTCTCGGTGAGGGACGCGGACACCGCCGCGTAGCCTGCCGCCTCCGAGCGGTAGGCGCTCGGCGCGCGCCGGAAGTACCACCGGCAGCCGATCACCAGCACCGGAAGCGCCACCAGCACCGCGAGGCCCAGTGGGGGAGCGGTCAGGGTCAGCGCGCCGAGCAGCAGTCCGGTCCACAGCACACCGATGGCGAGCTGCGGCACGGCCTCGCGCATCGCGTTCGCCAGCCGGTCGATATCGGTGGTGATCCGGGACAGCAGATCCCCGGTCCCGGCCCGCTCCAGCACACCCGGGGGCAGACCCACCGACCGTACGAGAAAGTCCTCCCGCAGATCCGCCAGCATCTGCTCGCCCAGCACCGCCCCGCGCAGCCGCACCAGTCGGACGAACACGGTCTGCACCACCAGCGCCACCGCGAACAGCGCCACGGTGCGCCCGATGTGGAGATCCTTCTCGCCCTGGGAGAGATCCTCGACCACGCCGCCCAGCAGTTGCGGGCCGACCATGGAGGCGAGCACCGCGGTCGCGTTCACGACCATCAGCACGGTGAACGCGGTCCGGTGCCGCCGCAGCAGCTCACGCACATAGGCCCGCACGGTGGTGGGTGTGCCGACCGGCAGCGTCGTCGCCGACTCCGGTGCGGCCGGGTCATAGGCGGGCGGTGCCACGCCGATCATGCCGACTCCTCGATCTGTTCCTCGATCCGCCCGATGTCTTCCCCCGTGATATCCGCAAGACCGTGGCCGGTCGGCCCGGTGGACCGTCCGGCACTCCGCGCGGCGGACTCGCCGTCCGTCTCGCGGGTGACGACCGCGCGATACGCCGGGTCGGTGCCCAGCAGCTCGCGGTGGGTGCCCACCCCCGCCGCCTCGCCGTCGGCCACGAACACCACCCGATCGGCCCGGTCCAGCACCAGCGGGCTGGAGGTGAACACGATGGTGGTCCGGCCCGTCCGCAGCCGCCGCACCCCGTCGGCGATCCGCGCCTCGGTGTGCGAGTCCACCGCGGAGGTCGGCTCGTCCAGCACCAGCACCTCCGGATCGGTCACCAGCGAGCGGGCCAGCGCCAGCCGCTGCCGCTGGCCGCCCGACAGCGAGCGGCCGCGCTCGGTGATCCGGGCGCGCATGGGGTCGGCGTCACCCTCGTCGGCCGCCGACGCCTGCGCCAGCGCCTCCAGCACATCGCCGCACTGGGCCGCCTCGAGGGCCTTCTCCGCCGAGACCTCCCCGGACCTCGGCACATCCAGCAGTTGGGCGAGCGTCCCCGACAGCAGCACCGGGTCCTTGTCCTGCACCAGCACCGCCGTGCGCGCCGAGGCCAGCGCCACCTCGTCCAGGGCGACCCCGCCCAGCAGCGCCGACGGCGCCCTATCCCCGTCGCCCGGGCCGCCGTCTGCGGGGTGTCCGCCGAGCCGGTCCGCCAGCCGCCCGGCCGCGTCCGGGTCGCCGCACACCACCGCGGTCAGCACCCCGCTCGGCGCCAGCATCCCGCTCACCGGGTCGTACAGATCCCCGCCGAGCGGTCCGGTGGCCTCCTGCGCTTCCGCGCGCTCGCCCCCGTCCACGGATGCCGCGGTGGCCGCGGACGCCGCAGTGTCCGCAGTGGCCATAGTGGCCACGGTGTCTGCGGTGTCGGCGGTGTCCACGGACGCTGCGGTGTTTGCGGTGGCCACAGTGGCCGTACCCTCGCCGTCGGCGGAGGAGCGCCGCAGTGCCAGCACCCGGGCCGCGCGCCGCGCGGAGGGCCGGGAGAAGGAGTACGCCATGGCGATCTCCTCGAAGTGGCGCAGCGGGAAGAGCAGAAAGGTGACCGCGCTGTAGACGGTGACCAGCTCGCCCACCTCGATCCGCCCCTCGCGGGCCAGCGACGTCCCGTACCAGACCACACCGATCAGCAGCAGCCCCGGCAGCGCCACCTGTACGGCCGCGATCAGCGCCCACATCCGCGCGCTGCGCACCGCCGCGACCCGCACCTCCTGCGAGGCGTTCCGGTAGCGGCCCAGGAACAGCTCCTCGCCGCCGATGCCGCGCAGCACCCGCAGCCCGGCCACGGTGTCCGAGGCCAGTTCGGTCGCCCGGCCCGCCTTCTCCCGCTGGTCGTCGGCCCGGCGCGCCGCGCGCGGCAGCAGCGGCAGCACGGCCAGCGCCAGCGCGGGCACACCAACCGCCACCACCACTCCCAGCGCCGGCTGGTAGAGCACCAGCGCCACGCAGAGCGCGACGGTGGTGATCGCGGCCGCCGTGAAGCGGGAAAGAGCCTCCACAAACCAGCCGATCTTCTCGACGTCGCCCGTGGAGACGGCGACCACCTCGCCGGCCGCCACCTTCCGGGTGAGCGCGGACCCCAGCTCCACCGCCTTGCGGGCCAGCAGCTGCTGCACCCGTGCCGCCGCCGTGATCCAGTTGGTGACCGCCGCCCGGTGCAACATGGCGTCTCCCAGCGCGGTGAGCACGGTGAGTCCCACCATCAGCGCCCCAGCCATCGTCAGCCGGGAGCCGGAGCGGTCCACCACCGCCTGCACACCGAAGCCGATGGCGAGCGGGAAGGACACCAGCGCGGCCATGTGCACCAGGCCCCAGAGGGCCGCCTTGACCTGCCCGCCCAGCTGATTCCTGCCCAGCCAGAAGAGAAACCTCGGACCTGACCGCACGTCGGGTCGGCCGGGATCGGGGTACGGAAGATCGCGAATGTGCATGACGTCCCAAGGTCGGGCGGGCGGCGGAGGGAGGGGAGGGCAGGAGACGTGCAAGGCTGACGTTCTCACGGTGCGGAATTCAACTGGTTTTCCCGCGACCGGCCGGAACACGCCAATCCCGCATACCGCACTGTCCTATGCGGGTGGGACCATGGGGACATGCGAATTTCCGGCACGATGTCCATGCGTGCGGCGGCCGCGGCCGCCGCGGCCCTCGTCCTCCTCACGGCTTGCGGCGACGGCGGTGGTGACAGCGGCGGTGACAAGGGCGCGGGCCAGGGCAAACAAGCGCTGCGCAGCGGGGCGCCCACGCCGGATCCCACGCGTATCCCGGATGTGGGGGACAAGCTCCAGTCCCGGATCCCGGACCAGTCCCGTCAGGTCGTGGCGGTCTACGGCAAAGGGGTGAACTCCGGGGACGCGACCGTGGTCCTCTACACCAAGCAGGGCACGACATGGGAGCGGACGCGCAGTTGGACCGCGCACAACGGCAAGCGCGGCTGGACGACGAGTCATCACGAGGGCGACAAGCGCAGCCCGGTCGGGGTCTACACGCTCAGCGACGCGGGCGGTGTGCTGCCCGACCCCGGCGCCCGGCTGCCGTACACGGCGTCCGGCTCCTTCGCCGCGCCGCACTACTGGCCCAAGTCCCACTGGACGGACTTCAACTATGTCATCGCCATTGACTACAACCGCGTCAAGGGCACCTCGCCGCTGGACCAGACCCGGCCCGAAGGGCAGAGCAAAGGCGGCGGCATCTGGCTGCACATGGACCACGGCAGCGGCACCTCGGCCTGTGTCAGCCTCCCCAAGTCCGGTATGGAGTATCTGCTGAAGAACCTCGATCCCAAGCTGCACCCGGTCGTGGTCATGGGGGACAAGGCGCACCTGGCCGCCTGAGCGCGGCGCCAAGACCGGTGCGGTCGCGCAGAGGTCAGCAGCGGTGGTCCGGGGCGCCGGACAGCGTGTCCAGCAGCTCGCCCAGCACCTCGCGCTGCTGATCGCTGAGCGGCGCCAGGATGTCCTCCGCGGCGGACCGGCGCGCCTCGCGCAGCGCGCGCAGCGTCGAGCGCCCGGTGTCGGTGAGCTCGACGCGCACCACCCGGCGGTTGGTCGGATCCGGTACGCGGCGCACCGAGCCATGCGCCTCCAGGGCGTCCACCAGCGTCGTCACGGCGCGCGGGACCACCTCCAGGCGCTGGGCCAGGTCCGCCATCCGCGGCGGCTGGTCGTCATGGGCGACGGTGCGCAGCAGGCGGGACTGGGCGGGTGTGATGCCCAGCGGCTCCATATAGCGCTTCTGGGCGCGGTGCAGTCTGCGGGTCAGGCGCAGCAGCTGCTCCGCGAGGAGGCCGGATGTCTCGGAGGTGGGCATGATCGCAGTTTATCAGGACTGGGTTCATTGTGAGTATAGGTAACAATGAGCTATGCTCTCAAAATCCGCGCCGACGTGGCCACGGCCCGACCATGCCGTCATCATCAGCGTCGGCTTCCCTGAGCCCAGAAGGAGCCCATGCGCCCCGACACGCCTCCGTCATGGACCCCGTCCGCCCAGGAGCCCGAGCGGCCCGCCCAGGTGCGCCGCATCCTCCGGCTCTTCCGTCCCTATCGCGGCCGCCTCGCCGTGGTCGGCCTGCTGGTCGCCGCCTCCGCGCTGGTCTCGGTCGCCTCGCCGTTCCTCCTCCGTGAGATCCTCGACACCGCCATCCCCGACGGCCGCACCGGGCTGCTCACCCTGCTCGCCCTCGGCATGATCGCCGCGGCTGTCGTCAACAGCGTCTTCGGCGTTCTCCAGACCCTGATCTCCACCACTGTCGGCCAGCGCGTCATGCACGATCTGCGCACCGCCGTCTACGACCGGCTCCAGCGCATGCCGCTGGCCTTCTTCACCCGCACCCGCACCGGGGAGGTGCAGTCCCGTATCGCCAATGACATCGGCGGTATGCAGGCCACCGTCACCTCCACCGCGACCTCCCTGGTCTCCAACCTCACCAGCGTGGTCGCCAGCGTCGTCGCGATGCTCGCGCTCGACTGGCGGCTGACCGTCGTCTCGTTGCTCCTGCTGCCGGTCTTCGTCTGGATCAGCCGTCGCGTCGGCGCCGAGCGCAAGAAGATCACCTCGCAGCGCCAGAAGCAGATGGCGGCCATGTCCGCGATGGTCACCGAGTCCCTGTCGGTGAGCGGCATCCTGCTCGGCCGCAGCATGGGCCGGTCCGAGTCGCTCACCCAGCAGTTCGCCCAGGAGTCCGAGCGCCTCGTGGGCCTGGAAGTCCGCTCCAACATGGCCGGCCGCTGGCGGATGTCCACCATCGGCATCGTCATGGCCGCCATGCCCGCGCTGATCTACTGGGCGGCTGGCATCGCCCTCCAGGCCGGTGGCCCCGCCGTCTCCATCGGCACGCTGGTCGCCTTCGTCTCGCTCCAGCAGGGGCTGCTCCGGCCCACGGTGAGCCTGCTGTCCACCGGTGTGCAGGTGCAGACCTCCCTCGCCCTCTTCGCCCGCATCTTCGAATACCTCGACCTGCCGATCGACATCACCGAGCCCGCCGACCCGGTGCGCCTGGAGAAGGTGCGCGGCGAAGTCCGCTTCGACGGCGTCGACTTCGACTACGACAGCACGCCCCCCGGCTCCTCGAAGGGCGCGTCGAAGGGCACCCTGCGCGGCATCGATCTCACCGTCCCCGCGGGCGGCAGCCTGGCGGTCGTCGGGCCGACCGGCTCCGGCAAGACGACCCTCAGCTATCTGGTGCCCCGGCTCTACGACGTGACCGGCGGCCGGCTGCTGATCGACGGTGTGGACGTGCGCGACCTCGACTTCGACTCCCTCGCGCGGGCCGTCGGCGTCGTCTCCCAGGAGACCTACCTCTTCCATGCCTCCGTCGCCGAGAATCTGCGCTTCGCCAAGCCCGACGCGACCGATGAGGAGATCGTGGCGGCGGCCGAGGCCGCCCAGATCCATGACCACATCGCCTCGCTCCCGGACGGCTATGACACCCTCGTAGGAGAGCGCGGCTATCGCTTCTCCGGTGGGGAGAAGCAGCGTCTGGCCATAGCCCGCACGATTCTGCGCGACCCGCCCGTCCTCATCCTCGACGAAGCCACCAGCGCCCTGGACACTCGCACCGAGCAGGCCGTCCAGGAGGCCATCGACTCCCTCTCCGCAGGCCGCACCACGATCACCATCGCCCACCGGCTCTCCACCGTGCGCGACGCCGACCAGATCGTCGTCCTCGACGGAGGCCGGATCGCCGAGCGGGGTACCCATGAGGAGCTGCTGGCCAAGGACGGACGCTACGCGGCACTGGTGCGGCGCGACGCCCATCTGGCGCCGGTGGCCCCCGCCGTCTAGCCCTCTGTGCAGCCTCCTGAACGAGCCATGGGTCACGCGGGCACGGTGCCGGCCGGGGCCGAGGTGTCCGTGCCCTGCGCCGGTGCCTGGCTCGCCGGATGGCGGACCTCGCTCGCCGGATGGCAGACGATCCGACGTGTCGGGAGCTCCGGAGCGGCTCCCCCGCTCCCGGAGGGCGCCGGTGTGGCGGCGTCCCCGCCCCCGGAGTGAGCCGGCACCAGGTCCCTCAGCGTCTGGGAGGGCTCCAGGCCCAGCTCCTCGAGCAGCACCCGGCGACATTGCTCGTACTGCCGCAGCGCCGCGCCCCTGTTCCCGGCGGCGAGATGCGCGTTCATGAGCACGCGATGAGCGCTCTCCCGCAGGGGTTCCGCGCGTACGGCGGCGAGTCCGGCGGCGACGGCCTCGCCATGGCGGCCCGCCGCCGTCAGCCGCTCGGTCATCGCCTCCAGGGCATACAGCCGGAGTTCATGGTATTGCTCCTGCTCGACCAGCACCCACTCGTTCTCCGACCACTCCGGCAAGAGATCGGCCGAGAGATCCTCCCGGGTCTGCGCGGTGAGGATGTCATCGCACGGTCGCGACATATCGAGCAGCCGGTGCGCGCGCGTCGCCGCCACATGGATATCCACGTCGATGTGTTTGCAGATCGCCAGTTCCTGCGCGGAGGCGTCGATGACCTGATGCCCGGTGCGCGTGGCGCGCCATAACGACGACCGGAGATTGGCGTTGGCGCGGGAGGCCGTGACATCCGGCCACAGCATCCCGGCCACATAGGTCCGGCTGCGTGGCATGTTCTGAAGGGCGAGGAACGCGAGCAGGCGCTGGGCGCTGGAGGATATGGGAACGCGATCCTGATCGACCGACAACGCGAAACTCTTGAGCAGTCTCAACGTCATGACGTGGCCTTCTGCGCTCATCGGCCCCCCGGGGCGATATTGGCTCCAGTGACCCATCCCGCGCGTCCCCTCGGGATGCCCGAAAGCCATGTTACGAGCAGATCATGATCGTGTGTCCGGTCTTCCCGCCAAAGGACGCTATATGGCCGGCCATCACCGGAACGTCGCGGCAACGTCACCCCTCCGGCTCGAGCAACTGGTCGAGCCAGGCGCGCACGGCGGTGAGCACATCGTCGACCGCGCTCACCGCGGTGGGGACCGCCTGATGCCCGTCCCCGGTCGGCACGATGCGCGCACGGAATCCATCCGGCCTGCCGCCTTCCACCCAGACCCGGAGGATCAGGACACCGGTCCGTTCTGAGGGGATTTCCATGAAAGGACAATATGCCCGTCGGTGTCACCTCGGCGTTGTCGATGTGTGTCCGGGTTCGTCATCGCCGGCCGTGAAAACGGACCGGTGACGTTCGTGTGATGTGCGTATCGCGGTCCGGCCACGCCGGTCCCGGCATCCTCTCGGAGCACGCTTTCGAGCGCGGAGAGGGGGAGCATTGGCATGGGCGACTTCGGCGTCATCGCCGACGTCTCCACGGTCATCGTGGACAGCCTGACTCAGGCCCTGCGCGGGCTCAGCCAGGTGGAACCGCCGATCGCGGAACTCAACGACCTCTCCGAGACGGTCCAGACACCACCGCCCAAACTCACGGTGTTCCTCTACGAGATCGCCGAGGACCCCACCTCGCGCAACCGGCCGCCGGTGCGCTCCCAGCCACCCGATCCACTGACCACCCGCAAGCCGCCGATGGCCCTGCTGCTGCGCTACCTGGTCACCCCCTGGGGCGGTGACCAGGCCACTCAGCACCGGATGCTCGGACGGGCCCTCCAGACGTTCTACGACGACGCGATCCTGGACGGCGCACAGCTGTCCGGCAGCCTGGCGGCGAGCACCGACGCGCTCCACCTCAGCCTGACCCCGCTCACCTTGGACCAGAAGTCCTGGGTCTGGTACGCGATCCAGAAGCCGTACCGGCTGTCGCTCAACTACGAGGTCCGCGTGGTCAACCTGGACTCCGCCGTCGAGACACCGGTCCACCCCGTGCACAGCCGGGTCATCAGCGGGGCGGGGCTGCCATGAGCCGCTTCCTGCCGCTGGAGCGGTCGACGCTCTACAGCCCGGCCTGGTTCATACCCTTCGACGACCACGCCCGGCGGGTGCGCGCCGCCGGGGTCACCGTCCAGCTGGACCGCTACGACGACGGCGAGTGGCTGCCGCTGGACGACGCGGCGGTGCGCACCCCCAGCGCCGCCTTCGTCTATCCGGGTCTCGGCCGGTGTGCCGAGCCGTGGGCGGCCCGGCCGCGGCGCCACCGGGCCCGCTTCACGGCCCCCGGCTACCAGCCGCTGTACCCGGCGGACGGCCAGCCGTTCTCGGCCGCCCTGGTGGGCGTCGAGTTCCTGGTGCACCCGTATGACGACGGCCACCCGCCGCCGGTGGTGACCGAGCCCCGGCTGGTCCGGCTGCTGCCGAGCGTCTCCTTCCCGTACCCGCCGGGGCTGCGCACGGTGCACGGCGCCGTGGTCGACGCGGCCACGAGGGCGCCGATCGCCAATGCGCTGGTCGAGGCCAGGGGGCAGACCAGCCGGGACCTGACGCCATGGCACGAGCGCACCCTGTCCGACGCCGCGGGCGCCTTCCGGCTGGCCCTGCGGTGGGAGGGCGAGAAGGCCGACGAGCACGCCGTCGAGGAGACATTCCGCCTCCAGGCCACCGAGCGGCCGGGCCGGTCCGGATCGCTGGTCGTGCGGCTGCCCCAGGACATCGAGCGCCGACACGTCATAGAGATCCGCGAGAGTTAAGGAGCCGTCCATGGCGGAGTATCTGAGCCCCGGGGTCTACATCGAGGAGATCGATGCGGGCCCACGGCCGATCGCGGGGGTGAGCACCAGTACGGCCGGAATGGCCGGGGTCACCGCGCGCGGTCCGTACACCGGCAAGCCCAAACTGGTCACCAACTTCCTGGAGTTCCAGAACACCTTCGGCGGATTCCTCCGCGAGCCGGATCCGCTGATCCGGGACACCTGGGCGAACGACTCGGCGGAGGGCGGCCGTTGGTGGCTGTTCCCGCTGGCCGTCAAGGGGTTCTTCGACAACGGCGGCCAGCGGCTGTACATCAAGCGGGTGGCCAGCAAGCAGGCGAGCCCGTCCTCGGGGGTGCTGGGCCACGGCCTGGTGAGCCCCGTCACCGGCGATGCCGCCAAGGGCGGCACCCGCCTGGAACTCGGCCATCTCATCGGGTTCTCCGGCGTCGGACAGCAGATCCAGATTCTCCGCGGCGACGACCAGCAGTCGATCCACACCGCCGGTGTCGCCGCCTACGACGCCACCACCCACCGGATCGAGCTGGACGCCCAGCTGCCCGCCGAGGTCAGGGCGGGCCGCGGCGACTACGTCCAGATCGGGGCGCGCAGCGCGGAGCAGACACTGGAGTTCGCCGCCGTCAGCCCCGGTTCCTGGGGCGACGCGGTGCAGGTGCGGATCCAGCCGATGGCCTCCGCCGCGCTGCCGGTGCTGCCGGATCCGCAGGAGGGCGGGCTGTTCGTCACCCGGCTGGCCGCGGACGCCGCCGCCGACAGCGAGACGGTCGAGGTCGCCGCGGTGACCGGACTCGACCCCGATGAGCTGCCGCCCGACGTGTGGGTGCAGATCGGCTCGGGCCGCTTCAAGGTCCAGGTCAGCCAGCCCGCGGACGGAAAGGTCACGCTGACCCTGCCGTCCGGCGCCACCCATGAGGCATGGCGCGGTGGACTGCTGGTGCGCCGGGTGCGCCGGGGCAACACCTCGGCGGGGACGACGCTGCGGGTCGGCGGGGCGAGCCGGCTCTACGAGGGCGCCGTCGTCCAGCTCGACGACGGCACCCAGCTGACCATCCGCACCGTCGAATCGGTGGCCGCGGATGTCGTCACCCTCGACGCGAACGTGCCCGGGACGCTGTTCGAGACCGATCGGGTGCAACTGATCGAGGCGCAGGTCGACGCCCGGTTCACCGATCCGTCCGGGGCCGTGGAGACCGAGACCCACCGCAACCTCCGGCTCACCGGCGATACACCGGCCAACCTGGTGACCACCCTGGCCGGCCGCTCCCGGCTGGTGCGGGCGACCGCGCTGGGCGCCCTGTCCACCGACCCGACGAAGTTCCCCCTGCCCGCCGTCGGATCGTGGCTGACGCTGGGAGACGGGGACGACGCCTACGGGAGCCTGAGCGTGGCCGACTTCGTCGGCGAGGACGGCGGCAGCGGCAAGCGCACCGGGATCGCGGCGCTCGAGGACATCGACGAGGTGGCCGTCTGCGCCGTGCCCGGCATGTGGTCGGGGACGGTGGAATCGGCCCTGGTCACCCACTGCGAGCTGCTCAAGGACCGGTTCGCGATCCTCGATCCGCAGGACGGCCTGGACATCGAGGACGTCCAGGCGTTCCGCGAGCGGTTCGACACCAAGTACGCCGCGCTCTACCACCCGTGGCTGGTCACCCGCGACCTGTCGACGGACCGCGACGTCGAGGTGCCGCCCTCGGGCCATATGGCCGGGATCTACGCGCGCGTCGATGTGGAGCGGGGGGTGCACAAGGCACCGGCCAACGCGGTCATCCGGGGCATCCGGCTCACCGACGGCATCGCCCAGGACATCACCAAGCGCCATCAGGACGTGCTCAACCCCAAGGGCATCAACGCGCTGCGGTTCTTCCCCGGGCTCGGCCACCGGGTCTGGGGCGCGCGCACGCTCTCCTCGGACAGCTCGTGGAAGTACGTCAACGTCCGGCGGCTGTTCCTCTATCTGGAGGAGTCGATCGAGGAGGGCACCCAGTGGGTGGTGTTCGAGCCGAACGACGAGGCGCTGTGGTCCCTGGTCCGCCAGACGGTCACGAACTTCCTCACCACGGTGTGGCGCACCGGCGCGCTCGCCGGCACCACCGCCGACGAGGCGTTCTTCGTCGCCTGTGACCGCACCACGATGACCGAGGACGACCTCGCCAATGGCCGGCTCATCTGTGTCATCGGCGTCGCGCCGGTCTTCCCGGCGGAGTTCGTGATCTTCCGGATCCAGCAGAAGACCCGCGAGACCCAACTCGCCTGAGTGCCCGAGGGAGTCCATCATGCCGCCCGTGACCAGGGACGATCCATACGCGTCCTATAACTTCAAGATCTTCGTGTTCAACGTCAGCGACGACGGGCTCGCGGTGAGCGGGTCCTTCACCGAGGCCAGCGGCCTGGAGCTGGAGATCCCGCCGATCGAGTACCGCAACGGCAGCGAGGACATCACCGTCCGCAAGATCCCGGGGCTGAAGAAGTTCACCAACCTCACCTTCAAGCGCGGCATCACCGGCCACGCCGCGTTCTGGAAGTGGGTGGCCGACGCGCTCAACGGCACGGTGAAGCGCACCCACGGCTCGATCGTGCTGTGCGACGAGAACCGCAACGACGTGATGCGCTGGAACTTCGACCGCGGCTGGCCCACCAAGTACACCGGCCCGACGCTGAGCGCCACCAAGAACGAGATCGCCATGGAGACGCTCGTCCTGGCGGTCGAGAAGCTGGAGATCGAAACCTGACATGGCAGGCGAAGCGCTCCCCGGAGTATCCCTGACGTTCGCGCCACGCGGCTCCGACACCGAGCCGCTGCGCACCGATGTGGCGGCGTTCCTCGGCCGGCTCCGCCGCGGCCCGGTCGGCACTCCCGTGCGCGTGGAGAGCTGGAACGACGTCGTGGGCACCTTCGGGCCGCCGGAGGGCGCCTTCGCCACCCCGTACGCACTGCGCGGCTTCTTCGAGAACGGCGGCCGCACCGCCTGGGTGCTCCGCGTGTCCGGGCCGGCCACCACGGCCCGGACGGCGTGGACGGTCGGGCCGCTGAGCGGATGGGACGCCACGGGCTACCAGGTGGTGGCCACCAGCCCCGGAGCCTGGGCCAACGGCGGGCGCGTCGCCGTCCGTTACCAGGCCAGCACCGTCGCCGGACCGCCCACCGCGAGCGTACGGATCATGATGCCCGGCGAGCCGCCCGAGACCTTTCCCGGGCTGCCGCTCACCGGTCTGGCCGACCGGCTCACCGGATCCCGCTACCTCCGGCTGGTCCCGGACGGGCCGCCACCGCCGCCGGGGCGGCCCGGCCCGATCTCGATGTCCTGGGACCTGACGCTCGCGGGCGGCGCCGACGCCGCGCCCACCCGCGCGGCGTACTCGGACGCCGTGACCGCACAGGCCGAACTGCCGGAACCGGCGCTGGTGGCGCTGCCGGACCTGGGCACGGACCTGTCCGGCGCCACGCACACCGACATGGTGCTCGAACTGCTGCGGAGCGTGCGGCCGTCGCACGACCGCCTCGCCGTTCTGGACGTGCCGCCCGCGCTGTCCTCCGTGGACCAGGTGGTGGACTGGGTGGGCTCCCTGGCGGCCACCGGCGACAGCCAGTTGCTCGGCTGCGCCGCCGTCTACCACCCGCCGCTGCGCACCCCCGACGGGCAGGACCTGCGCACCGTCCCGGCGTCCGGGCACGTCCTGGGCGTCATCGCGCGCCTCGACGGCGAGCGCGGGGCACACCACACACCCGCGAACGCCGTGCTCCTGGAGGCGGTCGACCTCGCCACCGAATATCCCGAGCCGCAGCAGGTCCGGCTGTTCGACGCGGGGATCGACCTGATCCGGTGCACCCGGGGGCGAGGGCTGATGGTGTGGGGCGGGCGCACCCTGTCCGCCGACCCGGGCACCCGCTACATCGCCCACCGCCGGCTGGTGCATCTGCTGGTGCGCGCGATCCGGCGGGCGGCGAGCCCGCTGGTGTTCGACGTCAACTCGGCGGAGCTGCGGCTGACGTTGGTACGGGCGCTGACCTCCGTGCTCCTGTCGGCCTTCCGGGCCGGGGCGCTCGCCGGGGCCCGGCCCGAGCAGGCGTTCCGGGTGGTGTGCGACGACACCAACAACCCGCCCGAGCAGGACCCGGGGCAACTGGTCTGTGAGATCGAGGTGGCCCCGGCCGTCCCCATGGAGTTCATCCGGCTGCGTCTCGTACTCGGCCAGGACCGAGGTCTGGAGGTGATCGAGGCGTGAGTCTGGATCCGCTGCCCAAATACCGCTTCCTGGTCACCCTCGACCCCGGTGACGCGTATCTGCCCGCCGCGCAGGCGCTGCTGCTGCCACTGGCCGCATCCGGCGCGTTCCAGGAGGTCACCGGGCTCGGCGCGCAGCTGGAGGTGACGAGCTACCCGGAGGGCGGGCGCAACGACTCGGTCCACCAGCTGCCGCTGCGCCACTCCTGGAACCGGATCACGCTCAAGCGCGGTGTGGTGCGCGACCCGGGGCTGTGGTCCTGGTACCAGGCAGGGCTCGCCGACTCGCTGGGCGCCCGCCGCGACGGCGCGGTGATCGTGCTCGGCCCGGACGGGGTGCCCGGTGCGGCCTGGGCCTTCCACGGCGGGCTCGCCGCCAAGTGGACCGGCCCGGATCTGCACGGGGAGCAGAACGCGATCGCCGTCGAGTCGCTGGAGATCGCGCACGAGGGGCTGACGAAGGTCGTGCAGGACGCCGCGGCGAGCGCCTTGCCGCGCCAGATCCAAGGGAGGTGACCGAGGTGCCGAAGGTGACCATTCACCACCTCGAGGTCCGGTTCCAGGTGGAAGGCGACGACGGCGCCGTGTTCACCCGCCTGTTCAACCAGCACATCCAGGCGTGGGCGAAGTTGTACGAGGACCAGTGCGCACGCGCCGAACACACCGAGACCGAACGGCGCTTCGGCGACGCGGAGGGCCATTCATGAGTGTGACGCCCGTGTCCTTCGCCCGGCAGGGTGCCGCCCGGGCCCGGCTGGAGATCGTCCGGCCGGTGATCGCCGACGAGCGGCAGCGCCGGATCCCGCTGCGGTTCAACCCCACCGACTACAAGCTGAGCAAGAGCAACACCTTCGCCGAGATCACCATCCCCGGCCTGGAGACACCGCCCCTGCAATATGTCCGCGGCGGCACCGAGACCCTCACCGTGCAGGCGCTGGTGGACACCTCCGACACCCTGGAGAACGTACGGAAGTCCTACGTCGACGCGGTGCGCAACCTGCTGCGGCCCGACAGCCGCGAACACGCGCCACCGGTCGTGCGGTTCGTCTGGGACGAGGAGGTCTTCACCGGCGTCGTGGAGAAGCTGGACGTCAACTACCAGCTGTTCCGGCCGGACGGCGTGCCGCTGCGGGCCATGCTGGACCTCTCGCTCAAGGAGTTCCGCACCGCCGCCGCGCAGGTCGCCGAGACGCCCCGCTCGTCGCCCACGGTGGAGAAGAGCTATGTGGTGCGCCGCGGCGACACGCTCAGCTCCATCTCCGCCGCGCTGTACCGGCGGCCCGACGCCTGGCGGGAGCTGGCGCGCGCCAATGGCATCAGCGATCCACGCGACCTGCGGCCGGGCCGGGTGCTGACCGTGCCCCGGCTGGCGTGAGGAGCGCGCGATGAGCACCCCCACCCCCGAGGTCGCCTCGCCCGACCGGTACGCGCCCGAGTTCGATGTGCGCATCGAGGGCCTGGAGATGGACCCGTCCACCAAGAACGACATCATCGACATCAAGGTGAACCGGGACATCGACGAGCTGTCCGGCTTCGATCTCACCCTGAACAACTGGGACGACGTCAATCTGCGGTTCAAGCACAGCGATTCGCCGCGCTTCCGGCTCGGCGGCCGGGTCTCGGTCCGGCTCGGCTACGCCGACAAGCTGCTCACCGTCGCCACCGGTACCATCTCCACGCTCAGCCCGAAGTTCACCGACGGCGCGTCGCCCACCGTCCAGGTCAGCGGCGTGGACGGGCTGCTGCGGCTCAAGGACCGCAAGCCCACCGAGAACGAGACCAAGATCTACCGCAATCTGCCGGACTGGCGCATCGCCGAGCAGATCGCCCAGCGCAACCACCTGCGCATCGAGGTCACCCGGGAAGGGCCCACCCATGACGTGGTGGTGCAGAAGAACCAGGACGACGCGACGTTCCTGCTGGAGCGGGCCAAGCGGCTGGACTTCGACTGCTACATCCTGCCCGACGCGAAGACCGGCGAGGACACGCTGTACTTCACCAAGCCGACCGACGGCCGCGACGGCCGCCCCATCCGGCTGTACCGGCTGGCGTACGCACCCGGGCTGAGCACCGGCCCCACCGGCCGGCCCGAGGGGCTGGTCCCCAACCTCATGGAATTCACCCCCACCCTGACCGTCTCCCAGCAGGTCAGCAAGGTCACCGTGCGCGGCTGGGACCCCCGTACCAAACAGGCGATCGCGTTCACCGCGACCGCCGAGAACCTCCCGGCCGGGCAGAACACGGCCGACGGGCAGAGCGGGCCGCAGGTCGCCGAGTCCACCCTCCAGGGCCGTCAGGAGGTCGTGGTGGACGCACCCGTAGGCAGCGACCAGGAGGCCCGCGAACTGGCGATCAGCCTGCTGCGCGAGCGGGCCTACGAGTTCATCACCGCGACCGGCAAGGTGGCGGGCCTGCCCGAGCTGCGGCCCGGCGACAACCTGGAGATCTACGGCCTCGGGCACCGCTTCTCGGGCACCTACTTCGTCAAGCGGGTCGAGCACACCCTCAACACCAGTGGTTTCTTCACCCAGTTCACCGGACGGCGGATCCATCAGGGGGACCAGTGACCGTGAGGGGCACGCCACGCGCCCGCTCCACCGACAAGCGCTACTACGGCGTGGTCGAGGCGCTCGTCGTGGAGAACGAGGGCGACGACGAGGGCCAGGTCAAGCTGAAGTTCCCGTGGTTCGACGACACCACGGTCACCGACTGGGTCCGGGTCAGCCAGCTGTACGCGGGAGGCGGCTACGGCTCGGTGTTCGTCCCCGAGAAGGGCGATGAGGTGCTCGTGGCCTTCGTCCATGGGGACATGCGGTACCCGATCGTGCTCGGCGGCCTCTACAACGGCGAGGACAAGCCGCCGACCGCCCGCACCGAGGGCCGCGACCAGAAGATCATCCGGACCCGGCACGGCCATGAGGTGCTCCTGGACGACACCCAGTCCAAGGCCGCCGTACGGATCACCTCCGCCGCCGGACACGTCGTGGAACTGGACGACCAGGGCAAGGCCATCCGCATCACCGCCGCGGAGGGCGGCAGCGTCACCGTGACCGCGCAGGGCGAGATCACCCTCAAGGCACCCAAGCTGACGGTCGATTCCCCCTCCATCGACCTCGGCGGCGGTGCCACCGAACCGCTTGTGCTCGGCAACGCGCTGCTCCAGGCGTTCAACACCCACACCCACCCCTCCGCCGCCGGGCCCACCGGCCCGCCCGCCCCGCCGCTCACCCCCGCCGTGCTGGCCAAGAAGGCGAGGACGGCATGAGCGAGGAGTTCCTCGGAACCGGCTGGCGGTTCCCGATCCTGCCCGACGCGTCCGGGCGGCTCGGCTACGCCGTCGGCGAGGAGAGCATCGAGCACTGTCTGCGGGCGCTGCTCCTCACCGGCACCGGCGAGCGGGTGATGCGCCCCGAACTGGGCACCCGCGCCCAGGAGTTGGTGTTCGCGCCCGGCAGTGTGCAGAACCTGCGCGACCTGGAGCAGTCGATCGCCGTCGCGGTCCGCGACCATGAGCCTCGGGTGGAGCTGGAGGAGGTCCGCGCGGAGGCCGACCCGGCCGACGAGTCGCGGATCACCGTCTCGGTCGTCTACCGCATCCGGCGCAGCAACACCAAGGCCAACCTCGTGTTCCCGTTCTACACCGGGCTGACCGGACTCACCGGACCCACGGGACCCACTGGGGGCACCCCATGACCCTGCCCCCGCCGAAGCTGGACGACCTCACCTGGGCCGACATGATGGCGGCCATCCGCCGCCGGATCCCCGCCGAGTCCGACGGCACCTGGACGCTGCACGCGCCCGTCGACCCCGGTGTCACCCTCCTGGAACTCTTCGCCTACCTCCTCGAACAGCGGCTGTACTGGCTCGACCAGGTGCCGGACGCGCTCGTGGTCGCCATACTGCGGCTGCTCGGCCTCGAACCGCCGCGCCCCGCCCGCCCCGCCGCCACCGTGCTGCGCCTCGCCGCCCGGCAGGAGGGCACCGCGGTCCCGGTCGTCCCGGCCGGGACGGCGCTCACCCGGGATCCCACCGGACAGGTCGTCTTCACCCTCGACGACGACGTGGCCGTGCTGCCGCTCGCCGAGGACGGTGAGGTCACCGTGTGGACCGACCGCGACCGCACGGCGGATCTGCGGGCCCGGCGCGGTATCGCGCTGCTGGCGAGCGACGGCGCCCCGGCACAGGTCCGGTTCACCCTGCCGCTCACCGGGGACCACCCCGCGCCCGGCCCGATCGGGCTGCTCGTGGAGCTGGACGCGCCCACCGCGTCCGCGCCGTCCTGGCTGCCGGGCGCGGTCGCCGACGTACCGCCTCCCGCCGAGCTGACCTGGTCCTGGTTCCGGCCGGGCACGGACATCTCCGGTGCGTATGAGAAGGTCGAGGACGGCACGGGCGGGCTCAGACGGTCCGGTGTGGTCCGGCTCCACCCCCCGGCCGACTGGTCCACGCGCGACACCGGGCTCCTGGTGTCCACCCCGGCCGCCACCTACGCGGCCCCGCCCCGTCTGCTCCAACTCGCCGTCAACGCCTCCGCCGCACACCACCGCCGGCACCGCACCGTGAGCGGCGCCGACCTCCAGGACCAGATCGGCGCCTGGCTCCGGCTGCCCGGTCAGCATCTCGTCCTGCCGGACGCCGCCGACCGCCTCCTGGAGGCGACGCTGCGCCTGGCGGGCCAGGAGTGGCGGCCGGCACCGGACTTCACCTTCGGTTCCCCGGCCGACCGGATCTTCGTGCTCGACCGGGCCGAGGGCGCGCTGGTGTTCGGCGACGGACTCACCGGGCGCATCCCCCACCCGGACCCGGACGCGCACATCACTTACGCGACCGGCGGCGGCCGGATCGGCAACGGCGGCATGACCGGCAACTGGCTGCCGGCCCAGGACCTTCCGGGAGCGGTCTCGGCCGCCAACCTCGTACGGGCCGAGGGCGGCACCGACCCCGAGACCGTCACCGAGGCGCGCCGCCGCGCCGCCGCCTCCCTGGGGGAGGTGACCCGCGCGGTCACCGCCGAGGACTACGTCACCCTGGCGTGTGCGACACCCGGCGTCGCCATCGCCCGCGCCTACCCGGCCGTCGGCGCGCACCCCGGCTTCCCGTGCGCCACGGTGCCCGGCGCGGTGACCGTCCACATCGTCCCGGCCGCGCCCCGCGACGACCTCACCCGCGAGGACTTCGTGGCCGCGCCGCTCCCCGACCCCGGGATGCTGCGCGCGGCCGCCGCCCACCTCGAACAGGCGCGGCTGCTCACCTCCGAGGTCTTCGTCCGCGCGCCCCGCTACCGCGAGGTGACGCTGCGCGTGACCCTGTCCGGCGACCCGGCGGACGTCACCCGGGTGTCCGCCGCGCTCACCGCCGCGCTGCGCCGCTTCCTCGACCCGCTCGTGGGTGGTGAGGACCAGGACGGCTGGCCGTTCGGACAGCCGCTGCGGCCCTCGGCCCTGCTGCGGGCCGCACAGCGGGCGCTGGGCGACCTCGCGGACATCGCCGCCGTGGCGATCGGCCTCGACGGGGCCGACGCGGTGGAGGAGTGCGACGAGGTGCCGCTCGGCGCCGGGGAGCTTCCCGTCCTGCGGACGGTCCACACCCGGATCGTGCCCGCCGTCGAACCGGGGGAGGGGCTGGTATGACCGGCGAGGTGTGGTGGGAGAGGGACGCGCGGGAACGGGAGCGCGAGGACGGGCGGATCGTGCCCGGCCCCGGCCCGACCGGAGTCCAGCCCGAACTGGTCGACGCCACCCGCGAGGCCGTACGCGCCGACGTCCGCGCCCGGATCGCGGGCTACACCCCGGACTGGACCGACCCCGACCGGCAGGACGCCGGTGTCGCCCTCGTCCGCCTCTTCGGAACCCAGACCGAACCCGTACTCGGCCGCGTCAACCGGCTGCCGGAGAAGGTGCTGGCCGAACACCTGGCGACGGCGGGCGTGCGGCGCCGGCCGGCCGGTGCGGCGGCGACGCTGCTGGAGTTCACCGTGAACCCGCCGGACGGCGCCTCGGTGCTCGTCCCCACCGGGTTCCAGAGCGCCGCCTCGACCCCGGCGGGCCAGGTCGTCTACGAGACGGACCAGGACCTGTACGCCACCCCGGCCACCCTCGCCGATCTCGCCGTCCAGGGGGCCGGGACGGTCCAGGCCCTGCCGCTGGGACCGGCCGGGCCCAGCCGTCCCTTCGAGCCCTTCGGCCGCGATCCGCGGCCCGGCAACGCGCTGTGGATCGGACTCGCCGGACCGGCCGCCCCCTACCCGCGGCTGTCGCTCGGCTTCGTGGTCGTCGCCGCTCCGCCCGCCCCCGCGGCCTCCGGCGGCACCGCGCCGCTGCCGCTGCCGCCCGCGCCGCTGCTGCGCTGGGACGTGCTGGACGGCAACCGGCTCGTCCCCGCCGAGCTGATGCGGGACTCCACGGCCGGGTTCGGCGCCAGTGGAACCGTCGAGCTGCGGGTCCCCAGGTCATGGGAGCCGGGCAGCCCGTCCGGCAGCCGGCCCCGGCTGCGCTGGCTGCGCCTGCGGATCGCGCACGGCGCCTTCGCCGGACCCGCGCCCGTGCTGTCCGGGCTGCGGCTGAACGTGGTCGCCGCCACCGCCGCCCGCACCATCCGCGACGAGCCGCTCCAGCCCGTCCAGGACCCGGCGGCGACCGGGCTGCGGCGCATGAAGCTCAGCCAGGTGCCCATCCTCGCCGGATCGGTGGTCATCGAGGTGGACGACGACACGGGCGGCGATGTGTTCGGCACCACGGCGGGCACATCGGCCGGAACCTCCTCCCGGTGGCGTGAGGTGGAGAGCCTGGCCGGGCACGGCGCCGACGACCGGGTGTTCACCGTGGACCACGAGAGCGGCGAGGTGACCTTCGGGGACGGCGTGAGCGGCGCGGCCGTCCCGCCCGGCTTCCGCAACGTCCGCGCCGTGCGCTACCGCGTGGGCGGCGGCAGCGCCGGGGCCGTGGCGGCGGGCGCGGTCAACGGGGTGGTGACCGCGCTGCCGTTCGTCACCGGCGTGAGCAACCCCTTCCCGGCCTCCGGCGGAACGGACGCCGAGCCCGACGCCGAGGCCATGCGCCGCGGCGCCGGTGAACTGCGCGCCCGCGGCCGGGCCGTGGCCCCGGCCGACTACGGGCAGCTCGCCACCCGCGCGCCCGGCGCCTCGGTGGCCCGCGCCCGGGGCGTGCCCGGTCTGCATCCCGACTTCGCGGGGGTGCCGATCCCGGGCGTGGTGGGCGTCCTCGTCGTACCGCCCGCGACTCCGGGCGGCGACCCGGACGAACCGCCGGTCGCCACGGCCGCGACCCTGAAGGCCGTCGCCGACTTCCTCATCCGCGAAGCCGCCCCCGCCGGGGTCACGGTGGTCGCCGCCCCCGCGCCGTACCGCCGCGTCGGAGTGGAGTCCTGGGTGGCCCTCGACCCGGACCTCGACCGGGCCGCCGTCCTGGCCAGGGCCGGGGACGCGGTGCGCACCTACCTCGACCCGCTGCGCGGCGGGGAGGACGGCGCGGGCTGGCCCTTCGGCGGCGCGCTGCGCCATACGGCGCTGGTCCGGCGGCTCCTGGCGGTCGAGGGCGTGCTGGCCGTCACCCGGCTGTCGCTCACCGTCGACGGAGTGCGCCGCCCGCCCTGCACCGACCACGCCCTCCCGCCCCACACCCTCGTCTGGCCGGAGCGCCCGCTGCTGATCCCGGTAGGAGACCAGCCATGACGTGCACCCCGCACCCCGCGACCTTCCGCCTCCTCGACGCCTACGTCGGCTGGGACCAGTGGGACCTCCAGCAGCCTGACGGCATCGTCGGCTTCGAGGACCCGGCCGGACTCCGGCTCGCCCACCGCGGCGCCGCGCCGGAAGGACCCACCAGGGACCGGCTGCTGCCGTGGTTCCCCGACCCCCGCCTCGCGCCCGGATGCGGGCCGTGCGGCTGGTATCTGCTCGTCCCCGGCGAGCGGCGGCTGCTGCGCCGCGACGGGTGCGGCGGTGCCTTCGCCCCCGTCTGGCCGCCCGGCTGCGAGCCCGACCCGCTGCGCCAACCGGTCTCCGTCGCCGCGCGCGGCCACCGGCTGGCCGTGGTCGAGTCCGACCGGGTCCTGGTGTGGCGCCGCGAGGGCGGGCAACTGGCCGGTGTGATCCGGGCCGAGCGGCCCCGCTGGGCCGCCCTGGGCCCCGGCGACGACGTCCTGGTGGCCCGTCAGGGCAGTACGGACCTGCGGCGGTTCGACTCGACCGGCGGCTTCCGCGGCGTGCTGCGCACCGGTGTGCGCGGCGAGATCATCGGCCTGCGCACCGGCCCGGGGCGGACCATCTGGCTGCTCACCGACGACGGCGGACGGCTCGGCATCCACCGTGGCGGTCACCGCCGCCCGTTCCGTCCCGTCACCGTGGACGAACTGGCCGCGGAGCTGCCCGCGTCCACGCTCACCTCGGCCGACGAGGACGGGTTCTGCCTGACCGAGAAGGGCCCGGAGGGCCCCGAGACCCGCTGCTTCACCTGGCAGGGCCTGCCCCGGGACCCCGCGCCGCCCGCCACCGACACGTACGTCACCAGCGGGTCGTACCTCACCACCCTCATCGACAGCGGCATTTCGCGGTGCCGCTGGCACCGTGTGCGGCTGGACGCCGAGGTGCCCGCCGGGACGGCGGCCGCCGTCGAGATCGTGGTGAGCGAGGACGGCAGGTACGACGAGAGCGACTGGCAGACGTCGGCTCCCGGGATCACGGACTTCCTCGTCGACCAGCCGCCCGGCCGCTTCCTGCGGCTACGGCTGCGGCTGTCCGGCGACGGCGGCTCGACTCCGGTGCTGCGCCGGATCCGGCTGGACTTCCCCCGGGTCACCAGCGCCGACCTGCTGCCGCCCGCCTTCCGTGAGGACCCCGCCGCCGACGACTTCACCGAGCGCTTCCTGTCGCTGTTCGACGCCACGCTCGCCCAGCTCGACCGGGTGATCGAGCGGTATCCGTCGCTCCTCGACCCGGCGGGCGTCCCGGACCGGGCGCTGCCGTGGCTGGCCGGGCTGCTCGGCCTGTCGTTCGAGGCGGGCTGGGACGCCCGCACCCGGCGCGCGCTGCTGGCCGCAGCCCCGGAGCTCTACCGGCGCCGGGGCACGCCATGGGCGCTGCGCGAGGCGGTGCGCATCGTGTTCGGGGCGGCCCCGGTCGTGGACGAGCTGGCGGCGGACCGCCGCTGGGCCCATCTGCGCGCGGCGCGGGACCAGGGGCCCGGCGCCATGACGGGGACGGACCAGGGGCTCGGCGCCATAAGGCTGTTCGGCCGCTCGGCGAGCCGCTTCCGCGTCGGCGGCACCGCCCTCGGCGCGGCGCCGCTGCGGGCGTTCGGCGCGCCGGACAGCGACCCGTTCACCGCGCACGCGCACCGGTTCCGGCTGCTGCTGCCCGCCGGATCGGCGGACGCGACGGCGCTGCGGCGGCTGGTGGAGCGGCAGGCGCCCGCGCACACGGTGGGGTCGGTACGCACCGGCGGCGCGGGCTTCGTGGTCGGTTCGCGGTCCACGGTCGGCGTGGACACCGCGTTCGTCCCGCTGCCGGCGCCCGTACTGGGCGGAGCGGACCCGGTGCGGCTGAACCGCGACGGAGTACTGAGGCCGGGACCGAGAGGGTTGCGCCGAGGGGTGGGCGTGGGAGTCGTCTCCGCCGTCGGCATGCATACGCGAGTGTCGTGAGAGGACGGGGCGATGACCGAGACAGGACCATCGAGGACCCAGGAGTTCTACGCGCCACCACTGCGCCGGCTGCGGTACTTCCACGGCCAGATGCTGGGCGCGCGCGACTTCCAGCGCGAACAGGAGTACTACCGCGAGAAGTTGAGACTGCGCATGCGCTGTCTGCTCGGCTACGGCGTGGTGTGCGGCCTCCACGTGGAACCGGTGCCACGGGACGCGGACGACTGCCCGCCGGACGACCCCGCCGAGGAGTCCGCGCGGCCCGAGCAGAGTGCGGAGGCGGGCGGCGAGGAGGGCGGCACCGAGCCGGAGTGCACCCGGCGCAGGGCCAAGGTGAGGATCACTCCCGGTCTCGCCGTGGACTGCGAGGGCAACGAGGTCGTGGTGCGCGGCGGCTGCGAGATCGACCTGTGGAAGGCGCTGCCCCCGCACGAACGGGACACCGACACCGTCTGGATCGGCGTCGAGTACGCCGAGCGGCCCGTCGAGCCCACCCGCGCCGTCTACAACGACGCCTGCGCCGACACTGGCGACTGCGAGTTCGGCTGGACCGAGGAGTGCTGGAGGGTGCGGGTCACCGGCTGCGAGCCGCCGGTGGACGAGCGCTGTGACACCTGCTGCGAGCCGTGCGAGCACACGGTGCTCTGGCTGGCCAGGATCGACTGTGTGGACTGGTACGAGCCGGTGCGCCGGAACCACATCCATATGAACGTGCGCCGCCCGTTCGGCCGCCATCTGCCCACGGTGATCACCGGTATCAACTGGATCCACGGCCACACCTACACCATCGACGAGGCCAAGAACCTCCTCGGCACCCTGGACGAGGACGGCGGGCTCGTGGTGCGGTTCTCCGCCGACGTACGGTCCGACACGCTGCGGCCCGGTGTGGTGGAGCTCCAGGTGATCGAGGGCGGCAGCGGCCGTAACGCCTCCACCTGGTACATGGGCGGGACCTTCGCCGATCCGGACCTGGAGTCCGAGGGGTGCGAGGAGTTCATCCAGGAGTTCCGCTACCGCCAGACCACGCGCGAGACGCTCCAGGACGGCGACCGCGTACTGATCACCGTCCGCGCCGCGTTCCTCCTCGACCGCTGCTGCCGCCCGGTCGACGGCACCCATGTGGGCGGGCGCGTCCCGCTCATCCGCACCGGCTCGACGCTGTCGGCCGAGCACGGCGGTGACGACTGCTGCGACCTCCCGCCCTCGGGCATCGGGCCCTGGACGTCCGGCACCGGCGCGGGCGGGGACGTCTTCGAGAGCTGGTTCTTCGTGAAGGAGCGCTGATCATGCGAACAGACTGCGGATGCGGCTGCGGTGGCGACGCCACCCGGACCTCCGCCTTCGTACGTCCTCGCTTCTTCGCAGGGCAACTGCTGACCGAGGACGACCTCAGCCTGCTGGTGGAGTACACGACGGCGAAGGCCAGACTGCACAACCGGTCCCTGTACGGGCCGGGAGTCATCTGCGGCCTCGGCGTCACCTGCGACCCGTGCGGCGGCGGAACCGTGGCGGTCCACCCGGGACACGCGCTGGACTGCGCCGGGAACGACATCGTGGTGCCCTGCACCGAGCGCGTCGACATCACCGCACTGGTACGGGAGCGCCGCATCAGCGCGCTCGGCGTGGACTGCGGGGAAAACTGCGACAACGACGGCGACGACGGCGGACGCCGCTACGGGCTCTATGCGCGCTACCGCGAGCTCCCCGTCGAACCCGTGGCGCCGTACGCCACCGAGGAGCCCTGCCCCGCACCGGGATGCGTGCCCTCCAGGATCCAGGAGGGGTACCAATTCGTCGTCAAGTGCGACGACTTCGAGGACCACCGCCACAATCCCGGCACCCGCCTCCTCATGGCACTCGGCGACCTCGCCCGCGCCGACCAGGCCCGCACCCGCGACCGGCGGCTCGGGTTCTACACCGACGCCCTGACCGTGGCGTCGCTCGGCACCGGCCGGGCCTTCCGCTTCGACGCCGCCGACGCCCAGCGGTACGCATCCGCCCTCGCGTGGCTGCGCGAGAACGCGGGCGGGGAGGGCCCGCCCGCCCCGCCGACGGCCCGCGAGATGACCGAGCACGTCCGCGCGCTGGCCGCGGCCGTCGCCCGGTACGACACCTACGACGCGGCCGGGCAGGCCCAGCTCGCACGGGACTACCCGGACCTCGCCACCGTGCGGGAGGCGCGGAGCGCCCTGGGCACGGCGTGCGGGCGGCTCGGCGGCGCCGACCTGGAAGCGGCGTGGCCGGACCCGCCGCACGCCGGGATCGCCCGCGCCGTCGTCACCGAGACCGCCGCCCGCGTCGTCCCCGAGGGAGGCGACCCGGACGCGCCGCTGGAGGTGCGCATGCTGGCCCAGGGCACCCCGCTCGGCCATGCGCTGCGGGTGGAGTTCCGCGCGGACCTCGGCCTGATCCGGGAGTGGCTGCTGTGCCGGCTGGACCAGGCCACTGACCTGGCCGACTGCGCACTGCGCCAGGACACCGCCGCCGTCGACGTACCGCCGCTGCTGCCGTCCCCGCCGCCGGACAGCACCGAGAAGGCGACCATCGCCGAGGTGCAGCAGATCGCGGAGGCGGCCGCCGCCCTGGGCACCGCGCTGCGCCGGTTCCTGACCGACGCGGCGTGCGCCACGCTCAACCCGCCGTGCGGCGACTGCACCGACACCGATGTCCTGCTCGCCCATCTGGAGCTGGACGGCTGCGATGTCGTACGGGTCTGCTCGGCCACCCGGGAGCAGGTGCTGCCGGGCGGGTCGGCGTACGGCGAGTGGCTGCCCAAGCTCTACCGCTTGCGCGAACTCGCCGAGCGGGTGTGCTGCCGGCCGGTGCCGCGCTACCAGAAGCCGACCCTGCCGTCCGAGGGCCCGGTGGCGCGCCCGTACGCGGACGGACTGCTCGGCGACTGGCCGCGTACCGGGGACCTGGAGGAGATGCTGTCCCTGCTGCTGACCCCCGCGCCCGGCGAGACACCGCCCAAGGCGCTGCACGAACAGGTCTACACGACCCCCAGCGAAGTCACCGACAGCATGCAGGAGCTCGCCCGGCTCAGGACGCGGGTCGCCGATCTCACCGCCGCCGTGGAGGGGCTGCGCGCCCAACTGGGCAGCGCCCAGACGCAGGTGAGCCATCTGGAGGAACGGGTGTCGAGCCGGGCCGCGGAGCCGTCCGGCGAGTCCGCGCCGGAGCCGGATCCGACCCCGGACCCGCCGCCCGGGCCGGGGGCCGAGCAGGCCGCCGAGCCCGCCAAGCCCCCGGCCAAGCGCACCCGGTCGTCCCGGACCCGGAAGCCCGGTGAGACGCCATGACGGGCCCGCTGCGCCCCGCCTTCCACGAGGGGCAGGTGCTGGCCGCCGCGGATCTGTCGGCCACGGTGGAGTACGCGCGCGGCGGGGCCGCCCGGCACGCCCGGCATCTGCACGAGTGGGGCATCGTCGAAGGGCTCGGCCTCGTCACCCAGCCCCGTACCGACCCGCTGACGGGCGTCCGCCATGTCGAGGTGAGCGTCTCGGCGGGGATCGCCGTCGACGGTACGGGCCGCGAGGTGGTCGTCACCGAGCCGGTCGTGCTGCGCGAGAGCGACTTCGAGGAGGTCAACGGCGCGGACCAGACGACGGACGAGCCCTACCCGGTCTTCCTCACCGCGGCCGACCGGGAACCGGCTGAGCCCGCCGCTCCCGTCTCCTGCTCCGGGAGCGCCACGAAGACCCGGGTGGAGGAGTCGTACCAGATCCTCTTCGGGCGGCTCGGCGACGAGCGGCTGGCCGCCGAGCAGCAGCCGCCCGCGATCGGCGACCCACCGGCCGATCCGCCCGTCCGCTGGCTGGTCCTGCTGGGCTATGTCCACTGGGCGGACGGCCACTTCAGCGGCGTCGAGACGGCGGCGCGCGGCGTCGCGGCGCGGTTCGCCGGAGTGCGCGCGGACACCGTCTCGGCCCGGTCGGGCGCGCTGACCCTGCGGACGGGCACGGAGATCCAGGAGGGCGGGCCGGCGCTGGTCCTGACCGGCGGCGAGACGCCGAACCTGGTCTTCGGCCTGTACCAGGGCGGTGGCGCGGTCGCTCCGCTGATGACCGTGGCGGCCAACGGCAACCTCACGATCGAGGGCAGCTTCGGCGGCCGGATGTCGGCCGGCAGCACGCTGGTGGCCTCCGGCACCGCCACCGACGGGATGCTGCTGCCGCTGCCGTCCGGCGTCACCCCGGAACAGGTCGCCGACGGCCGGGTCGTGATCCATGTCCAGCTGACCCCGCGCATCCCGCCCCTGGCGGATTCGGCGCTGTTCAGCCCGGTGGAGGCCACGGTGGACGCCGACCGCCGGGTCCGCTGCCGGGTCCGCGTGTACAACCCGTCGGTGAACTGGAAGCAGCCGGTCGAACAGCCCGGGGCGGTCGACTTCCTCGTCCTGGCGACGGTCGCGGCGACGAACGGCGGTGGCTGACGATGGCTCTTTCCGTGGTGTACGCCCACGACACCGGCCATGTGGTGGGCGCGCTCGCCCTGACCGGCGCCGATGCCCCGGCCGATGTGGCGTCGCTCGTCGGGCGGGCGCTGCCGCTGCGCGTCTCCCTGGGCGAGGGCCGCGTCGCGACCCTTCCGCTGAACGCCAGGGACCTCGACGTGGCGGCCGTCGACGACGAACCGGGCGCCCTCGACCAGCCGTTGGCCCACGGGGTCGAGCTGACCCCCGAGGGCAAACCCAAACCCGGGCTGGTGCGCCTGGCGTCGTGGACCGACGGCATCGCGCTGGCCACGGACGGGGTCACGGTCACCGTGAAGGTCCCCTCGGCCCGCGCCACCCCCGTGGTCGCCCTGGTCTCCGACGAGCAGGACACCCATGTGCTCACCGGGGAGATCCCCGCCCAGCAGACCCAGGTGAAACTGCCGGTGACCCTCGTGGCGGGCAGTGCGCACGGAGTGCTGGTGCTCGCGGTCGGCTGGGCGGGCCGCCTGGAGAGGCTGGGAGTGACGTGAACGTGCCCACCGCGCCACCCACCGAGGGGCCCGGCGAGACCGGCGGCATCGGCGATGGCGGTGCGCCCGGCGAGATCACGGTGCGCCGGTGCACCGTCACGGTGGTCCGGCGCGGTGGGTGGAGCTGGGGGCCCGAGCCATGCGGGCTGATCCGCCATGTGGTGGAGGCGCTGCCGGAGCTGCTGGCGGACCACTTCGCCGAGCGGCTGGCGGCCGACGGTCCTGATGTGGAGATCACCGAGCCGCTGACCGTCACCGTCCGGCCGGGCCGCTCCGGCCGTTCGACGGCGGGCGGCCCGCCGGTCGAGGTTCACTTCGCGCCGGTGCCGGTCGTGGCACACCCCGTCGGCGAATCCGGCGCCGACGACGGGTCGTCCGCCCGGTCGTTCGAGGAGTCGTTCGCGGCGGCCCCGGACCCGTGGACCGCCCCGGGTGCCGCCGCGCTCTTCACCGAGCTCGCCGAGCGCGGCGAACTGGACGCGCTGCTCGCGCTGTTGCCGGACGCGTCGGTGCGGGCGTACTTCCTCGCCCTGCTCGGCGTGGACGACACGGCGGCCGCACGGCTGCTCGCCGAACTCGTCGGGCGCGCCCTCGCGACCGACCCTCCGCCCGCGCACTCGCCCCTCGGCGAGGCCCTCGGCGAGGCCGCCCGCCCCGGGCCCGCCGGGGCGCTGCCCGAACGTCTGCGCGCCGCCGTCACGAACGCCGACACGGCGGAGCTGCCCCAACTGCTCGCCGACTTCCTGGCGTCGGCCGACCGCGAGGAGGCGATACGGCTGGTCCGGTCCCTGGCCGGGCCGTACGACCCGTGCACCGAGGAGCCGCCCGGCGCGGCGGCGGGCGCCACCGCCGCGAGCACCGCCTCAGGAACGAGCACGAGCGCCAGGGCGCGGACCAGTGGCGAGGTGCGGGTGTGGTCCGCCCTGCCCTTCCTGCTCGCCGGGCCACTGGCACGCATCGGGTACCTCGACGCGATCGGGCCCGCCCTGGCCGGTGTCGAACTCGCCGAGGAGGCACCGCTGTTCGCCGCCGCCCTGGCGTACAAGGTGCTCGGCGAGACCACCCGGGGCTGGCGCCGCGCCGAACGGGACACCGAGGCCGCGGCCGCCTTCGCGGGCCTCCCGCCACCCGTCGCCGAGGAGCGGCTGACCGACTTCGCCCGCCAGGCGGGCCCCGCGCTCCAGGTCCTCGATGGCGTCCTGGCGCTGTCGGTGTGCCGGGGCCACGACCCCGCCGACCCACTGCTGCTCACGGGGGCCGTCGACGGGCTGCTCCTCGTCGACGCCCACGGCATGTTCCCGATCGCCTGGACCGCGGAGGCCGCCGGACTGCTGCCGCACTGGGAGACCTGCGGGCGGCCGCCCGTGCTGCTCTGCGACGGGCCCCTGCCGCCCGGCACCCTGCGCGACCTGGCCTCGGCGGGCGTGCCGTTCCTCACCTCCGTACGGCCGCTGCGCGGCGACCCGGTGACGCGGCTGCCCTGGCGCACCCCGCTGTGGACCGCCGAGGGCGCAGCACCGGACCTGCGCCTCGCCGCCGGACTGCCCGCCCACGCCGAGCGGTGCGCGGACCTGGTCACCACCCTGGTCACCGGGCGCCGGGCGGTGCCGCTCGCCCGGGACGGCGGCCTGGAGCGCACCGTCACCCTGGCCGCCGCGCTCGGCCTGGCCACGATCGCCTGGACGCTCTGGCGCGACCGCGAGACACCGGATCCCGTGCTGTCCCTGCGCCGCTTCGCCGACCTGGAGGCCACCGTGCGGTTCGAGGCCACGGCCGTCCGGGTGCGCGTCCCGATGGGACGGCGCCACATGGACCTCCACAACGGCGGCCTGCTCGCCGACGTGCCCGATGTGGCCTGGCTCGGCGGCCGGACCCTGACCTTCTCGGCCGGGTGAGACCCATGGGCGTCATCGCGGTGGAGCACCTGCGGATCCGGCTGGCCGGGCTGCACGGGGCGCTCAGGGCCGCCGTCGAGCGGCAGGCCCGGCTCGCCGCCCGGCTCACCAGGCCCGATCTGACCCCGTACTGCGTGACCGACGAACAGGTCGACGTACTGCTCGGCGAGGTGCACACCTTCACCGACACCATGGCCGAGCCCTACCCGCCCCCGCCGCCGGAACCGGAAGCTGAACGCGACCTGAGGCGGCGCGCGTCCGCCGAGGGCCGGGCCCTGCCGCTGGACGCGCTCGCCACCCGCTTCGGCCTGACCCGCGCGGAGCAGGACGCCCTGCTGCTGGCCGCCGCGCCCGAGCTGGACCGCGGCTACGAGCGGATCTACGCCTACATCGTGGACAACCTCAACCGGCGGCTGCCCAGCGTGGAACTGCTGATGGCCGTGGGCGCGGACAGCGCGGCGGCGCGCCTCGCGCTGCGCCGCTCCCTCGGCCCGGCCGGACCGCTGCGCCGCTACGGACTGCTGCGCGCACACGGCACGGCCGCGGTCGAACTCGCCCAGGAACTCCTCCCCGCACCCGGGGTGCTGGACTTCCTGCTGGGCTGGGGCGGCGATGTCGGACTGCTCGGCCACGACCCCGGCGAGGTCGCCCCGCCGGAGCCGCGCGTGCTGTCCCCGTACCTCTCCTCCGAGCGGCTCACCCGGCTGGGCCGGGCGCTGGGCTCCGGCGACATCGACCTGGCCGGGCTGTGGGGCTGTCCGCCCGACGGCCAGCTCGACGCCGTACAGGCGCTGGCCCGGGCCGCCGGGGCACCGCTGCGCACCCTCACCGACGACCCCGAGGACGATCTGCGGACGGCCGCCGTGCTGGGCGCGGTGCTCTGGATCCCCACCGACGAGTTGCACGGCGAGCAGCGGCGGGCCACCGCCGACCCGGTGTGCGCCGCGCTGCTCCGCTCGCGCGTACCGGTGTGCCTGACCGGCCTCAGGCCCTGGCGCCCGGCGGGCCTGCTCGCCGCCCGCGCCTACGCCGAACTCACCGTGCCCGTTCCCGGGTTCACCGACCGCCGGGCGATGTGGTCGGCCGCACTGCCGGAGCTGACCGGAACCCTCCTCGAAGACCTCGCCGTCCGCTACCGGATGAGCGGCGGCGAACTGCGCGCCGTCGCCTCGGTCGCGGACGCCGGGGCGCGGCTGGCCGGAAACGGACGCCCGGAGCCGGTCGCCGCCCATGTCGAGCCCGCGATCGCCACCGTCACCCGCGGCCGCAGCGGCAGCGCCGTCCACTCGATCACGCCCCGCCGCACCGTGGACGACCTGGTCCTGCCCGATGTCCAGTTCCGTCAGATCCTGGAGATCGCCTCGGCCTTCCGCGCCTGGCCCCGGATCGCCGAGGGCTGGGGCTTCGCCCGCCGCTCCGGGCACGGCGGGGTCAAGGCGCTCTTCACCGGTGAGCCCGGAACCGGCAAGACCATGTCCGCCGAGATCGTCACCGGCATGCTCGGCCTGGAACTGCTCAAGGTGGACCTCGCCCAGGTCGTCTCCAAATGGGTGGGGGAGACGGAGAAGAACATGGAGACCGCGTTCCGGCAGGCCGAGGAGAGCCACGCGGTGCTGCTCTTCGACGAGGCCGACGCGCTGTTCGGCAAGCGGGGTGAGGTGAAGCACGGCACCGACCGCTACGCCAACCTGGAAGTCGGCTATCTGCTCCAGCGCCTGGAGGCCAGCGACGGACTCGTCATCCTGACCAGCAATCTGAAGGACAACATCGACCCGGCCTTCACCCGGCGCTTCCACTTCGTCGTCCACTTCCCCCGCCCGGCCGCCGCCGAGCGCCGCCGGCTGTGGCGCCTCGCCTTCCCCGAGGAGGCCCCCCTCGCCCCCGACGTGGATCTGGACGCCCTGGCCCGCCTGGACATGACCGGCGCCGCCATCACCGCGGCGGCCCGCACGGCCGCGCTGGCGGCGGCGGACGGGGGCGGCGATACGATTGCCATGCGCCATGTCGTACGTGGTGTGGCACGCCAGTTCCAACGCGAGGCCCGCCTGCTCCGCCCGACCGAACTGGGCCCGCACGCCCATCTGCTCGACGACGCATCCCAGGGGTGAAGCCGATGCTGCCCACCGAACCCCCGCTCTCCCTCCACCGCCTGCTGGCGCCGGTCCCGTCGGCCCGCACCCAGGAGACGGCGACGGCCACCCGCCAGGCGCCGGCTCCGGTGCCGGTGCCGGTGAGCAACGCGACGATGGCCCACAGCATGCACGCGCCGGCCAAGCTGTCACCGCCCGCTGCCCAGGACCAGCTCGGCAACGCGGCCACAACCAAAGCGGCCGCGCAGGCGGCCCCGGCTGTACGGCTGTTCTTCGTGCCGGTGAAGTCGCCTTGGGAGGACGCCCCGACTCGGTGAGACCGCAACCGGCTCCACGGCGCTTCGCACCTTGCGCCGCACACCTGCTGGAGCCCCGCTCGACGGCGCTCACTCGTACGACGTGACCTCGTTCCGGAGCCTGTCGATCCGTTCGAGCATCGCGCGAGCGCCGTCCAGATGCTCCTCCTGTACGGCGCCGATGCCCCAGTCGTCCTGATCGTCGTACTGCCGCTCCAGCTCGCGCAGGTCCTCGGCCTGGAAGTCCCGAAGGACCGCCAGCAGCGAGTCACCCCGCCGCGCCACCTCATCGCGGTGGGTGGCCGTCCCCGGAACACTTAAAACAGTTGTCCGCCGCTCCTGGAGCTCGGAGAGCCGGTAACAGAGCACGGGCAGCTCCTCCATCGGCGCCTCGTCGTCCACGGGCAGATGCAGGAGGGGCAGCAGATCGGGATCGAGGGCGAAGAGGCGGCGCTCGACCGGATCCAGTGAGGTCGGCTCGGGGTGCGGTCCCCCTCGCTCCAAGGGGAAGGCCAGGCGCCACGGTTGGTTGGTGGTCATCAGCCCCAAATGCCAGGGGCCGTCCTCGGCGAGGGCGAAAAACTCCCGGGGCAGGTCGACGGCGTAGCACTCGCGCAGGACCTGGCGGGCGCTCAGGCCGGTCTCGAACAGGGCGCGCGCCAGCCGCGCCATCGAGGCGTAGTCATCGCGCGACGCCTCGGCCCGTAGCCGTGGGAGCGTATCGTCCACTTACCCCGTCCCCTTCGCTTGGTTTTTCCGCTCGGCCTTCTCCGCCCGGATCTGCTGCGTCAGCTTGTTCAGTTTTCTCCAGGTGCGCTTGAGGTCGGACGCCGTCAGCGCGCCGATGATCTCATGCGCGACGCTTTCCACCAGACCCATGGCGTCGTGGGTACGCTGCTCGCCAGGGGTGCGACCTCCCGCCTGGGGAAGCCTTTCCCGTGCGTCCTTGAGCAGGGTCTTCACCGCGTCCACGTGCTCTTGGATGCCTGGATCCTCCATGGTCAGTTCCGGCGCGTCGGTCAGCAATCTGATGACGGCCTCGACGTGCCGGAAGACTCGGGAGACCGTCGTCTGCTCGGGTCGGCCCAGCCCGGGGACCATTCCACCGGTGAGTTCCAGCGTGATGGTGTAGGCGTTCGCCATCGACTGGGCCTGCTTGATGACCGGGTTCGCCGGGTGCTGACTGTCCTCGATGCTCTTCTCGGACACCTCGAACCCGCGGTCGGTGCCCAGCCGCGGATCCGACGGGATCGCCGCGCTCGGTGCATACACCATCGAGAAGGCGCCGCCGAGAAGCCGCCGCGCCCAGTTCCTGAATCGGCGGCCCTCACCTCCGCCGACTCCATACGGTCGGCGGTCTCTGGCTTTGGCCTGCTGGAGCCGCTGGAAGATGTCGTACACGCGCTTCTCGTCACGCGCGTCCCAGAGCTTGATGAGCGTGTTCGGCTCGGCGGGGTACAGCGCCTGTGGTACGTGCAGGCCGAAGGCGGCCCGGATCGCCCGGTCGATCTCGTTGGCCAGTTGGGTCAACTGGACCGTACGGGGACTGGCGTTCGAGCCCCAGTCGAAACCCTCGAAGTGATAGCCGCCAGTGATCATCGTCACATCGCCCGCGATGTCCCGGAGGATCACGTCGTACTCGGCGAGCAAACCCTTCCCCCCGAGGGTCCGCAGACCGCCGTCGGCGTCCTGGCTCAGACCGTAGACCTGCCGGTTCACCTGCGCGAGGAGGCTCTTCGCCCGATTGACGTGGGAGACGAAGATATGTCCACGGACGAGCCCGTAGGGAATGGCCTTGGTCGCCCTGTCCCGCAGGCCCTCGTCCTCGGCGGTCCGCGCGGCCTTCTGCTGGTCGGGGGAAGCAGCGAGTTCCAAGTAGGCCTTGCGTACCTTGCTGAAGGCGACCTTCTTGCCGGTCTCGGTGTCGACCCAGGTAGGGGTCCACAGGAAGCCGAATGCGAGCCAGCGCAGCTCGTCCGGGGCCGTGATGCCGCCCACCGCTTTCCGGACCGGCTCGGCGCCGCGCTTGGGGGTGGCCGCCGGGTCGAGTGGTTCAGCGGCGTTGACGCCGATGATGACGGCCGTCCTCGCTGCGGCCACCCGCTGCTCCGTCGATCCCGCCCACGCGTCGGTGAGATACCGGGCGGCGATCTGCGGGTTGCCGGCCACCTCGCTCGGGATCGCGGCCATGGTGATGACGAAGCCCGCGGGGTGCGGTTCCTTCATGGGGTGAGGGATGGGGAGCAGCCGGTCGACCGGGTTGCCCACGGGGATGATTTCGATGGCCGCTGCTGAGGTCGCCCCGGCGATCTTGTAGCGGAAGCCGAGATTCTCCGGCTGGGTCTCTGCCTCCGGATTGATGGCGACCTCGATGCGGTAGTTCTCCTTGGCCACCTTCTTGAGCCGGATCCTGGTGAGGCGGTGCCGCCGCTTGATGGCCGGCAGTCCGCGCCGCACGGACTTGACCGTCGCCGACTCCTCGTTGAGCAACTGCGTCGCATCGCGCACGGCGGCGTCGAGCGCGCGCTTCTTGTCCGCCTCGGTCCGCTTGTCCGGCCGCTTCTCGGGCCGCTTCTTCTTCGGGTCGCGTCTGCGCTTGGGCCTGCGCCGGTCCGGACGTCGCCTCTGGTCGGGGCGCCTGCGGCGGCGCGGCCTGCCCGGGCGCTTCCGGTCCGGGCGGCGCTTCGGCTTCGGCTTGGGCTTCTTCTTCTCGAACGTCAGCCTGAGCTTGGACCAGAGCTTCTTCACCAGCCCCACGATCTTGTCGATCACCCAGTCCACCGCCCGGCCCACCGGCTTGGACATCGCCTGGACGATCTGCTTGACCCGGGAGGCGATCCCGCCCACGCCCAGGATCGCGGCCAGGACGCCCAGCAGCACGGGGATGGAGCGGGCCAGGGCCTGCTCGATCAGCCCCGGCACACCTCCGCTGCCGCCCCTCGCGATCGCGATGACCGCGTCGAGCACGGTGTTCACGAACTCGATGATCTGGCGCGCCTGGGTGACGATGAAGCGCACGATGTCGATGATCAGCTTCACCGCCCGGACGAACGCCGACGCGGGGTTGAGCAGCGAGATCACCCACATGATCCCGGCGACGACGATCGTCGGGGTGACGTAGGCGATGACCTTGTCCAGCAGATCCTTCTTCAGGTCGCCCACGCGGGTCTTGAGGTCCTCCCACATCCCGGCGACGCCCCGCTTGCGGACCTCCGCGACCAGCGGCACCGCGGTCTCGGCCGCCGCGATGGCCGGTTCCATCTTCGGTACCTTGCGGACGATGCGGGCGCGGATCGACTGCCAGGTCAGCCCGAGCAGGGAGGCGAGCATCTTCAGCACGCCCTGGACGTCGAACTTCGACGGCAGTTCGATGCCCGCCTCGGCCGTCTTGCCGAGCAGCCAGGACAGGATGCCCTGCTGAAGATGGTGGCCGATGTTCCGCAGGAACTGCCGCAAGCCCGCGCCGACGGCCGAGACCAGGTTGCGCAGGAAGCCGATCGGGTCCTTGAGGATCAGCATGACCGCCGACGCGGCCTTGGCGAGGACCGACAGCAGCAGCCGCTTCAGCTCCAGGATGGTGTTGATCACGGACTTGACCGCGTCCACGGCCTTGGCCACCAGCCCCTTGTTCTTCTCCTTCTCCGCCGCGATCTCGTCGTCCACGGACTTGAGCGCGTCGGTGTACTTGGTGGCCAGCGTGTCGACGAGTTGCGTGCCCTTGTCGTCCACGGACTGGGTGAGTTCATCGAACTTGTCGGCGAACTCGGCGGCCGCCTGCTGGCCGATGGACCGCAGCTCGGGCGGGAGCTTGCGCACCGCGTCCTGCAACTCGCCCCGGCCCTGCGCGATACGGCGCTTGGCCCGGTTCAGCTCCGTGCCGATGGTGTCGGCGACATCCGAGATCACCTGCCGCATCCGGCGGACGTAGTTGTCGCGGGCCTCCTCGAAGATCTTGTCCGCTTCGGCGGGCAGCCCGGCGAACTTGTCCCGCACCCAGCGGAGTTTGCCCGTCACACCCGAGTACCGGCGGTCCTTGTACTCGTCCATCTTCCGCTGGTGCTCGGCGGTGAACGCGTCCCGCGCCGCCTTCTCACCCCGGCCGAACTGGTCGTCGACCAGCTTGTCGAGGCCGTTGAGAATGGCCTCGACATCCTTCTTCATCGTGTCGAAGACCCCTTGCAGGACGGCCGTGACCTGGGCCCGCTTCTCCTCGTCCCGCCCCTTGGCGCCGGACTTGCCCGTCCCGACCTGCTGACCGGTGCGCACCCGCTGGGCGCCCATCGCGCCCATGGCAGCGGCGCCGAGCCGCCTCGCCTGCGCGGTGGCCGCGTTCAGCTCCTTCTTCTCATGCCCGCGCATCCGGCCGGGGGCCACCTCGGAGTGCCGTTCGGCGGCCTTCTTCTCGCCCAGGGCGCTCTTGAACGCCGGCTCGTTGGACTTCTTCAGCTGTACCTCGGTGACCTGCGCGTCCGCCATCTGCCGGTCGACCTGCGCGGGGCCGGCGGAAAGGTCGGTGGCCGACGGCGGCAGCTTGTCCGGTACGGCGTTGGCCGGATTCGGCGTGCCCGGGGTCCCCGGGGGCCGGTCCGGGGTCAGCGGTACGACCTTCTTGGGGACGGCCGCCGAGGTGTCCGGCGGGGCGGCGGTCGTCGTGGCGATCTGCTCGGCCGAGTCCGCCTTTCCTTCGCCGACCTTGCCGTGCACCTCCGCGCGCACCTCATCGGCCTTGCCGGAGTCGGCGAACTTGTCCGCCTCGTCGAGGTTCTTCGGCGCCTTCTCGGCGATCGCCTTCTCGACCGCCCTGATGAACGCGTCCTTGTCGAAGTCCTTCGGCTTGGCCTCGTTCATCTTCTCGGCGTTGGCGGTCTTGCCCTGCGCCTCTTCGTCGTCCTTGGGCGGCCGGGCGGCGTCCTGCGCGGCGCCGGCCTCCGCCTTCGGGGGCGGGTGCGAGGCCGCCACCGAGCGCTTCTTACTCCGTACGTCGTTTTTGAGCGTCGCGAACTTCGGGTCCGCTCCCGGGCCGGGACGCGCCTTGACCTCGGGGGCGGTGGGGGAGGCCGCGGCGGCGGGCGCCGACTCCGCCGTGTCCCCCCGCGCCGCCTCGGCCGTGTCGCCCCGCGCCGGCTCCGCCGTGTCCGCCCTCGCCGCCTCGGCCGTGGGCGGCTGCTGTCGGGGGGCGGTCTCGGTACGGCGGGCCGCCGCGACCGCGCCATTGCCGACCGTGTCCTGCCCGGCGGGCCGCAACCGGGTGGCGGAGGGCGGGGGCGCCGCCGGTCCGTGTCCGCCGGACAGGGCGGCCGTCACCGCCGCGTTGGACAGCGGCACCTGGGGTCGCCCGGGGTCGCGCACCTCTGGCCGATCCTGTGCGGGGGCCGGTAGCGTCTTCGACACCCTGGGCCGCAGGGCGAGAGCCTTCGGCGGTGGCATCGGACCGAACCCCTCCCACGCATGTCGGTGCCGACAGGAACGTGGCGTCCCGCCGGCACTCCCCGACGAAGGGTGGCAGCACGGGCGTGACGGGCCCGTCACCCCCGTGTTCTCCCAGCGTCTCCACGGGGCGGGGTGGCAGAAGCCGACGCCGGGTCAGACCCGGTGACAACAGATGTGGTTGGAGACGGCGTACCCGGGGTAGGAGGAGCGGTGAGGCCGTCACGCGTTCAGACGTCGCGGCCGGCGCGGTGAGTGTACCCGCGCGCTTGAGGTCAACCGCTCCCGCCTTTGTCTAAGGAAATTTGCAGAACTTGCCTGCGGGGGCCTTTTGGTGCGCTATCGGGACGACGGCGAAGCTAGCATCGAGATCGAGCCAGCCGGTGTAGCCGCCGACGACCTCGATGCATGGATTATGAATCGATGGAGGAGTCTTGGTCGACGCCCCGCACCCCCCTGTGTCACTGCCTACCAAGCGGAGCTGCCCCTTCGATCCTCCGGATGGCTACACCCCCCTGCGCGAGCAGGAGCGGATAACGCGCATGAGTTATCCGGGCGGCACGCCCGGGTGGCTCATCACCCGCCATGCCGAAGCGAAGGAACTGCTCACCCATAAGAGCTTCAGCGCGCGCCAGGAAGGGATAATCTCTCCCGTCCCCACGGAGCTGGCGTACGACGGTCCGGCCGATCCGGGCGCCTTTGCGAAGACGGACGACCCGGTCCACAGCAAGTATCGCAAGCTGGTCACCGGCTTTTTCACGGTCCGGCGCACGCGGCAGCTCGCCCCCATGATCGAGCGAATCGTGCACGAGCAACTCGACGATCTGGAAAAGGCCGGTCCGGGCGCCGATCTGGTGGAGGTCTTCACCGAATCCGTGCCCTCCCGGGTGATGTGCGAGATGATCGGCGTCCCCGAATCGGAGCGGAAGAGCCTCCAGCGTCATGTGGAGACCCTCGGCCGGCTCTCCTCCACCGTTCCCGAGGCGCTCGCCGCCGTGTCCGGGATGAGCGGGTTCCTGGCCCGCTTCGTCCCCACCCGGATGGACGACCCCCGGGACGACATCCTCGGGGACCTGATCCGCGGCGGGCAGCTCACCGAGCAAGAGCTCATGGGCATCACCGCCACGTTGATCACCGGGGCCTTCGACACCACGGGCAACATGCTCGCCATGGGCGTCTACACCCTGCTCGAACACCCCGATCAGCTGGCCAGGCTCCAGGAGGACCCGGAGCTCATGGGGGCCGCCGTCGAGGAGCTCCTGCGCTTCCTCACCATCTCCCACCTCGGGGCCAGCCGGTGGGCGCTCGAAGATGTCGAGTTCGCCGGTCAGACCATCAAGAAGGGCGAGGTGGTCACCGTCGCCCTGCCCGCCGTCAACCGCGACCCCGAGCGCTACGAGAACCCCGACCAGCTGGACATCGGCCGTACGGACCACGGGCACCTGGGGCTCGGCCACGGCGTCCACCAGTGTCTCGGCCAGCACCTCGCCCGCACGATCCTGCGCGTCGGCTACGAGGCCCTGTTCGACAGGTTCCCCACGCTGCGGCTTGCCGTGCCGAGCGATGAGATCCAGATGCGCGACGACTTCGTGCACTACGGCCCCAGGTCGCTCCCCGTCACCTGGGACGACTGATCGAGATGTACAAGCGGTGAATACGACGGGCGGTGGGGATCTCCCCCACCGTCCGTCACCGTCACGCAACAGGGCCCACAAGGCATTTGCCTGCCGGCCATCCCGAACAACGAGGTAGGACTGAGACCCGATGAGGATCACCGCCGACCGTGAGGTGTGCTGTGCGGCGGGCCAGTGCGCGCTGATCGCACCTGACCTGTTCGACCAGAGCGACGAGGACGGCTCCGTCGTGCTGCTCGACGCACAGCCCGACACCGGACGGCTGGACGTTCTGCGTGAGGTCGTATCCCGCTGCCCGACCGGTGCGATCCGCCTCGAAGAAGAACCTGGCGCGTGAAAACAGCGCGTGAAATTTCGGGGGCGCGAATAGCGGCGGAGAACGCAACCGTGGCAAGGATCACACGGCTGGTGAAACGCTACTGAAACCAAATCCCCCGGAACACCGTCCGGGGTTGTCTGCATGGATGGGCTTCTAGGGTTTCCCTTATGGGACCGGGGCTAGTGTGGCCGGTGTCCGTCTGGCAATGCGTGTTTTCATAACTTTCAGGGCCGTTGCGCTCTTCCAGCGAACGACGCGTTAAGTGTGGAGTTTCTGATGCCTGATGCATCCAACCAGAACAAGGCCGTTGAAGCGCTGCGCAAGTCGTTCAAGGAAATCGAGCGGCTCCGGCGTCAGAACCGCCAGCTGATCAGCTCGGCGACCGAACCCATTGCCATCATCGGTATGGCCTGCCGATTTCCGGGTGGAGTGAATTCCCCGGAGGACCTGTGGCGCCTGGTCGCCGATGGAGCGGACGCCATCTCGCCCTTCCCGACAAACCGCGGCTGGGACGTGGAGGGCATCTACAATCCGGATCCGGAGCATCCGGGTACCAGTTACGTTCGCGAAGGCGGCTTCCTCCACGACGCGGACCAATTCGACTCCGCGTTCTTCGGCATCTCGCCCCGCGAGGCCCTGGCCATGGACCCGCAGCAGCGGCTGCTGCTGGAGACGTCATGGGAGGTCATGGAGCGGGCGGGCATCGACCCCGCGTCGCTGCGCGGCAGCCAGACGGGCGTCTTCACCGGCGCCATGCACACCACCTACGCGTCCGAGGCCGCGCAGATCCCGGACGAGATCGAGCCGTACCTCCACAACGGCGCCACCACCAGCATCGCCTCGGGCCGGGTCTCGTACACCTTCGGCTTCGAAGGCCCCGCGCTGACCGTGGACACCGCCTGCTCCTCGGCGCTGGTCGCCCTGCACCTGGCCGCGCAGGCGCTGCGCCAGGGCGAGTGCTCCATGGCGCTGGTCGGCGGTGCGACGGTCATGGTGAGCCCCAAGGGCTTCGTCACCTTCAGCCGCCAGCGCGGACTGGCCGGCGACGGCCGCTGCAAGGCGTTCGCCGACGGGGCCGACGGCACCACCTGGTCCGAGGGCGTCGGTGTGCTGCTGGTGGAGCGGCTGTCCGACGCCCGGCGCAACGGTCACCAGATCCTGGCGGTGGTACGCGGCTCCGCCGTGAACCAGGACGGCGCGTCCAACGGTCTGACGGCCCCCAACGGCCCGTCACAGCGCCGCGTCATCCGGCAGGCCCTGGAGAACTGCGAGCTGACCCCGAGCCAGATCGACGCGGTCGAGGCGCACGGTACGGGCACCACGCTGGGCGACCCGATCGAGGCGCAGGCGCTGCTGGCCACGTACGGGCAGGACCGGCCCGAGGGGCGGCCGCTGTGGCTGGGCTCGCTGAAGTCGAACCTCGGCCACACACAGGCCGCCGCCGGTGTCGCCGGCGTCATCAAGATGGTCATGGCGATGCGTCACGGCGTGCTGCCGAAGACCCTGCATGTCGACGCCCCGTCGAGCCACGTGGACTGGTCCGAGGGCGAGATCGAGCTGCTGACCGAGTCGACCCCGTGGCCGGAGACGGGTGAGCCGCGCAGGGCCGGTGTGTCGTCGTTCGGTGTGAGCGGGACGAACGCGCATGTGATCCTGGAGCAGGCCCCGGAGGCCGAGGCGGCCGAGGCTGAGGCCGAGGAGCCCGCTGACGGTGGTGTCGCGGGTATCGCGGGCCCGGTGGCGTGGGTGGTGTCGGGCAAGACCGACGCGGCGCTGCGGGAGCAGGCCGGGCGGCTGCGGGAGTTCGTGGCCGAGCGCGCCGAGCTGGGCGCGGCCGATGTGGCGCTCTCGCTGGCCACGACCAGGTACGCGTTCGAGCAGCGAGCCGTGGTCACCGGGGCGAGCCGTGAGGAACTCCTGGAGCGCCTGGCGGCGGTGGCCGAGGGCGACAAGCTCCCCGGTGTGGTGTGGGGGAAGGACGCCGAAACACCTGGTCGTTCGGTGTTTGTGTTCCCGGGGCAGGGGGCGCAGTGGGTGGGTATGGCGGTGGGGTTGTTGGAGTCCTCGCCGGTGTTCGCCGAGGCGATTGGTGAGTGTGAGTCGGCTCTGTCGGCGTATGTGGACTGGTCGTTGACGGATGTGTTGCGTGGGGTTGAGGGTGCTCCCGGGTTTGACCGGGTGGATGTTGTTCAGCCGGTGTTGTTCGCGGTGATGGTGTCGCTGGCGAAGTTGTGGCGTTCGGTGGGTGTGGAGCCGGATGCGGTGATGGGCCACAGTCAGGGTGAGATCGCGGCGGCGTGTGTGGCGGGTGCGCTCTCGCTCCAGGACGCCGCGAAGGTGGTCACCTTGCGGTCGCAGGCGATCGCGGTCGGGTTGGCTGGTCGTGGTGGCATGGTGTCGGTGGGGCTGCCGGTGGGGCGGGTGGAGGAGCGTATCGCCCGGTGGGGTGGGGCGATTTCGGTGGCGGCGGTGAATGGTCCGGGTTCTGTTGTGGTGGCGGGCGATCCGGGTGCGTTGGACGAGATGGTGGCGGAGCTTGAGGGCGAGGAGGTGCGGGTTCGTCGAGTGCCGGTGGACTACGCCTCGCACTCTTCGCATGTGGAGGGGATCCGTGAGGAACTGCTGAGGGTTCTGGCGGATATCGCGCCGCGTTCGTCGGAGGTGCCGTTCTACTCGACGGTGTCCGGTGAGCTGGTGGACACCGCTGGGCTGGACGCGGAGTACTGGTACCGGAACCTTCGGCAGACGGTTGAGCTGGAGTCCACCACGCGCACCCTGCTCGACGAGGGCCACACCGTGTTTATCGAGGTGAGCCCGCATCCGGTGCTCACCCTGCCGGTGCAGCAGACGGTTGAGGCGGCCGAGCAGCGAGCCGTGATCGTGGGGACGCTGCGGCGTGACGAGGGCGGTCCGGAGCGGTTCCTGACCTCCGCCGCCGAGCTTCATGTCAGCGGGGCCAGCGTCGACTGGCGGAAGGTGTTCGCCGGCCATGGCGCCCGCCGCGTCGAGTTGCCGACGTATGCCTTCCAGCACGAGCGCTTCTGGCTGGACGCGCCCGCCGGTGTGGGCGATGTGGGTTCGGTCGGGCTGGGCTCGCTGGGGCACCCGTTGCTGGGCGCGGTGGTGTCGTTGGCCAGCGGTGGCGGGGTGCTGCTGAGCGGACGGCTGTCGTTGGCCACGCATGGCTGGCTGGCGGATCACGCCGTACACGGTGTGATGCTGCTGCCGGGGACGGCGTTCGTCGAGTTGGTGGTACGGGCGGGGGACCAGGTCGGCTGTGGCCGGGTGGAGGAACTGATCCTGGAGGCGCCGCTGATCCTGCCCGAGCAGGGTGGGGTGCACCTTCAGGTCGAGGTGGGGGAGGCGGATGGCTCCGGCTTCCGCGAGGTGAGTGTGTTCTCGCGGGAGGAAGCGGACGGTGAGGGTGCGGCATGGGTGCGGCACGCCCATGGTGTGCTCGGTTCGGCCACGTCCGTCTCCGAGGTTCAGTTCGACTTTGGTGTGTGGCCTCCGGTGGGGGCTGAGGTTGTTGATGTGTCGGGTGAGTATGTGCGGGCTGCGGAGAATGGGTTGGAGTATGGGCCTGTTTTCCAGGGGTTGCAGCGTGCGTGGCGGCGTGGGGGTGAGGTTTTCGCTGAGGTGGTGCTTCCGGAGGAGGAGCGGGAGCGGGCGGGGCAGTTTGGTCTGCATCCGGCGTTGTTTGACGCCGCGTTGCATGCGTTGGGTGTGAGTGAGGGGCTGGCGGGTGGTTCGGGGAGTCTGCTGCCGTTCTCGTGGCGTGGGTTTGCGTTGGATGCGGTGGGTGCGACGGCGTTGCGGGTGCGGTTGGCGTCGG
>NZ_JBQTCE010000014.1:302465-329749 GCF_052665095.1 Streptomyces sp. NEAU-174 | reverse complement strand
AAGAAGATGTTCTCGCCCTGACTGGCGTGCGCGGCCAGCGCGTCGAACTTCTGGCCGCTGAACGCGGTGGTGTCCACCCACGTGGTGATCTCATCGTCGGGGAGGCCGATCTTCGCCATCGCGGCGGCCTCGGCGGGATCCGGCTCCGGCATGTCCTCATGGAACTCGCGCATGATCTCGCCGAACCGCCGCATCCCCGAGTGGGGCATCGTGGTCCAGTACACCTTCGGGGTCAGCTCGGTCATCTCCAGCGCCGCCATCGTGATGCGGTGGGCCTGGATGTGGTCAGGGTGGCCGTAGAAGCCGTTCTCGTCATAGGTGACGACCACATCGGGCCGGTAGTGCCGCATGAGTTCCGCGAGCCGGGCCGCGCCCTCCTCCACGGGGGTCTGCCAGAAGGATCCGGGGGCGTCGTTGCTCGGCCAGCCCGTCATCCCGGAGTCGGCATAGTCCAGCATCTCCAGATCGCTGATCTTCAGGACCTCACAGCTCGCCTCGAGCTCCTGACGGCGCATCAAGGCGACCGCCGCCGGATCGTGCCCGGGATCGCCCGGCTTGACACCCCCCGGTCCGTCACCGCAACCGCCGTCGGTACACGTCACGAGAACCGTACGGATGCCTTCCGCCGCGTATCGCGCGAGGACCCCTCCGGTCCCGGTGGCCTCGTCGTCGGGGTGGGCGTGCACTGCCATCAGCGTCAAGGACCGGTCAGTCATGAAACAGTCCTCCTGCAAGAAAAACGTCTTGATCCAAGTGCGCGGCGAGCGTTCCGCGGTCCTGGGGCCCGGTCCTGTTGGGGCGGATGGCCTTGTTCCCACCCGTCCGACGCCGGTCCTTCGGTCGATGCAACGCTGCCGGCCGGACCGGCTGTTCCCGGCGTGGCCGCTTGGCCTTCCCAAGGCGTCGCGGGCTATGAGGACCAGTTGGCCGGGGTGCAGCCCTCCGGTCGGAGAATCCAGGTCGGTGAAGCCGGTGGGAACACCGGTGAGCTGACCGTTACGGCTACCGCCTGCGTGGGTCGTCGGACACAGCGGCTGTGAGCTGGTCAGCCGATGGGGTACACGGCACAACCGCGGACCGCCGGGCCCCGCAAGGAGCTCGACCCCGACCTGTATGCGTCGAAGAACGAGCGCAACTCGGTGGCGTCTGGAGTGGAAATCAGGAAGGCTCACGCACATGGTCTCGGTATTGCAGAACGTGGCGATTGACTGTGCGGATGCCTACGAGTTGGCCCGGTTCTGGAGCAGGGTGACCGGCCGCCCGTTGCACCCGGAGGACAAACCGGGTGATCCGGAGGCTCAGGTGCTGCTGGCGGAGGGACCAGTGCTGCACTTCAACCAGGTGCCCGAGGCCAAGACGATCAAGAACCGGATCCATCTGTGTCTGCGCCCAGAGACCTCGCGTGAACAGGAGGTGGAACGGCTGCTGGGCCTCGGCGCCACCTTTGTCACCGATCACCGCGATCCCGATGGCTCTGGCCCGCCCGGCACACGACGTCAACTGCACCCGAGGCGACCCTTGAGGCCGCCGCCCGAGACGTCCGGGCACCGTCACCGTCACCTGGGCCGGAGGGAGAACCACCACGGGCGAGACCGCCCGCGAACTGGTCGGCCAGGGACATCGCTCCGAGGCAATCGCCCGGCACCCGCACGCGGAGGGCTTCCGCCCGGCCCCGCGGACGCGCCCTTTACCACCCCATGCTCGCGAGCCGGACCCCACCCTACGCCGAGGTGTCCGCGACCTTCGAGATGAGGAAGCACCGCTCGACCCGTGGCTCGTTCGATCACGATCTCAATCACGACGCGCCCCGGATCAGGCACCAGCATACGTCCGTAGCGATCGGCATAGCGCGGCTTCTGCATCCGAGTCCGCGCGGACTTCCGCCGTTCCTTCCAGCGTGGCCCGGCGGCCTCCGTCAGTTGGCAGACGGCTACACGGGCCTCGCTGCCAGCACATTGGCAACCTTTTGCTGGATTTGCGGTCGGGTGATGGCGCGCGCGATGCCTGCGGCTGCGTCGATCGTCACGCCGACAGGCACCACGTGGGAGCAAGTTCGTCAAGGGACCGCCGTCGGTAGTGGCTGCGTTGGGCTGTTGCCTGGTGGCGTCTGCGCCAGGTGGACCAGTGCAGCAGTCTGGCCGCGGTGACGGCCGGTGGGCTGAGGACAATGACGAGCAGGTGGTGGATCTCCGGGACGGTCAACGTGATCGGATCGCTGCAGCGGATGGGGGGTCCGGGTCGGTGGTCCGGTCCGGTGCCGTGATGGCGGCGACGGCGGTCAGGAAGGCCAGGGCGAGCATGGCGAGCGTGATGTGCCGGTGCCATGCGGTCCAGTTCCGGACCCTGGTAATGGTCGAGGCCGACTTGGCCCTTGGCGGCCTGGAAACACTCCTCCACGCTCCAGCGGACACCTGCGACGCGGACCAGTTCCGCCAGGGGCACCTTGGTGGGTGACCAGCACAGATAGAAGGCGAGTTCACCGGTGGTCCGGTTGCGGCGGATCAGCAAGTGGCGGTGATGATCGGTGCCGGTGTGGATCCAGGCCCAGTCGTAGTAGCGCGGGCCTTTCGCCCCTGCCCCGGTGCTGTGCCGCTGCCAGGCCGTGGCGGGCAGACAGCGGGCGAGGACATCGGCGCGGATCCGGGTGCGGCCGTGGTTGACCCGGACCCGGGTGGAGCAGGCGACGGCCAGCACGTAGCCCAGGCCCCGTGCCTCCAGAGCGGCGCGGAGCTGGGGTCCTGGCCGTAGACTGCGTCGCCGGTCACCCAGGAGGCGGTGATGCCGGCGTCCAGCGCGGCGGCGATCATCTCTTGGGCCAGGCGGGGCTTGGTCGCGAACTGCACCTCGTCGGGTATCCCGGCCGCGTGGCGGCGCCCGGGATCGGTAGACCAGGAGTGCTCGGGCAGATAGAGCGGGCGGTCGATCAGCGCCCGCCCCCGCACGGTGGCCAACGCGAGGAACACGCCGACCTGGCTGTTCTCGATGCGTCCTGCGGTACCGGTGTACTGCCGCTGCACCCCCGCCGAGGCCCGGCCCTTCTTCACAAAGCCGGTCTCATCCACGACCAGAACACCGCCGTGGGTGCCAAGGTGGTCGACGGCGTAGGCGCGCAGGTCATCACGGACGGTATCGGCGTCCCAGCGGGCGTAGCGCAGCAGGCGCTGCATCGGCCCGGGCCGGGTGTGACCGGCCTGTTCAGCCAGCTGCCAGCAGTTCTTGCGCTCGACATTCGACAGCAGCCCGAGAAGATAGGCGCGGGCGGTGGCTCGCGGATCAACTCGGCCGAACCGTTCAGCGATCCGAGCCATGGCCTGGTCGAACATCGCTCGCCAGCGGGCAGGGTCTACGCTATGGCCTGCGGCCACCGCACGATCTTCAGGAGTCCACACAACCCCTGATGATCACGCGGTGGCCGTACCCGTTCCCAGCCGGGTCCGCCGCAAGATCACGAAACCAGACTGGAGTATAGAACCTATTTCTCATCTGGCCTGGCTCTTGCAGGTCAGGGGATCGCCTGCTTCGGGCGGATCCGCCCGAAGCAGGCAGGAGGGCGATGCTTCTCAAGGCCAGCGTCCCGGTCAGGACCTGCGTCCCGGTCAGGACCTGCGCTCCTTGCTGTTACGACGGTTCGGGAGCTTTCCAGCGGGTGACCGAGAAAGTCACCGAGGCGGGGCGCTTGGCGGTTACGGCGGTCACCTTCAGCTGAGCGACGTCCTTGTCGAGACTGTCGAACCTGCAGAATCGGTCCCCGGTCCGCAGTTCGGAGACCGGTATCTCGAGTTCGTTGCTCTCGCTGCGCGCCGCAGCGTCCTGGCAAGCGGTGAGGCCCAGGTCGGCGGTGCCCTCCACCCGGGCCACGTATCCGCGGAACCACATCTTCGGACTTCCGACCAGACAGCTCGGGGAGTACTCGATGTCTCCCCCGCCGCCGTTCAGTCTGCTCCTGTACGTAACGACCGGCATGTCCGAACCGAGCCCAAGGCTGCCAAGGACACAGCCGCGCGCCTTGGCCACGTCGTCGGACACCGTGACGGGCTGGTTCTCGTAGACCTTGTCGCCGGGCTGCGCCGGCGCGCCCTCGGTCTTCGCCGGCCCGGCCCACACGGTCGCCGACAACGTCAGCTCCCCGACGGGGGATCCGCTCACCTTCACCACGCGCAGGAGGACCACGCGGCCGCCCGCGGCGAAGTCCTCGCAGAACCGGTCCCCCGGCGCCAGGGCCCCGGTCTTGTAGCGGTCGATGTGCGTGCCGTTGCCGACCGCTGCCCGGGCGGCATCCTGGCAGCCCGCCTGGTCGAGGTCCCCGGCGTCCGCGGCAACCTTGGCGACGGGCACGTCGTCGAAGTCCAAAACCTCGTTGTCCCAGGAGCAGGGAGGCTCCCAGGACAGGACAGGTGGCCTGCCCTCGTCCGTCTGGTCCCCCTCGTCGTTCAGGCGCGGGTTCGACTCATGGGGCCCGAGGACGCGCGGCCCGCTGTCAGCGAACTCCACGTAAAAGTTGAAGTCAGACGGGCATCCGTTCTTGATCGCCTGGACATTACTCAGCGAGACTTCCTTGTCCCGGTAGAGCAGCCCTGTCCTGGAATCCGCCGACGAACCGGACGCTGACCCTTTCGGCGCACCGGCCGCTGATCCGGCCAGACCCTCGGACTGCCCATCGCCGCCCCCACAACCTGTGAGAACCACTGTCAGAAGCAGCACGAGGCCACCGCCGCATAAGGCCTTCCCCTGACGACCGTTGATTCCCCACACGTCAACTCCCCCATCGGTTTGGAAACCACCCACCATACCGACTACCGGGACGGCGCCGACAAGAGTGGAGGATCCTGTTGACCGCACGTTACGTAGTGGCCTTCTTGGGTCAGAAGCTGTTTCTGATCCTCGATGCTCTTGATCTTTAGACTTCGCTGCTGCCAGGAGGTGCCTGGCGGCACATGTGACCAAAGTGCTGCTGGACTGCGTGTACCTCCCCATGCCACGTTCGAAGCCGCAGGGGAACCGGCAACGGGGGGCTGGGGAATGCTGCTGAGGGAGTTCAGCACGGAGGCTGTGGCAGCGCCGGAACGCTTCGCAGTGTGGGAAGAAGCCACTGGACAAGCGCACATGCGCACCCGGATGCGCAGCAACGACCATGACGACTTCAGAGCCAAGATACGCGTCCTGGACTTGGGCGAGGTCCAGCTGTCGGCGGTTGCCTTCCCCCATCTGGAGATCACGCGGACAGCGAAAATGATCCGGCAGTCCGACCCCGAGGTGTACCAGATCAGCTACATTCTCGGCGGGAAGGGGGCTCTGTCCATGGCCGGGAGTGACACGGCCATGGGCGCTGGCGACCTCATGGTGTTGGACAGCAGCCATCTCTACCATGCCCACCGCCACGCCCTTCAAGACAGCTGGTCGCAACTGATCGTGCAGTGTCCTCGCCGGATGCTGCCGCTGCCAGAGAAGACGGTGCAGGGCCTGATCGCAGTCCCGATCAGCGGGCGCTGCGGCATGGGCGGGGTGTTTGCCCGCTGGCTGGTCGACCTCAACGCGCGCGCCGGCGAATTCATCTCCGCCGACATCCCCACCCTCGCCTCGGTCACCCTGGATCTCCTGGCGTCCGCGCTCGCCGGCTGCCTGGAGGCTGAGGTGACGCTGAGCCCGGAGGCCCGCAGGAGTGCCCTGCGGGCCCAGATCAACGTGTTCGTCGAGCAGCACCTCGCCGATCCCGACCTGCCTCCCCAAACGATCGCGGACGCCCACCACATCTCCCTGCGCCACCTCCAGCAGCTGCTCGCCGAAGACGACACATCACCGGCAGCCTGGATACGCCACCGCCGTCTGGACCGCTGCCGCCTCGACCTGACCAACCCCCGCCTGAACACCCGCCCCATCCAAGCCATCGCCGAACGCTGGGGCTTCACCAACCCCACCCACTTCACCCGCCTGTTCCGGGCCACCTACGGGATCCCCCGAGGGACTACAGACACCTGCCGCCCAAGACGTGCGCGAATTGGCAACAACCCTGCGCGGAATGACAAGGCTGGATGCTATGGCTCTCGGCATTCTGAAAGCCGATCAGTCAAACAGTCCTTAGCCATGACGTCCTAGACAAGCACTGAGTTGTTGGCGCGGGGACACGGAAGTCGTCTTGCCCAGCAGTGCGGGGAACGATATCGGAGTGATTCCATGCGCCTACGGCACGCCGTGACATGGACAGGACTGGCTCTTGGAGCACTCGGGCGCACCAGCAGTAGGCCAGCCCTCGACGGATCGTCGAATACCGCAGTGGCTGCCCAAGGACCGGAACTGAAGAGAGGGGAATCTCGTGCGCCGCATAGGCAGGTTGCTATCAGTCATCGCCATGTCGATCAGCAGTGTGGTCCTCGTGGCTACAGGAGCGTCGGCCGATGGTGACCGTATCAGCACTCGTGGTCTCGAACGCGTCAGTGTCAAGAATGGAGCAACGCTCTACCGGGGCGTCACATCGCAGCATCAGCTCGCCGCTGTCTGTGGTGGGCGATTCTGTGCCTACAGCGGGAGAACAGGCGAAATCATACCGCTCAGCAACTGCGGACAAGCGGTGACCATCCCGCTCACCTGGCGAGGAACGCCAAATGGAGATTACTGGACAAACGACCTGGAGAACGGTGGCTACAGCGCCATGTACAACAACAGCGGAAGTACCCCCATCTACAACACGCCGCGTCCGTATGCGGCTGACTCGTCTGCCGACTGGAGGCCAGTTAACCGCGGCTAAAGGTCGTCTGCTGACCCGTGAAATCGCTGGAAGCGGGACATGACTACCGTGACACGGTAGTCATGTCGGCGGGCCATCTCGGTTCGAAGCGCCCGGAACGAGATGTGCCGACACTGGCAGTGCCTGGACGCGCTGCGATCGGTTTTCGGTGTGCACCGCCGCCCCAGCGGCTGCGCCCGTCAGCTGCCGATGCTGACGAGGTGTTGGAGCTGGTAGGCCAATCGTGGGCTGCATGCGCCGGAGAGGATGCCATCGCGTGAAGGTTCCGGAACCCCCGGCCGAACCGGGCCGGGGTCAGCTTGCTGTACTGCGACCACGGCAACGGCGTCCGGTTCGGGTTCTTCTCCGGCTCCGGGGTCCGCCACCAGTTCGCCGACGCTGAGGTTCCGGCGTCGGACCCGAAGAAGTTCGGGTCCTGGTCCTCGCACTTCATGACGGAGTACCACGCCCGCTACGGCGGTAACGGCGTGATGATCTACTGGCACGTCGAGCGGAAGAACGTCTGCATCTACTCCCAGCTCAAGAGCTGTTCGTCGTCCGAGGTCGCGGCGATGATCGAGGGCCTGCTGCGGCACTGGACGGACGCCGAGATCGAGTCCAACTACGTCGCCACCCACGGCGCCTCGGTGGTCGGGTTCGCCTTCACCGAGCTGCTCAGCTTCCGCCTGCTGCCGCGTCTGAAGAACATCGGCAGTATCCGCCTGTACCGTCCGGACGACACCCCGCCCGGCTTGCCCGCACTCGGACCCTCCCTAACGCGGCCGATCCGCTGGGACCTGATCGAGCAGCAGTACGACCAGATGGTGAAGTACGCCACCGCGCTCCGGCTCGGGACGGCGGAGGCCGAGCAGGTTCTGCGGCGCTTCAACCGCGGCGGCCCCAAGCACCCGACCTACCAGGCTCTCGAAGAACCCGGCCGCGCAGTTGTTCTGGTCCAACCTCAACCCCTACGGCACCTTCCGCCTGGACATGGACCAGCGACTCGACCTGGGGCTCACGGTGCCCCGTCCCCGTGGCGCGACAGACACCGCCGGTCGATCACGTGCGGAGACGCGATGACGAACTTCCGGCAACCCGCCGTCCGGCAGGCAGGGTGGTGTGTCCGAGCAACGGCTGATCGGCCCCGTCACGTCAGACGGCGGTAAAGCCGCCGTCTGCGGGTACCACGGCTCCGGTGATGAAGCTGGAGCGTGGTGAGGCGAGGAAGCAGAGAACCTCGGCGATCTCTTCAGGCTGGGCGACTCGGCCCAGGGGCTGGGCGTCGGCGAACGATGCCAGGTAGGCGCGGCTGTCGGGGCGGATCGTGTCGAGGAAGTCGGTCTCGATGACGCCTGCGGCGACAAGGTTGGCGCGGATGCCCCATGGTCCGCCTTCGACGGCGAGCACCTTGGTCAGTTGGGCCAGGGCGCCCTTGGACGCGCTGTAGGCGGCGCCTTCGGGCAGGGCGACCGTGCTGGCGTAGGACCCGGTGCTGACGATGCTCCCGCCGCCCCGGCTCTGCATCGTTCGGAAGGCTTCTCGGGCGCAGAGGAAGGATCCGCGGGCGTTGACGGCCATCACGGTGTCCCAGTCTTCGGCGGTGGTTTCGGTGACGGGTTTGTTCAGGGTGCGTCCGGCGTTGTTCACCAGGATGTCCAGTCCTCCGAAGGTGTCCAGCGCCGAGCGGACCGCGTGGACGGCGGTTTCCTCCCGCGTGATGTCGCCCCGCATCGCGAGTACGCCGGGGAATTCGTCCCCCAGGGTCGTGACGTCGGGACGCAGGTCGACGGCGACGACGCGGGCGCCGCGGGCATGGAGCAGTGCCACGGTCTCCTTGCCCACGCCGCGCGCGGCCCCTGTGACCAGGGCGGTCTTCCCGGCGAACTCGGATGCTTCGGCAGACGCGGCGGTGGGCGTCATGATGAGGTCCTCTCGTAAAGATCGGGGTCGCGCGCAGTTTCCCGCGCGGCTGTCTGGGCTGCTGTACGGTCACGCACTCACGAGGCAGACGGCACAGGAGATGAGCGCGCTTGCCGGGCGTGCGCACGGGTGGCGCCGTGGACGCCCGGCGGGCGGGTTGTTCAGTGTGCGGTGAGGCCGCCGTCGACGACGAGTTCCGAGCCGGTGACGAAGGAGGAGTCGTCGCCGGCGAGGAAGAGGATCGCGGGGGCGACCTCATCGGCGCGGCCGGCTGCACCGCGCCCTTCGACGCCTGGTAGGCCGCGGCCGCGCCGCTGCCCACCAGGCCGAGCACGGACGAGGTGTTGATCACCGACGCGTTGCCGCTCGCTCGCAGCAGCGGCATCGCCGCCTTCATACCGAGCCAGGTGCCTTTCTGGTTCACGTCGATCACGCGGTCCCACACCTCCTCCCGCTCCCGGGCGGAGGAGACGTCGAGGAGGGCGGTCGCCACCTCCGCGCCACCCGCCTCGATGCGCCGCGCCAGCTTCTGGAGGGGTTCCTGGGCTACATCGGTGATCACCAGCCGGGCGCCCTCCTGGGCGAAGAGTCCGGCGGTCGCCGCACCGATCCCCCCGGTCGCGCCCGTGATCAGGGCCACCTTGCCCTCAAGACGTCGTCCGGTCATGAATACGGTCCTTCCCCGTGCGTTTGATACGTCTGTCAGCGACTGCTGCCTGCCTCGGCAGTCGGTCCGCTCCCACGAGGAGTCGGTCTCCCCGACCGGAGCAGCTGCTGCCCGAACCCCGTTGTCCCGCTACGCTCGCCGCCCCGCTACGACGACCTCTGCTCCCGGTGGAGCACGAGGTGTTCGTGGTAGAGCACTCCGTCGCGGATGTCCCCTGTGGCGGTGAACCCGGTGTCGTCGACGTAGTCCAGGTGACTACCGGTGACCGTGTAACGGCCGGTGTACGCACTGGCCCGCTCGCCGCGAGCCTCGTCGTAACGGCCGTCCGGCAGCAGCTCCTGCCGAATGTGCCCGTCCTCGGTCACCCACATACCGACCACATCCACGTGGCCGTCCTCGATCGCGGCCATGGCGGCCCCCTCTCCTCGAACGGTGCGGTCCCTCCCGCTCCACCGAGTCTGCGCAGGTCAGCGGCGACCAACCAGGACGCATGCTGCCTGGGTGCACCACACCCAGGCAGCACGGCGGCGCGCCGCCTAGCCTGAAGACATGGACGACAACCGCATGGGGGACTTCCTGCGCGCACGCCGCGCCGCCCTGCGCCCGCACGACGTCGGAATGCCGAGCCACGGGACCCGCAGAGTCGCCGGGCTGCGCCGCGAGGAGGTCGCCGTCCTGGCCGGAGTGAACGCCGACTACTACACCCGCCTGGAACAGGGCCGCGAACGCAACCCCTCGCCCCAGGTGATCGACGCTCTCAGTCATGCGCTGCACCTCGACGAGGACGCCAGGGCGCACCTGTACCGGCTGGCCGGGGCCACGCCCGGCGACCGACTCTCGCCTCACTCCACCGGGCGGGTCAGCCCCGCCCTGCGACAGCTGATGGACGGCTACCCCAACACCCCGGCGTTCGTCATGAACCGGACCCTCGACCTCCTCGCGGTCAACGCGCTGGCCCAGGCCCTCTACTCGGCGTTCACCCCGGCGGACAACCTCGCCCGCATGACCTTCCTCGACCCCGCCGGCCCCACCTTCTACACGGACTGGAACCGGGCGGCACAAGCCACCGTCGCCAACCTCCGCGAGGCGACCGGCTTCGAACCGGACAACCCGCGGCTGCGCGAACTCGTCGGCACCCTCACCGAGCACAGCGCGGACTTCGCGCGCCTGTGGCAGTCCCATACCGTGCGAGGCAAGACGCAGGACGCCAAACACTTCCTGCACCCGGACGTCGGTCCGCTCACGCTCACCTACCAGGCGTTCGACGTACGCGAGGCACCCGGCCAGCAGCTCGTCATCTACCACGCCGAACCGGGCAGCCCCAGCGCCCACTCCCTCCACCTGCTCGGCTCCCTCCACGCCACCCGGCGCCAAGACCGCCCCCAGCACACAGCTGATCAGCCAACACAACCCGGAGACCCACACCGATAGTGCGACTCCGCCTCAGCGCGTTTCATAGGTGGTCGCACTCGGCCCGGCGGGGGCCGGAACCGCGGCCACGATGGCGTCACGGGCGTGTCGGTCACCCTGGAAACGCCCCGGGGAGTGCGAACAGCCCGCAGCGGGGTCGGTGACCTCAGCACCGGACGGCCGGTGCCTCGGAACGCGTATGTGCGGATCAGCAGCACCACGAAGACGTTCGTGGCGACCGTGCTGCTCCAACTCGTCGGCCGTGCGTCCATTGCGGCTCACGCGCACGCTCACCCCCGGCAACTGGCCCTTCCTGCCCGGCCCGCACGCCCGCGATTACCAGCAGTTCGAGCCCGGCGGTGCCATGGCCGACACCACATTCGCCTATCTGCCCTTCGACGGTGACGCCGACGGGTCGATGATCAGCACGGCGCATGACACCAAGCGCCATCACCGTTTCCCTGCACAGCCCGACCGGGCGATGAGGACACCGCCGTGCGACAGATCCGGGCGGTCGCCGACCTCGTCGACCACGTTCTGTGTTCTTCGCGTGAGGAGGGGACCCCGTAGCATCCGGATGGTCTGGTGCCGGCTGAAGCGACGACCCGCGATCCGCCCACCCGACATCGTCTCGGACAGCAGGGAAATGCTTCGCGCCGCGCCCGGCGGGGCCGGCGAGTGCAACGTGCGGCGGCGCGCTGGGGGGCGGAGCCGCGCCACCACAAGAAGCACACCATCCGGTAGGTGGACCACCGCGTCGCGGCCTCGTCCGCGGGCAGCGGCCGTACCCGGTCCAGAAGGCGCCCCTCGCCGTCCAGTCCGTGGGCGGCCAGGCCGGGCTCCTCGGCGTACACCCGCACCCCGGCGTCCAGCAGCCGCCGCACGTCACCGCGCGGGTCGGTGAGCGTGTCGACCACTCGGTTGCGGAGCCGTAGCGGGGGCACGTGGGCGTCGCGCGCCGCGTACGTCACGGCCTGGCCGCGCAGCAGGATGTCGATCCCGCCGAGCTGGCGGTGCAGTTCGAGCGCCAGGTACAGGGCGTCCACGAACTGCTTCTCCACGGCGCCGCGGTAGGCGCGTTCCACGATGGCCAGCAACCTGAGGCCGCTCCGGTGCGGCCGAGGGCGGGTCGGAGGGCTTGTGCATCTCAGATCACCCCGACCATCAACGTCTTGCCGGTCGCGGCGCTGTTCACGGCGAACCCGGAGGGCCGTCGCAGGACGACCTCGGGCACATGGTCGTGGACGCCCCGGTCCTCGCTACAGAACTGGCAGCCGTACCAGTAGAGCTGGTCGGGGAAGGCCGCGAGCATGTCCTGCACGAGCGTGGCGGTCGATGGATAGGAGGTGGTCCAGGCGGCGACATTGCGCTGTTTGGCCGCGCCGAGCGCCTGCCGGGTGAGATGGGTGGCGTAGCCGCATGTCCACACCTGCACCCGGCCACCGCGCTCCAGCATCGCCTGGAGCAGCCGCAGCACGGCCGCCGGCCCCGATGAAGGCCTCCAGGTCGGGTGAGCGGCCCGGGACGGCCAGGGCCACGGCGTCCTGGATGAGGAACAGCACCACCGGATGGCCGAGCCGTGCCTGGGTCACCGCGTCACACCGGACCGTGGGTTCCGCTCATGTTCTATGCCTCCTGGGCGTTGTGGGGCGCCGCGCTGGCGGGCGCGGCCTGGCAGTACCACCGCACCACCGCGGGCTGCTCCGCCTGTGCGCGGTCGTGAGGTCTCCGGCCCGGCCGGGGGCAACGGCCGGGCCGGACACGCTCGCGGGGTGTCAGGTGAGCAGCACGGACAGCTTCAGCGGGGTGCGGGAGAGGCGCAGCCCGATCTCCTCGACCGGCGGCGTGGCCGGGTCGTTGACGTACCGCACACCCGCCACGAGCGCCGCCGGGGCCACCTCGGCCAGCACCGCGAGGCCGAAGCAGCTCGGCACCAGCACCAGCGGCCGCGGCACCCGCGAACCCCCGACGGCCGGGACCCAGCGCGGGAACACCCGGCCCCAGGGCCGTACCAGCGCCAGCGACAGAAGCGATCCGGCGAGGGCGGGCACCACCGGCAGCCAGCCGCCCGGGACGGCGTGGATCACTTCGGGCCGGGTGATACCGATGTCGCTGCCGCACTCCCAGGCCAGCTTCACCACCGGGTACGGCAGGAACAGCGCGCACGCCGCGTAACCACTCCACGCCAGGGCCCGCGAGGCGGCCCCGCGCGGCCGCCGCCCGCACCGCGGACAGGCCCGCGCTCCCTCCCGCGCCTGCCAACGGGCGGCCGACAGCGTCAGCGCGGCCGAGCCGAGGGCGAGGCAGCGGGCCGCCACCCGGCCCGCGTCCACTTCGGCGGCGTCCGGGTCCGCCGTTCCGGCCGTACGGCGGAGGGCCACGGTCAGCGCGTCGAACAGGAGGTGACTCCCGCCTTGAACCAGCCCTGCGGCCGCGCCACGCGCCGCCAGCTCCGCGGCCCCGCGCGTCCGGTGCCGGGCCGGCGGTACGGCCGTGAGCGCCGCCAGCGCCAGGCCAGCCGCGGCGGAGGCGCCCTTCAGCAGCCGCTCGCCGGGGAACGGCTCTCGCGCACGGCGGCGGGCGAGAGCGGTCGCGGCGAACGTGGCGGCGCACCCCGCGATCGCCCACGCCAGGCAGCCGCCCCGGCCCGCCCCCGTCGTCGTGTTGACGTCATGTCAGCTCTCCCGTCCATCCACTCGCCGCTGCCGAACACACGGTACGAACGCGCTCGCGCGACAGGGCAGTCGGCTTCCAAGAATCGAGAATCGGCAGACCTCATGTCCCAGACCACCGACCCGCTGCTCATCACCGCACCACCCGACCTGTCCGACCCCCGCCGCTACACCGAGGACGGCATCGAGGAGGTGTGGCGGCGGCTACTGGACGCCGACCCGGCGTCCAACGCGGCCGCGGCCGGGAAGATGCTCATCGTCACCGACCCACCCCGGCACGGCGGCATCCGCCGCGTCATCAACTCCGCGTTCACCCCCCGCATGGTGGAGCGGCTCACCGACACCATCCGGCAGACCGCCGTCGAGGTCATCGAGACCGCGCTCGACCAGGGCGACGCCGACTTCGCGCAGGTCGCCGCGCGCCTTCCGGTCTCGGTCATCTCCGACATGCTCGGCGTGCCGCGAGCCGACTGGGACTTCATGCTCAAGCTCACCATGATCGCCTTCGGGGCGGACGAGAACGCCGACACCGACCCCCAGCGGATCGCCGAGGCGCACACCGAACTCCTCGTCTACTACGACAACCTGCTGGCCCGGCGGCGGCGCGACCCGCAGGAGGACATCGTCAGCGCCCTCGCCCACGGCACCGTCGACGGTGCGCCCCTGACGGACGAGGAGATCCTGCTCAACTGCAACGGGCTCATCTCCGGTGGCAACGAGACCACCCGCCACGCCACCATCGGCGGGCTGCTGGCACTCCTCCGGGCGCCCGACCAGTGGGCCCGGCTCCGCGCCGAGCCCGGGCTCCTGCCGTCCGCCGTCCAGGAGATCCTGCGCTTCACCAGCCCCGCACTGCACGTGCTGCGCACCGCGCGGCGCGAGGTGGACCTCGGCGGCCACCGGATCCGGACCGGCGACCAGGTGGCGGTGTGGCTGCCCGCGGCCAACCGTGACGAGGCGGTGTTCGCCGATCCCGACCGCTTCGACATCGCCCGTACCCCCAACCGCCACCTCACCTTCGCCACCGGCACGCACTTCTGCCTCGGCTCCGCGCTCGCCACCAGCGAACTGACCATCTTCTTCGAGGAGTTCCTGGCCCGGGTGGGTCAGGTCGCGCCGCGCGGCGCGCCGCGGCGCATGCAGTCCAACCTCATCTGGGGCTTCACCTCGCTGCCCGTGACCCTCACCCGCCGCGCGACCCCGCCGCGCCGGCCTGTGCCGGCGTCACAGGTCGGCCCCGAGGACCTCTAGGAGAGACATGACCACTGTGAACCTGTCCGCCGCGGAGCGCCGGGAGACGGGCGCGCTGGCGGCCGAACTGGCCGCCACCGCTCCCGGCCTCATCGACGATCCGCACTGGGTGGCCGAGGCCCGGAGAATGTCCTGCCGTCTTCCATTGCGGCTGCGGGAGGCCACCCGCCTCTATCGCCACGACCCCGGCCGGGCATTCTGACCGTGCGCAACCTGCCGGTGGACGAAGCGGAGCTGCCCCTGACTCCCACCGTGCCCGAGTCGGTAGAGCGCACCGCCACCCTGCCCGCCGCCGTCGCCGTGCTGGTCACCCTGCAAATCGGTGAGATAGCGGCGTACCGGGACGAGAAGTCCGGTGCGCTCGTCCAGAACGTCGTGCCCGTGCCCGGCCGCGAGGAGTCACAGAGCAACGCCGGCTCCACCCCGCTGGAGCTGCACGTGGAGAACGCGTTCCATCCGCACTGCCCCGACTACGTCGGCCTGCTCTGTCTGCGCAACGACCACCCCCTGAACGCGGACACGCTGGTGTCGTCGATCCGCACCGCCCTGGGGCTGCTGAGCCCCGGGACGCTGCGCGTCCTGCGGGAGGAGCGCTTCACCACCGCCGCGCCGCCGTCCTTCCGCAGCGGCGGCCCCGGCCCCGCGCACGCGGTGCTCAGGGGGGACCCCGACGATCCCGACGTGAAGGTGGACTTCCACGCGACGACCGCCAACGACGACGAGGCAAAGGTGGCGGTGGAGGCGCTGCGGGGCGCGTTCCTCCAAGCCGCGCGGACGCTGGTCCTGCGGCCGGGGGAGATGGCCGTCGTGGACAACCGCATCGCCATCCACGGGCGCACCGCGTACCAACCCAAGTACGACGGCTACGACCGGTGGCCGCACCGCACCTTCATCCATCTGGACCACCGCCGCACCCGGGCCCACCGGGCCGGCAACGGAAACATCCTGTTCTGATCCGCACGGCCCGCGGGGCGGGGCGGAGTGTCAGCCGCGAGGCTCATCCGCCCTCCCCCGCGCGGCGGAGGCGGTGCGGCCCCCGGGATGGATGCGCCCGCCGCCCCCACGGGACAGCCTTGAATGTCGGCACCGCGAAACCGGAGGTCACGGTGACTGTTCCCGTGCGAACCCCGGCCCGCCCAGACCCCGGGCTGCCGTCCCCCGAGCCCGGGTGGCGGGTGTGGCCGCGGCAGTGGCCCCGGTGGGCGCCCTATGCCACCGCGGTGTGGGGCGTGGTGTACGCCGCCGTCCAGACGGTCTGGGCCGCGACGGGCACCACCGTGCCCTGGTCACCGCATGTGGCCTACGCACCCGGCGTCCAGCTCGCGCTGGCCGTCCTCGCATTGCTGGCCGCCGGGGCCTGCCTGGCCACCCCCTGGCCGTTGGCCCGGCGCCGCCGGGTGGCGGTGGCGGCGGTGCTGGCCGTGGCGATCCCCGTCTTCGCGATGGGCATGGCGAGCCTGCCCGCGTACGTCGTCACCTTGGCGGCGCTGTCGGGTGTGGAGAGCGCCACCGGCTTCGCCCATGTCCTGCTGAACACCGTGGGCCTGGCCCTGCTGCTGGTCGGCGTCTCCCACCGGCGGCGGCTGCGGAACCGGTGCCCGCGGTGCGGGGCCGGACACCCCGGCGACGGCAGCGGACCGCTGGTCCACCCGCCCGCCTCCGTGGCGTCCCGGCGGACCCGGATCCAGGTGTACCTGCTGATGTGCGGGCTTCTGCCGTGGGCGGTCGTCAAGACCATCTGGACACTCGGCGGCGACGCGCTGAGCGTCACGGCGGAGAAGTGGCGCGAGGAGAACGCGGGCGGCTCGGGCGCGGCCAAGGCGCTCGCCTCAGTGGGCATCGACGTCACCGTCCTGGCCGCGCTGGCCGGGATCTTCCTGCTGCGGGGGCTGATGTACCCCTGGGGCCAGGTCTTCCCACGCTGGACACCCCTCCTCACCGGGCGGCGGGTGCCCCGGCTCCTGCCACTCCTCCCGGCGTGGCTGTCAGCCATCGGCCTGTCGGTGTACGGCGTCGTCCTCGTGATCTACGCCCCGCTCAGCGCCGCCGGTGCGCTGCCGCGGATCGAACCGGACGGGACGTTCACCTCCAGCGCGGGAATCACCTGGATGGTGCTCTTCGGCGGACTGGCCTTCGGCGGACTGGGCTTCGCACTGATCACCGCGGCCCGCTCGTACGCCGCCCGCACCCGCCCGGTCTGCGCGAACGCCGCCACGGACGCGATGCCTGGGAAGTGATGGCGTACGCCCGGACCACCATCCGTCGGACACCCGAATCCGCCCTGTCGCCGCGGCGAGCTGGCGTCCCGTCATTTGACACCGCGGGCCCACGGACTAGCGGTGTGCGAGGCCGTCGAAGCTGGGCGCTCTACATGGCCGATGGGGCCAACTGAAGCGCTCAGTCACACGTGTGCGGTGGAGAGCCGGATGACGTAGCCGCGCCCCGACTACCCCACCGGGTTGGCCTACGCTGGAGTCGTGTGGGATCTCAACGGCCGTGAGGCTGCGCGCCAGGGTTCGCCTCTCAGGCGATCACGAGCCGGCGTCTTGTCGCGTGATTGCCCGGGCCGTGCGGGCGGCCTTCTCCTCGGTGTCCGAGAGGACCGCGCTTCCCGCACCGAACAAGCCCTGCCGCAGGAAAACGGCCAGGCCGTGCGCGGCAGCGGCGATCCTGAGCAGCAGGTCGAACGCGGCGTCCGGGGTTGAGGCGAGCTGTCGGACCACCGGCAGCAGGAGGCGGGCCACCTCGTCGCCCGCCGTGGCCAGTTCGGCGAACCTGGACTTGTCGAGTCCCGTGTTGAAGGTCACATCGAACAGAGCAGGTTCCTCGGCGGCGAATCTGACGTATGCCGCCGCGAAAGACGCCAGTTGTTCAGCGGGGTCCTCGATGCCGTTCACGGCCGCGGCGAAGCGATTCCGCTGCTCGCGGTAGCCCTGTGTGGCGAGTTCCGCCAGCAGTGCGTCCCGGTCGGCGAAGTGCTTGTACGGCGCCGCGACGCTCACTCCGGCCCGGCGGCTCGCTTCGGCCAGGGTGAAGCCGTGCGGACCTCGCTCGCCGACCAGCTCCAAGGATGCCCGCAGGAGGGAGTTGCGCAGGTCGCCGTGGTGGTGGCCAACGGGACGTCGGGGAACGGGAGGGGCCATGCCGGTAGGTTAACATCGCTTACCAGGTGAATGGCATTAACCATGGGAGTCGTCATGTCTGTTGCTCGTTTTCACCACGTCAGCCTCTCGGTCGCGGACCTTGCCGCGCAGGAAGCCTGGTACGCCGACGCGTTCGGGCTCACGCAGGTGGAAGAGCGCCTGGAGATGCCCGAGGCGGGAGTCCGTACCGTCGTTCTGAGCGATACGGCGGGCCTGCGGGTGGAGTTCGTCGAGCGGTCCGGCTCGCGCCCCGTCTCGCACACCGACGCTTTTGCCGCCACCGCCGTGCAGACCTTCACCCACCTGGCACTTCAAGTCCCGGACCTCGACGGCGCGTTCGCCCGCCTGACGCAGGACTGCGGCGCCGCTGCGGTGTCGCACCCTGCGCCCGGCGCCAGTGAAGGCATGCGCTACGCGTACGTCGCCGACCCGGAGGGCAATCTGCTGGAGCTGATCGAGACGTCATGAGCAGTGCGGGTCCGGGCCGGCGCAACACCGCACTCATGCGGAGGGATGGGGCGCGTGGACGTCGAGGGCCGTCGCGCGGAGGACAGCGGCCACACGTGTCACGGCCTGGGTCGGCGGGGCGGGCAGGCGGGCCAGGAGCAGGCGCCGCTGTTCTTGCGGGCCGCCGCGGACGGACAGGACACGCACTCCAGGGGGTGCGGCGGAGACGAGCGAGACGGGGAGGGTTGTCAGTCCGAACCCTGCGGCGACGAGGTGGAGTTTGGCCAGCCAGTCGCGGGCGGTGTGGGCGATCTCCGGGCGCTCGTCCAGGCCGGGCCACACGCCCATCAAGCGGTCCTCCCCTGATGACGACCCGGCGATCCAGCGCTGCCCCCGCAGATCGGTCACGTCCACGTATGTGCCGCGGGCAAGGGGGTGCGTGGCGGGCACCGCGAGACACAGGGGGCGTTCGGTGAGTGTCTCAAGGGCCAGTGGGGGCGACTCGGTGTCCGGCGCGCGGAACGGTGGCGCTGAGGCGAGCAGGGCCAGATCCAGGCTGCCCGCCCGCAGGGCGCGGACCAGTGCCGGGGTGCCGCCCTCGCGGCCGACGACGTCGAGTCCGGGGTCGCTTTCGCGCAGTGCGGCAAGGGCTCGGGGCAGCAGCACGGCACCGGCGCTGGGCACCCAGCCCAGACGGACCGTCCCGGTCTGCTCCGGCAGGCCCGACAGTTCCCTGGCGGTCGCGGCGATCTCGTCGAGCACGACCGTCGCGCGGCGCATGACGACGCGGCCGGCGGGCGTGAGCCGGGCCCCGTCGCGCCGCCGCTCCAGCAGTTCCGTGCCTGCCGCGCGCTCGATCGCGGCGATCTGCCGGGAGACGGCGGACTGGGTGTAGCCGAGCGACGCCGCGGCCGCGGTGAAGGTTCCCTGTTCGGCCACGGCCCGCAGGACGCGCAACGCAGTCAATGACACATCAGTGAAGTCCATGATGTTTACGCATGCTATCTGTTCCAAACTTTCGTTGGACTCATGGTTGGCGGGTTTCTAGCGTGGACGCATGACCACTTCACGCATCGCCCTCGTCACGGGCGCCAACCAGGGGCTCGGCCGGGCCTTCGCAGAGGGGCTGGCGGCCCGCATGGATCCGCAGGACCTGGTCCTGCTCACCGGTCGCAGTCAGCGGCGTGTGACAGATGCCGCCACGGAAGTCGCTCAGCTGTCCGCCACCCGTGCCCGGGTCGAGGGCCGGGTCCTGGATGTCACGGACTCCGACGCCATCGCCCGTCTCGCCGAGGACCTGCGGGTCCGCCACGGAGGGGTGGACGTCGTCATCTCCAACGCGGTCGCCCGACTGCTTCCCGAGGAGTCGCAGTCGGAGCGGGCCGATGAGTTCATCGACGTCTCCAACACCGCCACGCACGCGATGCTGCGCTCCTTCGGCCCGGCGCTGCGTCCGGGTGGCCGCCTGCTCGTCGTGGCCAGCAGCCTGGGCACGCTCGGCCACCTCGACGGTCGGCTGCACCACTTGTTCGACGGCGCGAGCCTGGACCAGGTCGAGTACGCCGTGGAGTCGTGGCGCAGCGCCATCCACCACAAGACCGCGCAGGAGGCCGGCTGGCCGCTGTGGCTGAACGTGCCCTCGAAGGTGGCCCAGGTCGCCGCCGTTCGCGCCGTCGCCGCCGAACGCCGCGCCCGGGACCTGGCGGATGACACGCTCGTCGCCGCCGTCTGCCCCGGCATGGTCGACACGGCGACCTCACGCCCGTGGTTCAGCGACTACAGCCAGGCCCAGTCACCCGCCCGGGCCGCTGAGGCCGTCCTCGATCTGGTCTTCGCCGAGCACGTCGACCCCACGCTCTACGGCGAACTGGTGCGCTTCGGCAAGGTCCTGCCCTGGCACGACGGCACGCCCCCGGTCGAGCAGGACGCGACGCTCATCCCCTGACCGCACCGGACCCCACCGGCCGCCGCTCGTCCGCAGCACCCGTGGCCACTTCGACATCCAGCCTTTCAGCAAGGAGCCCCCTCATGAGTGCCCTCACCACCCCGTTCGGTTTCGCCAGCACCGCAGGCGAGGTCGTGTCAGGTATCGATCTCTCCGGCCGCCGCGCGGTCGTCACCGGCGCCTCCTCCGGCATCGGGGCGGAGACGGCCCGCGCCCTGGCGGCCACCGGTGCGGCCGTCACCCTCGCCGTGCGGGACGTGGCGGCGGGCGAACGCGTCGCCAAGGACATCACCGGATCGACCGGCAACCAGGACGTGCGGGCCGTGTATCTCGACCTGACCGATCCCGCGTCCATCGCGGCCTTCACGGCCGCCTGGCAGGGCCCGCTGCACGTCCTGGTGAACAACGCGGGCGTCATGGCCTGCCCCGAGCAGTACACGGGGCAGGGCTGGGAGTGGCAGTTCGCCACCAACCACCTCGGCCATTTCGCCCTGGCCACCGGCCTGCACGGCGCGCTGGCCGCCGACGGCAACGCCCGTGTCGTGGTGGTGAGTTCCACCGGCCACCAGCAGTCACCGATCGTGTGGGACGACGTCAACTTCGCCTTCCGCCCCTATGACCCGTGGCTCGCCTACGGGCAGTCCAAGACGGCCAACGTCCTGTTCGCGGTGGAGGCGACCCGCCGCTGGGCCGACGACAACATCACCGCCAACGCCCTGATGCCGGGCGCCATCTACACGAACCTGCAACGGCACACCGGCGGCCGGGGCAGCGGCCGCGTCCCCGCCGAGCTGATCAAGACCGTGGAACAGGGCGCCGCCACGTCAGCACTCCTGGCCACCTCGCCGTTGCTCGAAGGCGTCGGCGGCCGCTACTTCGTCGACTGCAACGAAACCGAGATCGTCGAGCGACGCTCCGGCTCGCTGCACGGCGTGGCCCGCTACGCCGTCGACCCGGCGGGCGCGCGGCGCCTGTGGGACCTGTCGCAGGACCTGATCACAGGCGCCGCGTGATCGGGACGCGTCCCGGCTGGACCAGCTGCACCTGCCGGTCCAGGACCGCCGAATGGATACCGGTGGACGCCTCCCGCATATAGGCCCCGCGTAGCTCGTGTGCCCGCTGGTACTCCGTTGTCGCGAGCGCCTCGCGCATCGCGGACTGCGAGTCGAAGCTGATCCGCACGATGGCGTCGATGGGCTCTTCCACGCCGTCGCTCACCGCGTCGGTGAGGTAGTACTGCACGTACTCCCTCACCTGGGGCAGTGCCGCGTAGGTCGGTCCGTATTCGTGCTCCATGAAGCGGCGGAAGTCCTCCGTGGAGACCTCGGGCCGCTTTCGGATCACCGTCATGAGCGTGAGCATTGCCGGAGGCAGACCTGCGCTCCGCCGTGCTCGACGCCGAGTACACCTCCTTGATCAGCGCGGTCGGAGCGGCACTGGACGGTGCGCCCGACGGCGCCGACCGGCTGGTCGTCGCGGGCGACGCGTACATCACTTGGGCCCTGGAACACCCCGGCGCCTACCAGCTGCTGTTCGAGAGCGATGACGAGCTCCCGGCGACCCGCGCCGAACACGGGCCGCGCCTTCAGCGGCGCATCGTGGAACTCGCCCACCGCGTCGATCCGCAGGCCCCGTTCGCCGCGGCGCTCCTGCTGTGGTCGGCCTGGCACGGTGTCGTCTCCCTGCGCCTGCACAAGACCGAGTGGGACTGGGACATGACACCCCACGAGGCCAACCGGCGACTGGTGGCCGCCCTCACCACTCGCCACTCCTCACAGAAATCCTCTGCCGAGAACGGTTCCCAGCACCATGAGCCCTGACTCCCACCCCGCCAACTCACCGGCCTCGGTGTGCTCCATCAGCCGGGTCGAGCACGCCCTGGGAATCCTGCGAGGCCGATGGAAACTGCTGATCATCCATCACCTCTTCGTCCGCCGGCCGCGCCGCTTCTCCGACCTCGAGCGGGCCATCCCGGACGTGACGCAGAAGATGCTCATCCAGCAGCTGCGCGCGCTGGAGAGCGACGGCGTCGTGCGCCGCATCGTCGACGACGAGGTGCCGCCTCATGTGGAGTACGAACTGACCCCGGCCGGCGCAGATGTGGCGACGGCGCTCTACGCCCTGCACGACTGGGCGGAACTGTCGGGCAACACCGCCCCTTCCCGGGCGGGCGAGGATCCCGCTTCCGGCGAGGCGGGCTGATGCGCCCCGTCACACCGTGGGGAAGGTGTCCATCCAGATGATCTCCAAGGCGCGGTGGATGATGCGCCATCCCTCCGGACGCCGCTCCAGCCGGTCGACGAAGAAGCCCGTCTGGATGAGATTCCAGCCCTGTCCGTCGGCGCCGCCCTTGTGAGTGTGCAGGTGCTGGGTACGGGCCACGGCGCGGTCGCCATCGATGTCGACGGTGGAGAACCCCTGGAAATGCTGCCACTTGAGCAGTCCGCTCATGGATCCGTCGGGTGCGCGCATCACATCGACGAGGTCCTTACTGAGGTTTTCGTTAGTTCTGTGGTGAGTGGTTATGAATTGTCAGTCCCGTGTGGGTGAGGAAGGACCATGGGAGATGTTTGTCGGAGCAGACCCGGTGGATGCCTCGTTCGGTGGCATCGGCGACGTCGGCGAGGTGGTCGCCGGTGAGGTTGGCCAGCTCACGTGTTTTGATCGCCGACCACAGCAGTTCCACTGGGTTCAACTCAGGTGCATAGGCGGGCAGCCGTTCCAGCGTCAGCCAGTCCTGTCCGGCCACCCAGGCTCGCATGTCCCGGCTCCAGTGCGCGGACAGCCCGTCCCACACCAGCACCACCGGCTCACCCGCATAGGAAGCGGTCACCATCTCGCGCGGCCCGACCGGCCCCGGGCAGGTACCCGAACAGCACCTCGCCACAGCGCTCCGGCAAAAGGGGCGTTGTACAGGCCAGTACCTCGCGAGCAGGGCCCCGGACACCCCGTCCGAGGCGACCCGGCGCGGCTGTCAGGAGGCGGCCGGCTCGTGCCCGGGCAGAGCCTGTCCCGACGGCGTTCGACGCCGAAGGTGCAGGACATCGTCAACATCGTGTGCAGCCCCGTGATGTCCGCCTTCGATGCCGAGAGCAGGGACAGGTCTCCATTCCCGACGTGCCCCCCAGGGCCGCTCCCCGGCATCGAGCCCGACGCCCTCCACACCTCGATGGAGATACCGCTGCCGCCCGGCAGCGCCCTGCTTCTCTCCACCGACGAGCTGGTCGAGACCCCGGGATCGACATCGACGTCTCACTCGCGGAGCCGGCCGACCAACCGCGCCGGACAGCGGCGTCACCACCGAACGTCATAGCCGACACGCTGCTCCACCAGGCACCGGCCTCCGCCGGCACCGACAACGTGGCGCTGCTGCTCATCCGCCGCCAGGACTGCCGCCCATAGCTCGACAGGTGCGGCTTCGGACAACGTGATGACACAGAAGTGCCGATGGGACGAGGTGACGTTCGCCGCTGACCGGGTCGCGAATTCCCCACTGCGCAGCGGGTGGCAGTAGTGGGCGCGGATCCGGCCCAACGACGCCACAGCACGAGGTGGTCCGAGTCCCGGGCCCGGACCGGCCCGTCTGTGCGCCCGGGACGGGGCGCGTGTCCATCGCCGGACGGGCCAGTGGACAACCCGCACGTTCGACATCCGGGCCGGGGGTGCGGGCTGGGCGGGTCCTGAACGATGGGCGGCCAACCGACGAACCGCGCTCGATGGCACTCGCGATAGGGCGAAGCAGCGCAGGCCGCATGCCACGGGCGCGTGAGGAGCCAGATGAACGCCCGCGCCCTGCCCCGGACCAGCCGCCGTTTCACGCTGCTCGGCGCCCCCTTCGACGGCGCCGCCACCCTCGGCTGGCCCGGCAGCCGCTACGCCCCGGACCGCATCCGTGCCGCGATGCGGTGGATCCTCCAGCGCCGCGAGGAAGGGCAGATCTACTGCCTCGACCACGCCGCGCTGCACCCCTTCCCCGATGACCTGCTCACCGACGGCGGCGATGTGCACACCGTCGCCCATGACCTGGAGGCCACCCTCGCCGGCGCCGCCGCCGGTGTGCGCGACACGCTCGCCGCCGGGCATACGCCCCTGCTGCTCGGTGGCGACGACAGCCTGCTCTACCCGACGGCCCGCGGCCTCGCGGAGTCGACCGCGGGAACCGTCGCCGTGGTCCACCTCGACGCCCACCTCGATCTGCTCGACCGCAGCGAACAGCAAGGCGCCCACAGCCATTCGTCCGGTATGCGCAGGGCGAGCGAACTGCCGAACGTCGACCTCGCCGCCAGCGTGCAGCTCGCCTCCCGGCACTTCAACTTCCCCTCCTCGCGCTCCTTCCGCGAGAAGGCGGGCCTGCGCAACATCCCCGCGGCCGAGATCCACCGGCGCGGCACCGAGGTCATCGCCGCGGACGTGATCGCCCAGGTCGCCGCCGCGGACCGGGTGCTGCTGGCCTTCGACATCGACTGCGTCGACCCCGCGCACGCCCCCGGCGCGGGTGCGCACGAGCCCGGCGGGCTGACCTCATTCCAGGCACTCGACCTGGTGCAGCGCCTCGCCCCGTACGTCGACGCCCTCGTCCTCACCGAGGTCAACCCGCTCACCGACCTGCACGACCGGACCGCCAACCTGGCCGCCTATCTCGTGGCACACTTCGTCGTCCACGGCGGGTCGGCCGACGCGACTCCCGAAGGCGCACTCTCATGATCGACAAGCTCATCATCCTGCTGTACCTGCTCCTGATGGTCGGGGCCGGTTACATCGGCATGCGCCGGAGCCGGACCTCGGAGGACTTCACGGTGGCCGGCCGACGGCTCGGTCCCTTCATGTACACCTCGGCCATGAGCACCGTGGTGCTGGGCGCGGCGTCCACCGTCGGCGGCGTCAGCCTCGGATACCAGTACGGGATCTCCGGCATGGCGCTCGTGCTGTCTCTCGCGATCGGCATCGCCGCCATCGGCGTGCTCTTCGCGGGCAGGCTCTTCCGCAGCGGCGTCTACACGGTGCCGGACGCCATGAGCCGCCGCTTCGGCGGCCCATCGCGGGTCCTGAGCTCCGTCATCGTGGTCTTCTACACGCTCATGGTCGGTGTGGGCCAGATCATCGGCATCGGCACGGTACTGACCGTCGTCTTCGACATACCGCCCACGACGGCGGCGTTCGTCGGCTGGGCCACGATCATGCTGTACAGCGTCGCGGGCGGGATGTGGTCGATCACCCTCACCGACGTGGTGCAGTTCATGGTCAAGACGCTCGGCGTCTTCGCGGTGCTGCTGCCGCTCGTCGTCCACGAGGCGGGTGGCTTCTCGGCGATGCACGCCGAGCTGCCGGGAAGATTCTTCTCGCCGACCGGCATCGGCATGAGCACGATCGGCGCGTACTTCCTGCTGTTCTTCTTCGGCTTCATGATCGACCAGGGCAACTGGCAGCGGCTGCTGACCGCCCGCTCCGAGAGGGTCGCCCGCTGGGGCGCCATCGCCTCCGGCCTCTACTGCGCCCTGTACGGCCTGGCCGGCGCCCTCATCGGCACGGCGGGCCGAGTGCTGCTGCCCCACCTCGCCAACCCCGATGACGCCTACGCGCGTATCGCCTCGCTCGTCCTGCCGGTCGGCCTGTTCGGGCTGGTGATGGCGGCCGCCCTGGCCGCGTCCATGTCCACCGCCAGCGGCCTGCTGATCGGGGCGTCCACGGTGCTCACCAACGACGTGCTGCGGCCGCTGGGCGGGCGGCGGCTGAGCAGCGTGCGCGCCAACCGGATCACCCTGTTCGCCGTCGGCCTCGTCGCGCTGGCGGTGTCGTACGCCGTGGACAGCGTGGTGGGGGCCGTGACCGTGGCGGCGGATCTGCTGGCCGCGGCGCTGCTGGTGCCCGTCGTCGGGGCGTTGTTCTGGCGACGTTCGACGGCGGTCGCGGCGATTGGCGGGGTGCTGGCCGGCTCCACGGTATGCGTTGCCTTCATGGCGATCTCGGGACTGTACGCGAACGAACCCGTCATGTACGGCATGGCGGCGGCCCTCGCCGTCTTCGTGACGCTGAGCCTGGCCACCCGGCCCGACCCCGCTGTCGCTGGGCTGGCCTTCGAAGACCTGCCGGACTCCGCCGGAGTCCGCGACGCGGCCGGCGTCCCCGCCGCTCAGACCGTGCCATCCGCCCGGAGCGCGTGAGCTTGCAGGGCCAGGGCCAGTTCGAGGCGTACGTACGCGGAGTCCAGGTCGCGGCCCAGCACCCGGCCCACCACGCCGAGGCGGTGGTGCAGGGTGTGTCGGTGGATGCCGAGTTCCGCGGATGCCCGGGCCAGTGATCCGTTGTTGCCGAGGAAGGCGCGGACCGTGGCGATCAGCGGGACGCCACGGTCCTCCTCGGCACAGCGCAGCGGATCGATGACCCGGGCCACCAGGATCTCGGGAACCGACCGCTCCGCCGAGGCCAGCAGCAGTTCGATCGCGCCCAGTTCGCGGATGGAGGTGACGGCGCGGCCCTCCCGCAGGCCGATCGCCAGCGCCTGTCGGGCCTGGCGCAGCCCCTGCGCCAGGCTGCCGGTCGACACCGCCTCGCTCACCCCCGCGGGTCCGGGGCAGACCCGGTCGAGCGGCCCCGCGGGGTCCCGGAGCGCCGCCAGCACCTCGGCGGGGCGCGAGGTCAGCAGCACCGTCTCCCCGCGATCCGTCGACGTGGCCAGCACCGGGGGCTCGTAGTCGGTGAGGACGTCGTACATGCCCGCAGCGGGGGGTGTCCGGAGCACCATCACCGTGATGTCCTGCGGATCGAGCCCCCGCGAGGTGAGCAGCCGTGTGGCCGTTACGGGATCGGCACCCTCCTCGAGCATCTCGCGCACCGCCTCGGCGGCCGCCCGGTGGCCCTCGACCCGAGCCCGGCGCCGCTGCTCCACGTCGTAGGTGACGAGCGAGGCCGCGGCCGCCACGACCGTGTAGTCCGGGCGGGCGAAGGGCTGCTCACGCCACACCAGGAGCCGCCCCCGAGTGCCCCCTGCTCCCAGCGTGTGGCCGACGAGATGACCCAGGGAGTCCACGACGGAGAGCGACTGCCCGGAGACCGCGGTGGTGGGTTTCTTTTTTTCATCTTTCCCCCCCCCCTTCCCCCTCCCCCCCCC
>NZ_JBQTCE010000014.1:0-302455 GCF_052665095.1 Streptomyces sp. NEAU-174 | reverse complement strand
GGGGGGGGGGGGGGGGGCCGGGAGGGAAGACACCACCAAAAGGGGTTTCCGGCGCCACCGCCAGCACCTCGCCCGCCGGGTCCACGACCGCCGCCCAGCCCCCGTACTCCCGCGCCAGCTCCCGCGTGGTGCCCCGCACCGCGCCCAGCTCCAGCGCCGCGGCGGTGAGCCGCGGGTAGAGGTGCAGAGCGCGGTGCAGAGCGGAGCGTTCCTCACTCGCGATCCGGCTGGCCACGGCCTGGGCGAGCGCCACGAACGGGGTCGTGTACGGCACCACGAGCACCGGCAAACCGGTCTCCTCGCCGACCCGCACGACCTCCGGCGGCACGTCGTCGTAGACGAGGTCGACGGCGATCCCGATGCCCGCCGCCCCCGTCTCGGCGAGTCGGCGGGCCGTCGCGGCCACGGACTCGGGCCCCGGGCGCCCTATGCCGGTGGTGAGCACCAGAGAACCGGCCTCCAGCCACGGTGTGGGATCGCCCACCTCACTCGCGTGCACCCAACTGATCGGCCGGTCGAGCCCGCTCGCACCGGCGGCCACGGCCAGCTCGAACTCACGGCGCGCGACGAGTTCCCGGACGCTGAGGGGCATGGGCACGGCTCCTTCCGAGAAGAACAGGCACCCATTACGCCATGTCCTGCCCGGTCGTCGTACCGCGGCCCCTTCCACGGCGGGGTCTGCCTCGGCGGCCACCTCCCCGCGCGGCCGACCCCACGGGCCCGCTCATGAAGAGCACGATCCGAACCGCGTAGTTCAGACCGCGCTCGGTGCGTGTTCCTGTAGCTCAGCCCTCGCGTATGACCGTGCGCAGGTGGGTGGCGAAGATGTCGGGGCTCTCGACGAACCCGGTGTGGCCGCCGGGGAACGTCGTCGGCTCGGTGCCCGGCGACTGAGCGAGCGCGCGGGAGGTTCGGCCGCGGAGCTGTCCGGCGGAGTCGTCGCCGATGCCCACCACGATGCGGGTGGTCGCCGCGCGCAGGACTGCCGGAAACCCACACGCCCGGCACGCCGTCTTGGCTGCCGTCACCACAGAGCAGCACAGGGGTCAGGTCCGACAAGCCGTCGGTCGCCGCAGGCGACCGGTACCGGCACGACCTCGGTCGGGTCGAGCATCCGTCACCGATCTCGCGATCTCGTCGCCTCCCGAGACGGAGTGCTCGCGATGAGTTTCCTGCCCGGCGCCGGTCTACAGGTACGGAGGCGAGCGCGGGCTCGGCCCGGGACCGTCCCGGTGGACGGCACGGTGTGCGTCACGAGCGACACGGTCAGCAGGCAGTTCCTCTACAACCCGACGACCGTGCACAAGGCACGTGGCGCGCCGACAACACGTGCTGACCTGACCGCACAGTGGGCGCTCCCCAGTCGAAGCGCCCACTTTCCCTCAGTCCCGGTCGGATGACGGAGAGACCACAAGCCGATCACCGCAGCGCCGACAGCCCCAGCGTGTCATTCCCCTTCCCGCTGCCACGGTCAGTCGCCACCAGGTATCGAGCCCCGGGATGGGCCGGGCCGTGAGGACGGGTAGACCTCACCGACGCTCTCCAGTCGACGCCGACCCGAACAGGGCGCTGTAGCCGTTCAGTGCCGGCTGCCCGCCGAGGTGGGCGTAGAGCACCTTGGCGTCCTTGGCGATCTCGCCTCGGGTGACGAGGTCGATGAGGCCCGCCATGGACTTGCCCTCGTACACCGGGTCGGTGATCATGCCATCGGTCCGTGCGGCCAGCCGCATGGCGTCCAGGGTGGACTCGTCCGGGATGCCGTAGGTGCCCGCGTGGTAGCGCTCGTCCAGCAGGATCTCGTCGTGGGCGAGCTCCCGGTCCAAGCCGATGAGCGATGCGGTCCCGCGCGCGATCCGCGCCACCTGGTCCCAGGTCTCCTTCGGCTTGGCCGAGGCGTCGATGCCGAGGATCCGCCGCGGCCGTCCGCCCAGCGCGGCGAATCCGGCGATCATGCCGGCCTGGGTACTGCCGGTGACCGCGCACACCACGATGGTGTCGAAGAAGACCCCGAGCTGTTTCTCCTGCTCCGCCACTTCGAACGCCCAGTTCGCGAAGCCCAGCCCGCCGAGCCGGTGGTCCGAGGCGCCGGCGGGGATCGCGTAGGGCTTGCCGCCCGCCGCCTCGATCTCCGCGATCGCTTGCTCCCAGCTCTCCTTGAACCCGATGCCGAACCCGGCCTTCACCAGCCGCACGTCCGCTCCGGCGAGCCGGGACAGCAGGATGTTGCCGACCTTGTCGTACACCGGGTCCGGCCAGTCGACCCAGCTTTCCTGGATCAGCACGCACTTGAGCCCGGCCCGGGCCGCGACCGCCGCGACCTGGCGCGTGTGGTTGGACTGCACGCCGCCGATCGATACGAGGGTGTCGCAGCCCTGTGCCAGGGCATCGGCGACGAGGTACTCCAGCTTGCGGGTCTTGTTGCCGCCGTAGGCGATGCCGGAGTTGCAGTCCTCGCGCTTGGCCCAGATCTCCGCGCCGCCCAGGTGCTTGGTCAGACGCTCCAGTCGGTGCACCGGCGACGGGCCGAACAGCAGCGGGTAGCGGTCGAAGTCGTTGAGGGACAAGGGATTTCTCCGATCAGTGAATGCCGTGCCTGCGCCGCGCGAACGCCACGCAGGACAGGCTGAGCACGGCCAGGAACATCAGGTAGAAGGTCGGCGCGAGCTTGTTGCCGGTCACGTCGACGAGCCAGACGATGATCAGCGGCGTCGTGCCGCCGAACAGCATCACGGCGATGTTGTAGCTCACCGCCAGGCCGGTGGCCCGGTTGGTGACGGGGAACAGCTCCGCCATCATCGCGGGCAGTGGCGCGAAGTAGCCGGCCTTCAACACGCCGACCAGGAACATCACGCCGAGTATCACCCCGAAGCCCGGTGCGGCGACCAGGAACGCGAGGCTCGGGTACACCAGCGCGAGGATCAGCGTCGCGAAGATCAGCATGATCCGGGTGCGGCCGAACCGGTCCGACAGGTGACCCACCACGGGAGTCAGGCCGGTCAGCACGATCCCGGTGACCAACGTGGACGCGAATCCGGTCGACGCCGGCAGGTCCAGCTCCTTCACCGCGAACGTGGGCATGTAGGTGATGAAGTAGCTGATCGCGGTGGACACGGCGAGCGCGCCCATGGCCACGAGCATGCGGTCCTGCTGGGTGCGGAACGTCTCCTTCATCGGCGCGCGTTCCTGGTCGGCGGTCTTGACGAACTCACCGGCCTCGCCGACGTAACGCCGGATGTAGTAGCCGACCGGGCCGATCAGCAGGCCGAAGAAGAACGGGATGCGCCAACCCCACGACTCCAACTGCGCGTCGGACAGCGTGGTCGTGAGCACCGTGCCGAAGGCCGACGCGAGCAGCGTCGCGAACCCCTGGCTCGCGAACTGCCAGCTGGCCATGAAGCCGCGCTTCTCGGGCATGTGCTCGACGAGGAACGCGGTGGCGCTGCCGAACTCCCCACCCGCGGAGAAGCCCTGGATGAGCCGGGCGATCAGGATCGCGATCGGCGCGACGAGCCCGATCTTCGCGTACGGCGGCATGACCGCGATGAGCAGCGTCGCGACCATCATGAGCCGGATCGACACCATGAGCGCACGCTTGCGCCCGGCACGGTCGGCATACGCGCCGAGTACGAGTGCCCCCAGTGGACGGACCACATAGGCCACCGCGAACGTGCCGAGCGTCAGCAGCAGCGACACGGTCTCGTCGGCGGTGGGGAAGAACTGGTTCGAGATCGTCGCGGCGAAGAAGCCGTAGACGAGGATGTCGAACCATTCCAGCGCGTTCCCGATGGACGCGGCGACGATGACCCGGCGCACCTTCACCGGTGCTTCGGGGGCGGCTGTCCGTGTGGGTGCGGTCATGGGTGGCTCCTCACGGGAGAGTCCTCGCCGAGGTCCCAGAACAGGCCCGCCATGATGCGCAGACTCTCCCGCGCCACGGGGGCCAGCAGGTGCTCGTCCGGGGCGTGCTGGGCGCAGGCGGGGTAGGAGTGCGGGACCCAGAGCGTGCACAACCCGAGCTCGCCTGCGAAGGCATCGTTGGGAAGGCTGCCGCCGAGGTTCGGCAGCAGCGCGGGTTCCGTGCCGGTGGTGCGGCTGATCGAGCCGAGCGCCCAGCGCACCCAGGGGTCGTCCGGATCTGTCCGGGTCGGCGGCATGGTCGGGCCGACCTCGACGTCGACCATGGGAAATCCGTGCTCGTCCAGGTGGGTACGGAGGATGACGCCAAGCTTGTCGACGTCGGTGCCGACCACGGAACGGAGCTGGAGTTGCGCGTGTGCGCTGCCGGGAATGGCGTTGACCGGGTGGTCCGGGTTACCCGCGGCGAGCGAGAGCACCTCGACGCTGTTCCAGCCGACGAGGCGCTCGGCCGGGGTGAGACCGGGTTCGCCCCAGCCGTCGTCGACGGTCGGATCGTCCGGTCCGCCGCCGACGGCGATGTCGCGCAGGGCTTCCCGGACGTTCTCGGGGATCTCCGGCGGCCGCAGACCGGAGACGAGGATGCGGCCCCGCGCGTCGACGATGGTGGCGAGCGCGCCCGCCAGCACCGTCGCCGGGTTGCGCAGCAGGCCGCCCCAGTTGCCGGAGTGGTACGAGCCCTCGCGCAGGTCGGCCCGCAGCGTGAACGGGGTCGAGCCGCGTGAACCGAGGAACAGCGTCGGTCGCTCCGCGGCCACGCGCGGCCCGTCGGACGCGATCAGCACGTCGGCGGCGAGCTCGTTCCGCAACTGCGCGCAGACCGTGCGCAGGCCCGGCGAGCCGGACTCCTCCCCGGTCTCGACCAGCACCTTGAGGTTGAAGCCGAGTCGGCCGCGCACGCGGAGCACGTGCTCGAGTGCCGCGAAGTTGATGGTGTGCTGGCCCTTGTTGTCGGCGGTGCCGCGGCCGTACCAGCGGTCGCCCTCGACCACGACCTGCCACGGATCGAGGCCGGGCCGCCATCGCTCCGGCTCGCCGAGGACCACGTCGCCGTGGCCGTAGACCAGCACCGTGGGCAGCTCACCGTCCTCGTGCCGGGTCGCCACGAGCAGCGGGTAGTCGCCCGCGGGGTTGTCGACGACGCGCGCCTCGCAGCCCAGTCGGCCGGTGAGCGCCGGGGCCAGCTCGTCGGTGAGGTAGGAACGCAGCGTCCGCGCCCGTGCGCCGCCCTGGCTTTCGGTCGCGAACGCGACCCGGCGGCCGAGGTCGGCGAGGAATTCCCCGGAATCGTAGTATTCGGTGGCGCAATCGATCACGGCAGCACGGGTCATCATTACCCTTAACATGAGAAACGTGCGATTTACAATTCGTCCGGCCGGTGCGCCGAGTTTACGGAGCGGCGACAGGACGGCGATAGAGGGGACAATTGCACGTTTTCGAAGGGTGTATTGACCTGACGGCAACGACAACGGTCGGCGGCTTCCCCACCACCACCCTCAGCGGACGCGCTCCGCGCTGGAGTACATTCTCGGGATGCACCTCCTGCCCACGTCGCTGCGCTACTTCCTCGAGGTCGCGCGCACCGGTTCGATCAGCGAGGCCTCGGAGCGCCTGCACGTGGCCACGTCGGCGATCAGTCGGCAGATCGCGAAGCTGGAGCAGGACGTCGGGGCGCCGCTGTTCGAGCGCCAGCCGCGGGGGATGGTGCTGTCGGAGGCGGGCGAGATTCTCACCGCCTACGCCCGGCGCAGCGCGCTCGAGGCCGAGCAGGTGCTCGCCGACGTGCACGGCGTCGAGGCCCTGCACCGCAGCACCGTCAAACTCGCGAGCTCCGAGGGTTTCGCGCGCGATTTCCTGCCGGCGGCTATCACCGCATTTCGGGAAAAATATCCGGGGGTGCGGTTCCGGCTGAATGTCACCGGCCCCAGCGCGGCGACGCGGCAGGTGATAGACGGCACGGTGGACCTGGCCGTCACTTATAGCCTCGGACCGGAATGGGGAATCAAGGTCGAGTATTCGCAGCAGCAGCCGATCTACGCGCTGATGCCCGACGATCATCCGCTGGCGGACCGGGAGTACGTCGAGCTCGCGGACCTGCTGGAGTACCCGCTCGCGCTGATGGACGAGGGAACCACGATCCGGCAACTCTTCGATGTCTGCGTCGCGCTGGAAGGGCTGAGCTTCGAGCCCGCGCTCGTCAGCAACTACTCGGGTGCGCTACAGAGTTTCGCGCAGCTACGCGGTGGGGTCACCCTGGTCGGTCCGCTGACGGTGCGGCGGCGACTCGGTGCCGACCGCCTGGCGCTCGTTCCCATCCACAACCCGGAACTGAGCCGCCGGAGCATGCAGATCCAATCGATGGCGCGGCGCGCGTTGCCCGCGGCGGTGCGGGCCTTCCTCGCGCATCTGATCGAGCAGATCGGTGATGACATTCAGCAGGTCGGTCTGGCCACTGGCGATGCAGCCAGACCGCCGATCAGGGCACCGGCAGTTCCCGCTCACGGGGCAAGAGTTCAGGGAGGAGGGGATCAGCCCGGCGACCGGTAAAATGACGTTGGGCCGGAGTGAGCCACGGTCCGCTGGTGAAGGACTACAGCCGCCCGTACGCGGCGATGACCGGCTACCTCGACGAGCTGGACGAGGCCGGCGTCGCCGCCGACAGCAGGGTGCTGGCCGCGCTGGGCCCGAAGATGATGAAGCTGTCCGGCGAGCGGGCGGCCGACGCCATCCCCTATCTGATTCACCGAGGCCGACCTGGCCGCGGGCGGCAGCGACCGCCTGATCGACGCGGTCTTCGCCTGGGGCGACGAGGACCGCATCCGCGACCGCATCGACACCTTACGAGCCTTGCTCTGCGAGTGTGACCTTCCGGCCCGCGCGCGCCGCCTCTCGGACCCGCTCCAGCATGCGATGCCGCCGGACGGCGTGCCGGAAGTCGGGAACGCCGTCCTCATCTGGCGCAAGGTTCCCGGTGATCTGGTCGCGCAGAAGCGCGTACGCGTGGGCGACGTTGCAGGCGGGCTCGGTGGATCGCCCGGCCCATTGCGTCAGCGACCGCTGATAGCGGGCGGGAGCCGTTAGCTCGGCCAACGTGCCGTCCTCTCCCCGGGCTCCGTTGAGCCGCAGCCCCCCGTACCACCACTGAACCTGGTCGGCCTTGACGACGAGATCACCGTCCGTGCCGTTGATCTCCCAGTGAAACGTGGTGGCGCGTGACGTGCCGCCGCGGATGTGCACTGCGGCCACGGCCCCGACTCCAGCACCCCGGTGACGGCGATCTGGTCCTCTGCGGTCTTGGCCGCAACCGCCCCGCTCGTGACGTGGGTAACCTCCGGGCGCAGGTTTTCGATGAGAGCCGACACCTCACGGAACTCCCCGAGCACCATGGCCCCGACGGCCGTGAGCACACCCCTGCGATGCGCGAGGCCGGCCAGCTCCTCGGCCTGTGTGAGGTCGGCACCGAGCGGCCACTCGCTGAACCCCATCTTCCCCGCTTCCAGCGCGGGTCGGATGAGTTCCAGGTGATGCGGAACCTTCACCGTCACCACCACGAGATCGACTTCCTCACTGCGGGCCAGCTCCGCCGCGCTGCCGTAGGTCAGCGGCACCGCATACTTCTCGTCGGCCGCACGCGCGGATTCGGCGCTGCTGGCGCTCAGCGCCGTCATGTGCGCCCCGGCGTTCGCGGTCATCCGCTCTCTCATCTCAAAGCGGCCCATAGCCATGGAGGACACGGTCTGAGCAATACGGTCAGCTGCACGTCGATCGGCTTGCCGTTCGTTACCGCGGAACCACACTCGGCGAGCTCGCTCCGCCGCGCCCTGCCCCTGCGGCGCGTCGGCGCCTCCGAACCGGCCGAGGAACAACCGAACGAACGACCGGCGCTGCTCTACTTCGCGTCCTGGGGCGAGGCGGTTCATTGCGGCTACGGCGACGGGGCCAGCTCGATGGGAAGGTGCCGGGGGCCGCGCAGCACGGCGCTGCGCCGGTAGGGGGAGGGTCTTCGACCAGGGTTGCGGAGTACTCCCAGGGCGATCTGGGCTTCGACCCGAGCGAGGGGTGCGCCGTAGCAGATGTGGACGCCGCTGCCGAATCCGAGGTGCTGGTTGTCCCGGCGGGTGGGGTCGAACCGGTCGGGGTCGCGGAACCGCTTCGGATCACGGTTGGCCGAGGCCAGCGCGAGCACCACGGGTACGCCCTTGGGGATGGTCGTGCCCGCGACGTCGACGTGGGTGAGGGGCGTGCGGTCCAGCAAATTCGACATCTGCGGCATGATCAGGGCCTTTCCTCAGGAGCATCCCGTGCTGCCCTGGCAAGTACCTCGGTGCTGTCAAAACTCGTTCTCAGCCGCGCGCGACCGGTCCGGGGCGCTGTGGGGTGCCAGTAAAGAGGCGTTCCCGCGAGAAGCCCCCCAGCAAGTGAAGATCATCGAGGACCCTGCGTACCCGCACCGCTGACGGGCGACGCAGTTCACCGGAAGCCCCCGCCCCCGTCGCCGGACTTTGCCATCTCCCACAGCCGCTCCGCCACGGCACGGCAGTCCGAGACCGCCCGGTGGTCTCCTCCGTACAGCGGCTGCCAGGCGTAGTTCCCCCAGTACTCGGACCAGTCCCCGTACCAGTCCGAGTACGGCACCATCGCGTCCTCGAAACGCACCGTGCCGAGCCAGGAGTCGACGGCGTCTTCGGGGTTCTGGTGGCCGGTCTGCCGGTAGTGCATGGTCAACTCGTGCCGGAGCCTGGCAACGTCGAACGCCTGGTTGCAGATGACGCAGCGGCGGCCGTGCAGCACCGCGGCGAGTCGGTCGAGGACGACCTCGAACGAGGGCGCCATTGCCACCTGGGCGTCCATGATCCCGTGGATATCGGTCGCATCAGCTGGGATCGGCTCGCCCGGGTTGATGAGCGTGTCCATCAGGACGTCACCGGCAGCGGTGATGACCCCGAGGTCTACGATGCGGGCCTCGTCATGCAGGCCCGTGGTCTCCGTATCCAAGATGACCGTGTCCGGATCGGCGAGGACCTCCCGCGCCCACTCCTCGAGCGCCTCGACCTCGCGCCGCCGCATTTCGATGGCACGCTCTTCGGCCTCCCGCCGCTCCCGCTCCCGTTCGGCCCGTTCCCGCTCGTCCCGCTCGGCGCAGGGCGGACACCAGCGCGGTCCGCACCACGTCCCGGCGGCCCGCTCGGCAGCGACCTCCTCATCCGTCGCGGTCACCTTGTGGCAATCCCGGCCGGGGCACGTGCGCCGCCACACCACCAGCCGCTCCTCCTCGAGCTGGCGACGGATCACACGGTGCAGCCAGCACGGCACGCACTCGCCGCTACGCAAGAACTCGCGGGTTTCTGGCCTGGGCGGTTGCCCGCGGCGGCGCAGCCACCCCAGCGGCGGGGTCGATCGGGCTTCGGGCCAACCGCGGTCGACGAGAACAAGCCCACCCTCCTCGGCGGGGCCGTCCTGGCCGTCGCGGCGGCCGGAAGCGTGCTCATGATGCGGCGCCACAGGAGCGTACGGCGAGAGTAGGACTCCGTTAGGTCGTTCTGTCGGGAACGCCATGCCTGGGCACTCGGGCGGCACGCCCTGGGCTGGACGGGTACGGCACACCTGGCTCGCGGGGGCGTCCGAGCCCGGCACCGTCGCCGGTCAGGGCAGGGCGAGAGCTACGCGAGCAGGTCGGCGAGCGGGGCCGTGCAGGAGCCATCCGGGTCGAGATCGGGGTCGTAGATGGTGACGTTGAGCCCCACGCACCGGTGCGAGCCGACCAATCCGCAGCAGCGGCACGAGTTCGCCGGACAGCAGCCCGCCGTCGTCGGGGCTGTCCACGGCGGGCATCACCAACGGATCCAGCACGTCGGCGTCCAGGTGTACCCAGAAGCCGTCGAGAGCAGCCGCCTCCAGCGTTCGCAGCGCCGCGCCAGCCGTCTGCTGGGGGCCGCGCTCCCGGGTCTCCCCAACCGCGCCGCCGACTGCGCGTGGCACACCCGCGACACCGACACCGGCCCCGCCGCTGGACGGCGGGGTGGGCCGCGGCCGGTGGTAGAGGCGGTGCGGTGTGGCGGTCCTGACGGTGTACGCGGACCGTGTCGGAAGGCTGTGGCGGATCGCGGAGATGTGTGCCCGGTACGCGGCCGCCACTACCGGCTGCCGTGTCCTGGACCCGCCCCGCCCCCGGCCCATCCTGTCCCGGCCCGGATCAGCAGGTCCTCGATCGCCGCCGCGATGGCGCCCTCGTCGGTGTTGTCGGCGCCCCCGCGCGGCCGGCAGCGCCCTCGACGACTGACTGGGGGCGCCGCCCGGCTGGGGCAGCGTCGCTTCGGGGCCGGGCCCGGTTACGGGCCCGGCCCCTCGCTGCGGTTGCCCCGCGGGTCTGTGCCCGTCAGCGCGCCTTGTACGCGGCGGTGACCTCGACCTCCACCATCCAGCCCTTGACGGCCAGCGACGCGACCTCCATCGTGGCACGCGCGGGCCGGGCCTTGTTGGCGACCAGCGGTGCCTTGGGGGCGGAGGTGCCCATCGGGACCGGGACGACCTCCTTCGAGGTGAGGTCGATGTTGGCGAAGTACTGGCGGTACGCGCGGTTCCATCCCGCGTAGTCGGCGGTCTCGACGCCGGGCGGTTTCATCAGGTAGCACTTCATGGTGATGACGTCGGCCAAGGTCAGGCCCGCCGCTTCGAGGTTGCTCTTGATGTTGCGCAGGACGACCAGTGCCTGGGCCTCGGTGACCGTGACTCCCGTGGCGCCCTGAGTGAGGGCCGGGTCGGTGTAGAGCTCGGGTGAGCCGGCCGGAGCGGACGGGTTGAGCGCGGTCGGGCCGAGGCCGCTGCTCTGGTAGATCGCCACCTCACCGCCGGTCGCCACTCCGGTGGCGATGGCCGGGTTGGACTGGCCTTCGGGCAGGCTGACGCGGACCTCTTTGGGGCCGGGCCACCAGCCTCTGCTCTCGGCGAGCGCGGTGCCGCCGGTGAGGAGCGAGGCGGTCAGGGCCGTACCGATCGCAACCTTCGCGCGTCGCTTCATGCGGCCATCACTCTTTCGTGGATGTCGGTCACGACCTTGCGGGCCGAGGAGAACGCGCCATGCTGCCAGGCGATGACATGGCTGAGCCAGTCGCCGGCGAAGTAGACGTGCCCGGCGGGCTGGTTGAGCAGCTTGTACTCGGGACCGGTCTGCGAGGGCCACTCCACCCAGCCGGCCTCGATATGAGGCGTGCGGTGCCAGGCCACACTGAAGGAGTGATCGAGTTCGGTGCGGTACTTGTCGCCGTGGATCTTCACGCCCCGGCTCACCGCCCGCGCAAGGCGCTGGGCGTGCGGCAGATCGCTGTACGCGACGGCGTTGGCACCGAAGTTGTAGTAGCCGATGAGTGTGCCGCGGCGGCCCTGGTGGCCGTAGGAGGGGTACCAGATGGTGGCCAGGTCGGTGTCGGTCGGCGTGATGCCACCGTAGATGTGCTCGTCCGTCTCCCACCATCGGCTGCGGTACTCGAGCCCGATCTTGCCGACGGGGGTCGGGACGGCGTACTTCAGCGCCGCGGTGATGTCGGTGCCCAGGTTGTGCTTGAGGCGGGCCATGACCATCGGCGGCATGGCCGCGACAACGAAGTCGGCGCGCTGGGTGCGGGTACGGCCGCCGGCATCCTTGTACGTGACCTCGGCACCGTCCGGCAGGTCCTTGACCTCCAGCGCCTTGGCACCATAGGTGATGCGGTTCTGGCCGATCGCCTTGGCCAGGGCGTACGGGATCGCGTCCATGCCGCCCACCGGCTGGAACATCAGCATGGCCTGGTCGTAGCCGAATTCGAAGGCGAAGCGCTGCCCCACGCCGCTGGCGAGGACGTCCGACAGCGTCGGCACCGGGCCGAGGACCGTGCCGTCGTCGAAGGCCGCCCCCGGCTCGGCGGAGTAGCCTCGCCGGTCGGTGCCGGTGTAGGCGTAGCCGTCGGCTTTGCCCTTGATGGCGCCGAAGCTTTGCAGGAACGCGATCAGTCGTTCCTTGTCCTGCGCGGTGAGCCGTGCGTCCAGGGCGCCCTGGTCGGTGGCCTTGGCGAGCAACTCGGAGATGTAGCCGTAGACGTCGGCCTTCGCCGTGCGCCAGCGCATGGGCTTTCCCGCGAGGGCGGCACTGCTCTCGTGGTAGATGTACGCGTTGGCGTTCTGGTTGGTGAACACCTGGAGTTCGACGCCGAGTTCGCGGCAGTACTCGAGAGTGACGTGTGACTGCGGCAGCCGGGCCGGGCCCGCGTTCATGTACTGGCCCTTGGTGAACGACGCCGTCTGCGTCCGCCCGTCGAGGTCGGTCAGCGCCGTGCCGCCGCGGACCGTCCAGTTGCGGCCCCCGGGGCGGTCCTTCGCCTCCAGGATCTGGCAGTCGTAACCGGCTTTGCCCAGCTCGTACGCCGTCGCCAGGCCGGCTATGCCGCCGCCGAGCACGAGTACCTTCTTGCCGCCGCGTCCGGTGAGCGCGAAGTCGCTTCGCCGGGGCGCCCGATACTCATCCGCCCGCACGTCTGGCACCGGGGCGAGCCCGAGTGCGCCCATCGCCGAGTACAGCACTCCGGCGCCCCCCGCGACGCCGACGGATCTCAGGAAGGCACGGCGGGATCCTGCGGACTGCTCTGCGGCCATCAATTCCTCCTCATCCGCCCCCGGGGCGCGCGCCGGCCGGGGAGCGGTCGTTCGATCAACCCGGTCACGTGGGGGGTGCGAGTTACTGAGGAGACCGGAGGTGCGCCATGAGCCTCCGCCGAGACTGTTACAACGCGATACCGCTGACGTAACCGGTTTCGAGCCGTGCGCCGCGAAGGAGGAAGGAGCGGGCGCGATCCCGTCTTGGGTCGGGGGCCAGGGTCTTTGCGTGCAGTTGATTCGGCCGGTTGGTCAGGTGATCCCGAGGGCTGTCAGGGGCCGCTGTGGATCGTCCACACACACGGCGATCGCGTCACCCTCGCCGAGCTGCTCACACAGCATCCGCACACTGGCGAGTTGTGGGCCGAGGAGGAGCGCCGCATCGAGGTGCACGACGTCGGCGTCGCCGCCCGGTGCTGGACGCTGACCTGGAGCTCCGCGACCGCGAACAGACACGACGAGCCGCTGGTGTTCGGCAGCCCGAGCACGGCTGGCCGGGAGATGGCCGACTACACCGGTCTGGCGGGGACCGCGCGCCTTTCGTGATGGACGGATCATCGCGCCCGATGCGGAGGGCCCCGGCCTGATGGAACAGCCGTCCCCTTGGCTCGCATACTCGGACGCACACGACGGCACCGACGGGCACACCGGCCCTGGTCTTCGCGCATGCCTCTGAGAACGACCACCTCGGCCAGCGGGACTCCACCCGGCCCACTGGTTCGTCCGCAACGATCCGATCGCCGCGGTCGCCCCTTCCTGGGCGTTGCACGACGAGCTCGAACTGGGCCCGGGCGATACGCTGCGCCGCCGGCACCGGGCCTTGGTGGCGGACGGCGCTTGGGAACGTGACGAGGTCACCACGTACCTCACGGAGCATCCGTGGTAACGCCGCAGACGTCGCGGCGTTGTTCCCCGTTCCGCCTACACCGGACAACCGTCTGCTGATACGAGCAAGCCTGAGTAAACGGGATCTGCGTTGCCCTGCCGCACTGCCATGGAGCAAGCAGCCGATCTCTCCATGGAGCGAAAGGGGGCACGCCGTCGAGGGAGGCAGGGCCAGCGTGCCATCGGGCGAGGCGCAGCGGCTCGGCATCGTGCGCACGCTGCTGATCGACACACCAGTGCGTCCTGGACGAGGCCATGTCGTTCGCCGACGCCAAGACCGAGGTCGAGACCCGGCGCGCCCCGGACGTCCTGTGCGCGGGCCGGAGCCAACTGGTCATCTGCACACCGGCTGGAGACCGTCACCCGCGCCGACCGCATCCACCCGCCACACCTCCACCCCAGCCGCACTGCCTTGGAGCGACCAGCAAGAGGCCCCGGCGAGAGCGGGGCTCGTCAGACCCCGCGGCCGTCAAAGACGGTCAGTACGGTTGGATGCGGGTGAGGACGATGTACGGCGGGTCGGCGTCAGCGACGATGACGTACTCGGCGACGCCGAGGATTCCGTCCCAGTCGAGCGGAATGCGTCTTTGCTGATGCCACTTCACTGGGGCGGTGCTGCCCCGGCACCATGTCCCGTGTCTCGTTGATCACTGTGGCCGCGATGATCGCCCCGAACACCTCACCCGGCAGGGATAAGCCGGCCAGCGGCGCGTCAGCCTACGAAGAATCCCGCCGGGCGTTAGATATGAGAATCAGCTTCTCACTGCGCGGCCGTCTCGCGGCCGTTCTCCGCGTCGGCGAGCCGCAGGATCGCCGTCAGCCCCCGGGACACGCGCACGTCACGCTCGCTCGGCAGCAGGTACACCGGCAACCCGGCCCGCGCCGCCGCGCCGTCCTTGACCGGATCGTCGCCGACGAACAGCACCCGCCCGGCCGAAAGGCCCAGACGCTCGCAGGCGACGCCGAAGATGGCAGGGTCGGGCTTCGCCAGCCCGACCTCGCAAGACAGCACCACCGCATTGAGCTGATCCAGCACACCGGTGCGCTTGAAGACCGGCCGGATATCCCAGCCGATATTGCTCAGCACGCCCGTGCGCACGCCTGCGGCACTGAGCGCCTCGAGTACCGGAAGTGTGTCGGGATACGGGAGCCAGGCGTCGTTGTCGGTCAGGCAGTCGTAGAGCGCCTCCACCAGCGGTGGCTCAAACGGCCCAGCATCAGCGATCAGCCCGGTCCAGATCCGCCGGTGCGCATCGGGCGACAGGTCACATCCTTCCTTCGCCGCGCCGCGCTCCGGCGCATCCACGTACGCCAGTGTGCGGCGGATCAGCGTCGCCGCCACCTGCTCGTCAAGCCTGACACCGCGGTCGCCTGCCTTCGCCACCAGCCGTGGCGCCGTGAGCACCCCTGTGTCATCGAACAGTGTCCCCGCGAAGTCGAAGAGGACCCCATGGACTCCCCCTTCACCAGGTTCGCTCACTGGTACAACCATCCTTTGTCTCGGTGATCCTGAGTGGGTCACATGCACTTCAAACGCCGCTGCGCTACCGCCCAGTTCACCTGACCGGCGAGGCCCATCATGGGTCCTGCGGAGTCCGGCGGCAGCCCGGGACGTGCCGACCGTCGACAACGCTGAGCACCACCGAGCGCCGAACAGCCAACGATCAGTCCGAACATGCCCGCCAGCACCACGCCGAAGCCCTCACGCTCCTCGACGGCCTCTCCGACTCGCCCGCCGCCGCCCTGCTCCAGTGGCTCCAGGAGCTACCACCAAATGACCGGTACAACTGCTCGGCGGCATAAGGATCGGGACGACGCCGTCCACGAACAGGTTGAGCTCGTCCTCGACGCGGAAGGCGAGGACGATCCCGTCGAAGGCCCTGGCGTCGAACCACCGCTCGATGGCGTCGGCCACCGTCTGCGGGGCGCCGACGAACGGCGAAGGCGATGTCCGGGAACGGGGCGTCCAGGTCGTGCGTGCTGAAGTCGTAGGCGACCGGTGAGCCCGCCCCGGATGGGCGGGCTCACCCCTGCTCGCTACTCGATAGTGAAGACCCGCCCGGCGTGCGTCAGCCGCACCAATCTCGCCAGCGGGTGTGGAACCGAACGCAGCCGCAGCTGGCTGCCGTGGACTTTCGCCGCGCCGGCGACGGCCACCAACGCGGACAGACCGGTGCAGTCGCAGAAGGTGAGCCCACCGCAGTCGACGTCGACGCTGTAGCGGATGACCCGGCCAGCCGCCTGGCGTGCTTGGGCACCAGCCTCGGCGTGAGCGTGCTTCTCATAGCCGAGGTGCTCGCTCATTTCGGCATCCAGAGCCCGCTCCAGCACCGCACGGGTGACCTCGGTCAAAAGCCCGCCCTCGCCCAGCAGCGCAGTTCCTGATGCGGCGGCGCGGTCCATCAGCCGCTCTACGGGCTTACACGATCTTTCAGACACGCTCTCCCTGCCCGGCCGCTCACCTGTGCGCTGGGCGCACGGGGGCGTTCGTTCAGGGGACGTAGTAGGCGAACTGCTTGAGCAGCGTTTCGTCGACGCGGTACTCGCCGCGCCAGCCGGCGGCGATGGTGAACGCGTCGCCCGGCCCGAAGGTCCGAGTGCACGGCGGTTCCTGGGGCGTGTTGGCGACGACGGTGGGCTGTCAGCGTGAGGCAAGGATTTCGCGGGCGACGCCGCGGCCAGTGCGCACGGCGCCTTCCATGTGGCCGGACAGCCACTGGTCGGACCCGCACACGTAGAACGGCGGCTCGCTCTTGCCGTGCAGGGGCCCGACTCCCATGACGTCGCCGGGACGCCACGCGGTGACGTATCCCTGGGTCCACGGGTCGGTGCCCCAGCTGCGGGTGTAGGTCTTCGCGGGCGTGGCGGCGGCGCCACCGAACGCGTCGACGACTTCGTCGATGAGTGCCTGGCCGAGGTGCTGGCGGGGCGTGGCGAGGTAGGTGCCTATGCGCTGCGGTGGGACGAGGCCGGACATGATGCCGGCGCTCTGCGCCCAGACGCCGCCGAGGATGTTGTGCTCCATGTAGGCGACGCCGTTGAGGCCGGCGTCCTCCCAGAAGGAGTGGTCGTAGACGGCGACGAACTTCGCGGCCAGCGCGGACTTCTGGCGGTGCAGGGAGGCTAGCTTGGTGTCGCTGATGCCGCTGATGGAGATGTCGCGCAGCGGCCCGGCCGGTACGGCGCAGACGACGTTCGCAGCGGTGAGGACCTCGCCGGTGGTCAGCATGACCTCGCAGCGGCCCGGAGAGATGCGGATGGCGCCGACCGGGCTCGAACAGCGGATGCGGTCGCCGAGCTGTTCGGCCATGGTGAGCGCGACGGTGGCCGAGCCCTCGAGGACGCGTTCGTTCTCCCACACGTCGTAGTTGTAGAAGCCTTCCGCGCCGGCTGCGGACTCCCTGCGCAGGTCGGCCAGCATCGAGGTGCGCTCGATGGACTCGTCCGCCAGCGCGAGCTGCGACAGGGTCAGGGCGCGGATGACGCCGGGGGTGGCGCCCTCCCCGCGCAGCCAGACGGCCACGGAGATTCTGTCCAGGGCGGCGGCGGAGGGGTGACTCCACGGGTCGTCGGGGTCTACGGAGGCGGCGAGCTTGGAGAACCGGTGCTCGATGTCGTCGTAGATGCGGCGGTCCGAGGCGCTCATCCATGGCAGGGGGTCACCGGTGTGGCGGCCGTCGGAGAGGACCCAGCTGGTCTCGCCGGTGCTGGCGGTGAACGTCGGCTCCATCGTGAGGCCGAGCTCGGCAACGAGTTCCTTGTAGGCGGTGTGGAACGTCCCGACGATCTCTCCGCCGAGTTGAACCTTGCGGCCGTCAGGGGTCTCGATCTGCTCGACGCGGCCACCCACCCGGTCGCGGGCCTCAAGGACCACGACCTCGGACCCGCCGTTGGCCAGGTCGCGTGCGGCGGACAGACCGGCCAGGCCGGCCCCGATGACGATGGCGTCGTACTTCTGCACGGTGATACCTCCTTCGGGGGCGAGTTGTGCGACGTGCTGATGTACGTCACCGCACAACGAACGAGAGACCAGTGTGGCTGCCGTCACTAAGAACCTGAACAGTGTCATGGCACGATTCGCTCATGTCGCGTCGTGCTGAAGTATGAGTACGGCAGCGGTGTTCCCTCGGGCGCGACGCCAACCTCAGTTCGTCGACTGAGGTACCGAAATGCATTCTCAATTCGTACTGCGAGACGATTCAGGCAGGGGTGTGGCGAGGCCCACACTGGCCCGCGTCCGAGCACTTCCCAACGAGCATCCAGTGCCGGTTCAGCGGAGGAATGGCCTCCCCCTTCTCAGCAGCGTGAGGTTTTGACGATGCCAGAGTCCCAAATTCATCCGAGCGGTTCGCTCACACGCCAGATCGCCTTCCTGCCCCTTGTCGGCGTCATCTTCTTCAACGTCTCCGGTGGCGCCTACTCGCTCGAGGAGATGATCAGCTCCACCGGACCTGGCCTCGGCATCCTGCTGCTTCTGCTCGTGCCCCTGGTCTACGGCATCCCCATCGCCGCCATCACCACCGAGCTCGCCACCATGGGCGGCTTCATGGCCTTCCAGGCCGGCCTCGTGCGGTGGGTCAACAGCTGGATTGACATGGCCGTCTACCCGGTCCTGTTCGCCAGCTACCTCGCCACCTTGTTCCCCTCCATCGCCGAGGGGAAGTACGTGCTGCTCGAAGCGGGACCGTTCACGCTCGACGCCAACTGGGCGCTCGGTGTCCTGCTGGTCGTGCTCCCGCTGGCGGTGCTCAACATCCGCGGCGCCAAGAGCGTCGGCGACAGCGCCCTGCTGTTCAGCGTCTTCGCCATCGCACCACTGGCCATCATCGCCATCCTGGGCATCTGGGAGGTCTTCACCAACGGCATCGACCCCCTGACGCCCTTCACGCCGGCCGGGACGAGCGGCCCCGACGCCCTGGCGGTCGGGCTGTCCTTCACGATGTGGTGCTACTGCGGATTCGACCAGGTGGCGCAGATCGCCGGGGAGATCGAGCAGCCCGCCCGCGTCATTCCGAAGGCGATGTCCCTCTCCATGATCGTCATCGTCGCCTCCTACACCCTCCCGCTCCTCGGCGCCCTGGCCGTGCCCGGCTGGGAGACCTGGGTCCCCGGATCGTTCGGTGACGTCGCGCTGGTGCTCGGCGGCAAGTGGCTACAGATCTTCGTCACCGTCGGCGGCATGTTCTGCGCCATCGGGCTCTACTCCTCGCTGCTGATGACCAGCTCGCGTTCGCCGTTCGTGCTCTCCCGCGACCGGTGGATCTCGCCCGCATTTGCCCGCCAGACCAAGCGGACAGGCTCGCCCTTCGTCGCCATCATCGTGTCCTCGGTGATCTACTCCCTGTTCAGCGCGGGCGCCTTCACCACGCTGATCGCGCTCGACGTGTTCTTCATCAACCTGCTCCTGCTGCTGAACCTTGCCGCGCTGGTCATCCTGCGCCGGCGCAACCCCGAGATGCCGCGCCCGGCGAAGATCCCGGGCGGCACCGTTGGACTCGCCGTGCTGGCCGTGCCGTTCACGGCGAGCGTGGTCTACCTGATGTACCTCCAGTACCTCGACTACGGGACTGCCTCGTACGTCTACCTCGGCGCAGCCCTCGCCCTCTTCGTGCTCGCCTACTTCCCGGCCCGCGCCTACCAACGGCGCCACGGCGGCCCGGTCGCCGATGCCACGCCGAAGCACGAGGCACCCAGCAGCGCCCGAGAGAACCCGATCGTCGACGTCTGACCAGACGTCCCACCCCCCGAGGCCGCGTGATGCGGCTGAAAGGAAAAGCCCCGCATGAGCACCGACGAGGCCCGCTACCGGGCCCTCAACCCGGCCACCGGGCAGGTCATCGAAGACTTCGCCCACGCCACCGACACCGAGATCCAAGACGCCATCGCGGCCGCCCACACGGCGTTCGAGAAGTGGCGCCGGCGGCCCATCGCCGAGCGTGCCGCCGTCGTGGCCCGGCTGGCCGACCTGTTCACCGAACGGGTCGAAGAGCTGGCCGGCATCATCACCCTCGAGATGGGCAAGCGGCACGACCAGGCGGTCGGTGAGGCCGAGTTCAGCGCCGACATCTTCCACTACTTCGCCGAGCAGGGTGAGCGGCTGGCCGCCGACCAGGCGATTCCGACGTTCTCCGGAGGTCGCGCAGTCGTGCAGCGCCGCCCGGTCGGGGTGCTGCTCGGCGTGATGCCCTGGAATTACCCCTACTACCAGGTGGCCAGGTTCGCAGCCCCGAACCTGGTCCTGGGCAACACCATCCTGCTCAAGCACGCCGAGTCGTGCCCCTATTCGGCACTCGCCATCCGCGACCTCATGCTCGAGGCCGGTGTCCGGCCGGCGTGTACGAGAACGTGTTCGCCTCCCACAACCAGGTCGCCGACATCATCGCCGACGACCGCGTCCAGGGCGTGTCCGTGACCGGTTCGGAGCGCGCCGGTGCGGCCATCGGCGCGCTGGCCGGCAAGCACCTGAAGAAGGCGGTCCTCGAACTCGGCGGCTCCGACCCCTACATCGTCCTGGACGCCGACGACGTGGCCGAGGCCGCCACCACCGCCTGGGAGACGCGCATGGAGAACACCGGCCAGGCGTGCAACTCCAACAAACGGATGATCGTGGCCGAGCCCATCTTCGCCGACTTCGTCGCCGGCCTGGTGGAGCACGCCAGCGGTCTTCAGCCCGGAGATCCGGCCGAGGCCAAGGACGGCACGTACGCACCTATGTCGTCGCGGGCAGCAGCCGAGACCCTGCACGAGCAGGTCCAGGACGCTGTCTCCAAGGGAGCCACCCTGCACACCGGCGGAGAGCTCTCCCCGGGCCCGGACGCCTACTACTCGCCCGCGGTGCTGACCGGCGTCACACCGGGCATGCGCGCCTACAGCGAGGAGCTGTTCGGACCTGTCGCGGTGGTCTACAAGGCCGCAAGCGACCAGGAGGCTCTCGACCTGGCCAACAGCAGCCGCTACGGCCTCGGGGGCGCGGTGTTCTCCACCGACGTCGCTCGTGCGACCGCCGTGGCAGCCGAGCTGGAGGTCGGCATGGCCAACGTCAACACACCGGTCAGCGAGGGCGCCGAGCTGCCGTTCGGCGGCGTCAAGCGGTCCGGGTTCGGCCGCGAGCTCGGCCCGCTCGGCATGGACGAGTTCGTCAACAAGCGGCTGCTCTACATCAGCGATTGACCGCCGACCGTCCAGTACTACCAGCTATGAAGCGCGACTACATGAGGGCCGGCCCGCGGGATGCGGGCCGGCCCTCACGCCGGTCCCGCGCCGTTCCTGGCTCAGCGCCTCAGGCTTCGACGTCGCGTGCGTGCTGCACGGCTCGGACGGCTACCCACAGGGCCGCGATGTCAGCTGAGGACTTCAGGTTGCGCTGCGTGAGCTCCTCGATGCGTCCCAGCCGGTGCGCCAGCGTCTGCCGGTGGATACCCAACGCCTCGGCGGTGTCCTTCCAGCTGCGGTTGTTGTCAAGGTAGGCCGACAGCGTCTCCAGCAGCCGACTGGATCGGTCGTTGTCGTCGAGCAGGGCACCCAGGACCGCGTTGGACAGCTCGGTGGCCGCGCCGACGTCACGCGGGACGATGGAGCCGCGGACGTCGGCGTACGACGCGATCGGTGTGCCGCCGCTGGTGGTGCTCAGCGCCCACAGCGCGTTACGTTGCGCCTGCCGTAGCTGCTGCAACGACCCAAACGCCAGCGAGATGCCGACCCTCTCCACGGTCGAGCGGACGGTGGACAGAGCGGCGTCGAGGTCAACCTCGCGCACACAGCACACCAGACGCCCTTGGGTGCGGCGCGGCAGGAACCGCAGTCCCTTGGCGCCGAGCGCGGCGACCGCGTCGTCTGCACGGGTGGTGGTTGCCGCGAACGAGACCAGCTTGGACCCTTCCAGTCCGAGGTACACGGCCTCGTCCCGGACCACTTCGACGGCGACGTCACCGACGAGCACGGCCGAAAACAGCTGCTCGGCGCGCGCCGCTCGGGCCGCGGCATCGGCCAGCACCCCGTTCACGGAAGCGGTGACGGCCTGGCGCAGGTGCCCCACGAGGAAGGCGTCGAGCAGGTCCACCGGCCCGTCCTCGAGCATGAGCAGCGTGGGTCGCTGTGTCGGTAGCCGCCACGCCTTCACCGACGACGAGGCCGTTAAACTCGCGCCAACGGGCAGCTTGGCCTCGGCGGCTCGGGCGCACAGGTCGACGACTACCTCCGTCGCCACCTTCAGCGAACCCTCCAGCACCGCCCCATGGTGCACCACGTCCACAACGGCCAGCCGGGCGCCGAAGACGCTCTCGATGCGCTCCAGCGCCTCGGTGGAGGTCGTTTCCAGGCCCGTCAACACCCGGTAGAGGCGGCTGAGCAGCTGCAACTGCTGCACCTGACGTGTGCTTCCAGCCAGGGCGACCGTGCGGCCCAAGGACGCGAAAGGGACCGCGAGCGATGTTCGTAGCAGCGGGAACCCGAGCCGGTCGGCCTCGGTGAGCATCTGGTGGCTCAGCGCGGGTGCCGGGTCGTCGTCACCGATGGTCACCCCGGCCAGGGAGGCATCGGCCAGACGGCGAATGAACTCGACCTGGGTCTCGGGGTCCTCGGGGACGCACAGCCCGACCGTCATCAGCAGTTCGCCCGGTCCTAGCCATCGCCACGGGTCGGGCAGCTCGCAGCTGTGGGCCCACAGCACCGGGCGGTCCAGTCCCTGGGAGCCGGCCAACAAACGCTGCCCCAGCGTAGGCATGCCGAGGAGATCGCCGACCGTCAGCAGCTGTTGTTCGCTCACTTACTCAGTGTAGGGGTTTGGTACGTGAGTACGACAACGGCGTGAGAATACTGACTCTCGCACCATAGAGCCCAGGGCAGCCGCCTACCTACGCTCGGTGACGTTCCAACCCAGGCCGTCCGTACACTCCCTCACGCAAAGGACCCCCTCGCATGCCACAAATCGAGAGCCTCCACGGTCCCTGGGAATGGGCTGAGCCTGTCGGCTACGCGCAGGCCGTCCGCGTCGGCGAGACCATCACGACCGGCGGCATCGGCCCCTACAACGAGCACGGGAACGTCATCGACGGCACCTTCGAGGACCAGGTCCGTCAGACGTTCCGCAACGTCGAGGCCGTGCTGCGTGCCTTCGGTGCCGACCTGACCAACGTGGTGTCGATGAACGTCTACGTCACCGAGTCGGACGATTACGGACGCTTCACGATCGTCCGCCCCGAGTTCCTCACCGCCCCCTACCCGGCCTCCACCGCCGTGGGCGTGACGCTGCTGGCAGAGGGGATGCAGGTCGAGATGAACGCGGTCGCGCTGCTCGGCGCCATCCGCGTGCCCGCACCCCCCGTCGACAGCACGCCCACGCCCAGCGCCGGCAACTGAGCCGCGCACCCCATCCGGAGGCACCTTCCGTGACCACCCACACCCCGCCTCGCCGCGTGGCCGTACTCGGTGCCGGGTTCGCCGGCCTTGCAGCCGCCACCAAGCTCGCCGACGCCGGCCTCGACGTCACTGTCCTCGAGGCGCGCGGCCGCGTCGGCGGCCGCGTCTGGTCCCAGCACCTCGATGTCGCCGGCCGCGACTGCGTTGTCGAGCGCGGCGCCGAGTTCATCCTCGACGGCTACAGCACCTTCGCTGCCCTCGCCGAGCAGCACTCGCTGAGGCTCGTCGACTCCGGCATGAGCTACTACGTCCGCGAGCTCGCCGAGACCCCCGAGGTCACCTCCGAAGTCCTGTCCCACGCCGGGCAGCGTGCCGCCAGCCTGGCCCGCGAGCTCGAGCGGCCGGTATCGGTGGAGGAGATCCTGCGACTGCTCGACCTCCCGATGGCCGTCGACCAGGCGCTCCGGGCCCGCATCGAGGTTTCCGCCGCGACCGCCGCCGACCTGGTCACCGCCGAGGCGCTCGACCACGTCGCCTCGTTCGAGCCGTTGCCGAGCTACCGCGTCGCCGGCGGCAACCAGCGCCTCGCCGTGGAGATGTACCGAGCCCTCGGCGAACGGGTGCACTGCTGCGAAGTCGTCCGGTCCGTCGAGAACATCGACGACGGACGAGGTGCTGCTGTAGTGCGCACCAGCAGTGGTGAGCACCTTTTCGACCATGTCGTCGTCGCCCTCCCGCTCACGGTCCTCACCGGTGGGCACGTCTACGTGCCCACCAGCGACGCCCGGGACGAGGCGCTCGCCCGGCTGCGCCAGGGCCACGCCGCCAAGCTCCACTTGCCGCTGCGCTCCACCCCGTCCACCAGCGCCGTCCTGTCGGTACCCGGCCGGTTCTGGACCTGGACTGCCGTCGACGAGCACGACACCGTTGCACCGGTCATGAACAGCTTCGCCGGCAGCGAGCACGGCCTCGCCGCCATGGCCGTCGACGCCGGACCGGAGCAGTGGATACGGGCCGCCCGGCACATCCGCAACGACCTCGACTTCAACGAGCAGGAACCGTTGCTCTCCACCTGGTCCGATGACCCGTTCTCGCTCGGCGCGTACGCATCTCACGCGCCAGGCACCACCGTCGAAGACCAGACAGCGCTCGAGGCTGCGGTCGGTGCGGTCAGCTTCGCCGGCGAGTACGCCGAAGCCGAATTCACCGGTCTCATGGAAGGCGCCCTGCGCAGCGGCATCCGCGCCGCCCAAGCCGTCCTCGCCGCTGCCCGAGGAGAGTCCGACCGAACCGGTGCCCGAACCGACGAGGTGCACCAGGCAGGTACCCGCTGATGACCACCACCGCCAGCCGTTCTCAGGCGACCCCGCGCCGGAAAGTGAAGGAACGCCAGAGGACACTTGCGCCGCCGTCGATGCCGCCCACCGTGCGTTCCCGGGCTGGGCCGCCCCCCGCCTCGCGCCCGCAGCAGCGCACCACCTGGTCGCCAGACCGTGCAGGTACCGCCTTAGGTACCAACAGCGGTACCATTGTCCTATGCCTGCACTCAATGTGGAATTCAGCGAAGACGAGATGGCGCGGCTGCGTGCGCGGGCGGCCGTAGCGGGCCGGAGCCTGAAGCAGCACGTGCATGACGTGACGGTGGAGGAAGCCGACCGGCTGGCGTTCGTGGAGGGGGCGGTCGCCGAAGCCGCCCGTGTCCTGCCCGGCGTGCAGGCCCGCTTCCCCGAGGGACAGCGGTGAGCCCAATCGTCCGTGTCGACGTCGGCTGGGTCCTACAGATCCAGTCGGCGATCTCCCCGCTCAACGTCGCCATCGCGGACTGGGGTGCCTTGGGGTTCATGGCCGACCGGCATCAGTTCGAGCGGGAGCGCGGTGTCCTGTACTACGAGGAGACCGCTTCCCGGGCCGCCACGTTTCTGCACACCGCGCTGCTGCTGCGCCCGTTCGCCGACTACAACCTGGTCATCGGCTGGGCCTGCGCCAGCCAGTACATGCACGTCTCCGGTCAGCCCCTCCAGCCCAAGGACGAGGATCTGTACGAGCTCGCCCAGGCAGTCCGCACGCAGGAGGCCGACCTGCGCGCCGTCGCACAACGCCTGGAGTCCTGGCGCACCACGTGACACCGGTACACCGCTGCTTGTGGTGAATGAGGTGCCCGCATGCCCAGCCCGACAGCTACGCCGCCTCTACCCGCAGGAGGGCACCTGGTCGCTGGTCAAATGCGCCATCGGCCATCTCGCCGCCGCCGTCCTCGGCCAGGTCACCCACGTTCACGTTCAGCGGTGCTCCTCTCTTGGGCGGAGGGGGCAGTGCCAGAGCCAGCAGGGCGTCGACAGCCTTGCCGTCCAGCTCGCTGTCGAGGTGGAGGGACCGTCGCAGGAGGTCACCGACGTCCCTGGGCTCCAGTCCGAGGCGCAAGCGGGCAAGCAGGCAAATCTCGCCGAAGAACACCGGCGTCCAGCCTGGAGCCCGCAAGATGTACCAGTCAAGGAGCTTGACGACGTCGGTCCCGATGTCCCCGAGGGAGACACCGGCCCTGTTCCCCTTCCCGGCCCGGTCGACGTCTTCGGCGAGGCCTCCGATGACCGCCTCGACCAGCGTGGTGCCCAGGGCCGCGAGTCGTCAGGCGGTTGTGGTCAGCAACGAGACCGAGCGGCGGAACCGAACACGGTCGTGCCGGACAGGAGCGCCTGCGGTCCGTGGGCCCTGTGGTGCTCCTCGGCCCAGTCGCGGGCGACGGGCCGGGACCAGCGCGGGCCCTCGGCGGTTGGTCGCGCCAGTGGGACAGTGGTTCCTTGAGGGCGGTGAAGTCCGCGATCTTCATGATCCGGGCGTTACCCGGCTCCCCCGGGCGGTCCAGGAGGTCCGCTGCGGTGACGGTGACGGCGTCCTCCACCGGACAGGCGTCATACCCCTCAATGGCAGGCTCATGCCGAGGTCTCGGACGGGGACTTCACGGAGGATCGGCGCAGCTCCGCCGTGGTGGCCCCCACCGCGGCGACGGCACCCAGGCACAGCAGGCCGCCGCTGACGACGGCCGCCGCCCCCGACGTGGCATCCGCGACGAGGCCGCCGCGCATGTTACCGATGTCGGGTCCGGCGTGCCCGACTATCTGTTCGGCGGCGCCGACCCGGCCGAGCAAGTGCTGGGGGGTGTGCATCTGGACCACGGTGCTCCGGGACACGACGGAGATGGTGTCGGCCGCACCGGCCACGGCCAGCAGGGCCAGGCCTACCCAGCGGTTGGACGCCAGGCCGAACAGCGTCAGCGCCGCGCCCCAGGCAGCGGATCCGCCGAGCATCACCAGGCCGGGGCGGGGGAACCGGGTGAAGGCCCCGGAAAGGAGGGAGGCCGTCACGCCGCCGACGGCGATGGCCGTCAGGAACAGCCCGAGGGTGCCCGGATTGCCGCCGAAGCGTTCCTCGTTGATCAGGGGGAACAGGCTGATGGGCATTGACAGCACCGTGGTGGCCAGGTCGGTCAGCAGGGCTCCGCGGATGACGGGGGTGCGGACCAGGAAGGCCAGCCCGTCGATGACTCCGTGCAGACCAGGCCGTGCGGACTCCTCCCCTGGCGCCATCGGCGGCAGGCCGAACGCACCGTAGAGCGCGGCGACGAAGGTGAGGGCGTCGATCAAGTAGCAGCCTCCGACGCCCAGTCCGCCCACGATCAGACCGCCGAGCACGGGGCCGATCAGCATGGCGCTCTGGAAGGAGATGCGCCGCAGCGCGAGTCCCGCGGCCAGTTGGTGGTCGGGCAGCAGGTACGGGATGAAGGTGCGCGAGGCCGGGCCGCCGCCCGCGACGAAGCAGGACTGGAGCGCGATCAGCCCCAGCACGCCGGCCACGGGCAGGTACCCGAGGATTCCCTGAAGTGCGAGCAGGAGCGAGCATACGGCCTGCCCACTGACCGTCAGCAGGTAGAACTTCCGGCGGTCCACGCGGTCGACGAGCGATCCGGCCCAGAGTCCGAGCGCGACGAGCGGCAGGGCCTGCGCCAGGCCGACGGCGCCCGTCCACGCCGCGCTCTCGGTCATCTCCCAGACCTGGAACATCACGGCGACGAAGGTCATCTGGCTGCCGAATTCGGACAGGGTCTGGCCGAACCACAACCGCCGGAAGGCCCGTGACGACCGCAACGGGGTTACGTCGATCAGTGTGCGCCGCAGCCCCATTCGGGGTCCTCCGTCAGTTTCTCGGTGATCCTGTCGTAAAGGCTCCTGCGCGCCAGCGCCCGCTCGACGTCGGCGACGACCCGCGAGAGTGGGTAGGGGATCTCGGCTTCGAGGTCGGCGAGTACGGCTTCGGTGGCGCGCCATTCGGCCGCCAGGCGGCCCACGACTTGGCCGGCCTTGTCGGTGAGCGTCACCGTCTTGCTGCGCGCGTCGTCGCCCGCGACGGTCTCGACCCAGCCGGCCGCGCGCATCGCGGAGACCTTCTGACTGAGCGCCGAATGCGTCCGATTGACCGAGTCGGCCAACTCCGTGATGGTCATCGGGCCGCTGGCGTGGAGCCGGAGCAGTTCCATGACGAAGCTGGGCTTGAGCCCGTCGATCCGCTGCTCGGAGTAGACGCGGGCGATGTCGGCGTCCAGAGATGCCTGGAGCAGACGCAGGGGCCCCCAGAGACTCTGGTGCGTCGGATCCGGTACGTGTGGGTCGGCCATGCGCGAACCGTATCAGCGCTTATATAAGTACTGATACATGCATCCAACACACCAACGATGTCAGCGCAGATCCTTGACCATGGTGACCATGTCGAACCTGGTGACGGCGACCCGATAACCGAGCTTTTCGTAGAGCGCCATTGCCCGGTTGCCGGGCTCCACGCTCAGGCTGATCCGACGCGCCCCGGCCGCCCCGGCGTCCCGGTGGATGCGTTCCATCAGCGCCGACCCGATCCCCCTGCCACGCAGGCCGTCACGCACGCCGATGCTCAACTCCGGGACGTCCGCGGAGACGAAACCGAAGCCTGGCTCCGCGCTGCCGAAGAGCCGGACCCAGACGGCGCCGACCGGCTCGCCCGAGCTCTCCGCGACGGCTCCCTGGTCGCCCAGCCGGGGCCAGCCCTCGATGTAGCGGGCGAACATCGGCTCCAGGTCGATATCGGCCAGGTGGAAGGCCGCACGGTCCCGGTTCCAGTTCAGGGCCACGAGCAGCATGTCGGCGAGGAAACGGTGGTCGGCCGCCGTGGCGGCTCTCAGGCGCAGCGCGTCGGCGGGCACGGTCACCGGGCCCGCCGAGCGGTGAGCGGCAGGACTCGCATGCCATAGATGTCGGACTTGTCGTAGAACGGGATGTGTGCCCCCGGGGTGACCCTCAAGTCCTCGAACCGGTCGAAGAGCGCGTTCAGCGCGATCCGTGTCTCCACCCTCCCCAGCGGTGCGCCGAGACAAAAGTGGATGCCGTGGCCGAACGCGGCCTGGCCGCCACCCGTCCTGTTCAAGACCACGCGTTCGGGTTCGGGGAACTTCCGCTCGTCGTGGTTGGCCGCCAGCAGCCAGACCGTGACCATCCGGTTCGCCGGAATGGTGTGGCCGCCGACCGTCACATCGCGCCTGGTGACCCGCCGTACGTAGATGATCGGCGAGCGCAGCCGCAGCACCTCCTCCAGCGCGGCCGGGATCAAGCCCCGCTCGGCCCGCAGCCGGGCGGCCAGCCCCGGGTCGTCCGCGAAACACACGAAGAGGTGGCCCAGCAGCGACGTGGTGGTGACGTGCCCGGCGGACAGCAGCAGGACCGCCATGTTCGCCGCCTCGTCGTCCGTCAGGCGCGTGCCGTCCACCGTGGCCCCGGCCAGCCTGCTGAGCAGGTCGGTCCCCGGGGACACCCGGCGTTCGACGAGGAATCCGCGCAGGTGGTTCTTCAGCTCCCGGTTGGCCCGCTCCGTCATGACGGCCACCTCGACACCGGCCTTGTCCCCCACCTGTGCCACGATCAGCCGGTTCGCCCAGTCCCGGAACCGGGCGCGGTCGGCGGGGTCGAGACCGAGCAGCTCGGCGACGACCACGACCGGCAGCGGGTAGGCGAGCGTCTCGATGAGGTCGAACTCCGGCAGCGGCGCCTCGTCCAGCAGCTCGTGGGCCGCCCGGGCGATCCGGGGCTCCAGGGCGGTCACTGTCTTCGACGTGAACGCCTGGTTGGCCAGCCGCCGCAGCGCCCTGTGCCTGGGCGGGTCCATGCGCGGCAGGAGACCCCGGCTCAGTCGGTCGATCTCAGGCACCAGCAGGGCGGTGTCCGAGGAGAACGAGGCCGGGTCGGAGAGGACCTGCTGAACGTCCGCGTACCGGAAGACGTGGTACGTGTCGTTGTCGGCCCGCCACACGGGGTTCTCGTCCCGCATCTTCCGGAGCCACGCCAGCAGTTCGGCGCCGCCGTCCGCGGTGGAGGGGCCTATCGGGTCGAATACGGTTGGGGCCTGTCGCGCCATCCGGCTGCTCTCCCGTCCATCGGTTCGGCGGTCGCGTCGGCTCTCACGCCGTCTGCTGTGTCTCGTAGTCGACTACACGGTGACCCGCAGCGGCCTGCCCGGCATCGACGATTTCGTGGCCGAGGCGTCGGCCCGGCTGCCCGGACTCGACTCCATTACGTTCGGCGCGGCGATGCCGATCGGTGTCGCCCAGGAGTCGGGGTTCGTCGAACACGAACTGCTGTCCGACGACGAACTCGTCGGCCTGGTCGAGGCCGAGTCCCGGCTCGCCGCCCGCGCCGTCAACGGCGTCCGCGTCACCGTCACCGACGCCCGCTTCTTCCTGCCCAACTCCCCGCTGTACGACCGGGGCGCCGAGATCGCCACGATCGAGCCGGACGGCTCGCTGCGCGCGCACGGCGCGTACGAGGCGAAGGTCGGCAGCCTGCTCGACGAGCCGGTCGAGGTGCTGTGGAGCCGGGCGCTGGAGTGGCGCAACGACCCGTACGTGCGGGAGCAGACACACTCGATCCACAGCCTCGCCGACTGGGCACGCGCGTCGAGCGAACTCGACCGGCGGTACGGGTCGGACGCCGACAAGAAGCGGATAGCCCGCCGCGACGGCGCGAAGCGGGTCATGCTGCCCGACCCGACGGTACGACGGACCGGCTGAGTCGCGTCCCTCGACCGGGGTCGCCCGCAGCGGTGGGGCAGGCCCGCCCGCCGGCGCGACCGACTGGCCGCTCGGACACCGCGCGGAGTCAAAGCCCGCAGACCGCACCCGGACCCGCAGTACCGTTCCGTGAGACCGGTGACCCCGTGAACTGCGCCCCGTCCCCGGAGCACGCCTCGACCAGGCACTCGACCTCACCGACCCGGTCTTCCACGTGAAGGACTCGGACGACGAACGCGCGCGGCGGCGTGCGGCGCTGCGCGGGTGCGAGCGGATCGGAGTGTACGACGGCGGCGCCCTCGTCGGCGATGTCAACCGGGACGGCGATCGCGCGGCCGCCTGCCGCGGTGATCGCCTCGGCGGTCTCGTGCGCTGCGGCCTCGTCCAGGTCGAGGACCGCCACCGCCGCGCCACGGCGGCCGAGACCGGACGCGATCGCGCGTCCGATCCCGCTGCCGGACCCTGTGACCAGGCCGACCCTACCGGTGAAGTCGCTCACGCCAGCGTCTCGTGGTTCGCCCACGCCGCCTTGTACGGGTAGCGGGTACGCCACGTGTCGAACACCGCTTCGACCTCCGGCGAGACGAACAGAGCCCCCAGCGTCTCCAGGTCGGTGACGCCGAGCTGGATGACGACGGTGGCGATGAACGCCGGGATCTGCTCCTCGCCCGGGACCCGGATGTGGCGCTGCGCGGCGAACGTCAGGAGCGAGCCGGTGTTCTTCGTCGCCTTTTCGACATCGGCCAGGTACTGGTCCAGGTCGGCGTCGGGAATCGGTTCGGTGAACTGAACGAACATTGTGTGGTTGATCATTCTCCCATCCGACCACCCGCCCGGCGGTCACGTCCAAGACCCATCTCGCCTTGTTCGATAACCTAGAGGAATGGATCTGTTGGAGGTGAGGGAGCTGCGGTACTTCGTCGCCGTCGCCGAGGAACTGCACTTCGGCCGCGCTGCCGCCAGGCTCTCCATCGCGCAGCCCGCGCTGTCCAAGACCATCCAACGCATCGAGTCACGGCTCCGGGTGCAGTTGTTCGACCGCACGAGCCGCAGCGTCGCACTGACACCCGCCGGCGCCGCTCTGCTCGAACACGGCCGGCATGCGCTGAACGCGATGACGATCGCCATCCAGAACACACAGCGCGCTGCCAGCGACGAACCACTCAGGTTCGTCATCAAACCCGGCGGGGACGCGAACCTGCTCTCCGGAATCCTCGCCGCCTACGCCCAACACCCCCGTGCCCGGCAGGTCGACATCCTCTTCAGCGGCGCCACCGACCGGACCGACCATCTCCACGACGGACGCGCCGACGCGGCCCTGCTTTACGCCCCCTTCGACGACCTCACCGGACTCGCCGCCGAGACCCTCCACGTCGAGGACCGCGTGGCCGTCCTCCCGGAAGGACACCGGCTCGCCGCCCGCGACAGCATCATCCTGGACGATCTCGACGACGAGGTCTTCCCTCGGTGGCCAGGTGTTCCCGACGACGGGAACGGCCCCGAGATCGCCGATGCCGCCGCGCTCATCGCGCTGGTCAGGATCGGCCGCGTCATCGCCGTCGTCCCCCGCTCGCTCATCACGCCCGCACCCCCGGGCATCGTGTGCGTTCCCGTTACCGACGCAGGCCCGAGCCAGATCGTCATCGCCCGCCGGGAACATGACCACCGCGACCACGTCACCGCACTCATCACCGCCGCCGCATCACTGCGACAGAAATGACCAGCTCCAGCACCCGTCTTGGGCAAGCCTCTCGTGAGCCTGGCGAGAGGCTGGGGCCTGGACTTTGTCCGGTTCGCGGTTGGGTTGGGCACAGTCAGGCTGCATAGCCTGACTGCCTTGCCCCAGGCACGCCCCCGCGTACCAGCTAGGCCGTGTATCGAAAGTGGATCTTGAGCTGTGAATGATCACGGTTCATGGCACGGGGGGATCTCACGGACGAACAGTGGGCGGTGTTGGAGCCGTTGTTGCCGAAGGGGACGAAGGCGGGGCGGCCGCCTGTCTGGCCCCGACGGCAGCTGATCGACGGCATACGGTTCCGGGTTCGGACAGGGGTTCCGTGGAGGGACGTACCCGTCGAGTACGGTCCGTGGGGCCGGATCTACGACCTGTTCCGCCGATGGCAGCGGGACGGCACCTGGCACAGGGTTCTCGCCTGCCTCCAGTCCCTGGCCGACGCGAGGGGTGCGATCACGTGGGACCTGAGCGTCGATTCCACTGTGTGTCGAGCCCACCAGCATGCTGCCGGAGCCCGGAAGCAGGGTGACCTGCAGAAGGAACCGCCGGGCGGTGTCTTCACCGAGCCCGGTGATCACGGCCTGGGACGCTCGCGCGGTGGGTTCACCACCAAGCTGCACCTGGCTGTCGAGCAGGGTCAGAAGCCCATGTCGATCGTGGTGACGGCAGGGCGGCGTGGGGACTCGCCGCAGTAGTTCAAACCGGTGCTCAAGAAGGTCCGCGTGCCCCGCATCGGGGCGGGTCGGCCGCGCGTCCGTCCCAATCGAGTGCGCGCTGACAAGGCGTACGCCTCGCGCAGGAACCGCTCCTACCTGCGCCGCCGGGGGATCCGCTGCACCATCCCCGACAAGGTCGACCAGGCCCGTAACCGCAGGAAGCTCGGCTCCCGTGGCGGTCGGCCGCCACGTTTCGACCCGGTTGACTACCGCGAGCGCCACGCGGTCGAGTGCGGCATCAACCGCCTTAAAAGGCACCGAGCCGTCGCCACGCGATACGACAAGTTGGCGGTCCGCTACGAGGCGACCGTCCTCGTCGCGGCCATCAACGAATGGCTGTGACCAGCGCTCGTGATACACGCCGACAAAGAGTCCGCAAGCGTGGAACTGCGGTCACTCCCCGACTGTGCCGAGGAGGATCTGCGCCAGTTCGCGCGGCTGGGAGAACATCGGCCAGTGGCCGGTGTCCATCTCGATCAGCCGCCAGTGCTCGCTGACCAGTAGCTTTGCCACGTCGTCGCTCGGCTCGGGGTCACCGAGCGTGCACTTGATGTACGTCGCCGGGAGGTCGCTGAGCGGCCGTTCCAGCACGGCGGGTTCGGTCAGCGTGGCGCCCGGGTGCGGCGTCGAGCCGCGAACGATCCGTGCGATCTGCTCATCGGTGAGACCGTGGCCCTCGAAGTGGGCCGCAGGCGCGACCGGCCAAAATCCCCCGTTCTCGGCGATCGATGCCCTCACCATCCCCCCGCCGTCCGGCCAGGAGGAGACGAACGGTTCGCCATCGGCCGGAACACTGGAGTCGACGAAGACCACGCCCGCCAGCCGGTCGCCGACCCGCTCGGCGGCCTGACCGACTGGGATGCCCGAGTAACTGTGACCTACCAGGACGACGTCGCGCAGATCCTGACGCTCGACCTCGTCAACGATGTCCTGAACGTGGGTCTGCTGCCCGGCCGGCACACCTTGCTTCTCGGCGAGACCGGACAGCGTCAGCGGGTAGACGCCGTGGCCGGCCGCTTTCAGATGCGGCACCACCTCATCCCACGCCCACGATCCGAGCCGCGCACCTGCAACCAGCACGTAGTTCGCCATGGCCGCACCATAGCGAAGCGACCCAACAGCCGCTCCAGGAATACTTTCGATACACGCCCTAGGGCGGCCTGGCCGAACCCTTCCGCGGGAGCAGCTTCCGCGCGCAGCTGAGTGAAGTCCACATCCAGCTGGGTCTCGTACGCCTCCGGCTCGATGCCGAGTTCGTGGGTGCTGTACTCGCCGAACCGGTTGATGTGCTCGGTCAGATAGGGCGAGATGTGGTCCAGGTCCCCGTGGTCGATCTCTCGAGCCCGACCTCCACCGGGTAGGCGGGCAGCGCTGACCTTCTCGCCCTCGGCCAACCCGCACCTGCTGGGCGCCTTCGCTCAGCAGGCGCGGAAGCCATCCGCACCGTCCTGTTCCGTCACAACGAAGGTTGATCGTTGCGGAGAGTTGGTCGCAGGATGCGAGTTGGATCGAGGCGCCGGCACGGCCCGAGCCGACGGAGCGGGCAGCGCCGACTCAGCCGCTCGGCTGAGTGGGGCCCGTGGCTGGTGGCCAGCTTCGCAGGGCCATGTCGGCCACCTGCTGGAGGTCGTTGCGAGTGGCGCCGCTGGCGGCTTGAACGGCGATGCCGTTTGCCACGGTCATGAGGTAACGGGCGAGCAGGTCGGGGTCGGTGCCCGGAGGCAGGTCGCCTTCCTCGACGGCTTGCCGGAGCCGGTCGCGGAGGAGGGAGGTGTGCTCGTTGCGCCAGGCGACGAGGTCGTCGCGGGCGTTGCGTCCCGGGTCGCCGGCGGCGAGGGACCCTTGGACGCCGAGGCATCCGGCGGGACAGCAGGGGCGTGTGGTGGCCCGGACGGAGCCGTTCAGGAACGCGGTGGCGACCTGGCGGGCGGTCGGCTCCTTCAAGGCACGCGCTCCGTACGAGGCGGGGCCCTCGGTGTAGCGCTCCAGGGCCTTGCGGAACAGGTCCTCCTTGTTGCCGAAGGCCGCGTACATGCTGGTGCGGGTGATGCCCATGGCGCTGGTCAGGTCGGTGAGGCTGGCTCCCTCGTAGCCCTGTTCCCAGAAGACCCGCATGGCCTGTTCAAGGGCTTGGTCGGTGTCGAAGCCTCTCGGTCGGCCGATCGGCGCCTTCCGTCGTGTCTCCATGCACTCGATCGTACCTCTTTTGTACCGATCGGTTCTGAAGGTGCTACAGTCTCATTCGGTATCGATCGGTACATGAATTTGTGGAGGTCACGGCCATGGGGCAGCTTGAGGGTAAGACCGCAGTCGTCACCGGCGGCAGCACCGGGATCGGCCTGGCGGCTGCGAGGCGACTCGCAGCCGAGGGCGCGCACGTGTTCATCACCGGCCGGCGCGAAACCGAGCTGGAGAAGGCCGTCGCCGCCATCGGCAACGCCACCGCGGTCTCCGGTGACGTCAGCGTCGCGGCCGACGTGGACCGCCTGTACAAGCGCGTACGGGAGCATGGTCAGGGCCTGGACGTGCTGTTCGCCAACGCGGCCATCAACCACATCGCGACGTTGGACGAGCTCACCGAGGACATCCATGACACGGTCTTCGACATCAACGTCAAAGGCACCTTCCTCACTGTGCACAAGGCCCTCCCGCTGCTCAACGACGGCGCCTCGGTGATCCTCACCGCCTCCACCGCCGCCGAGTCAGGCGCGGCGGGCATGAGCGCCTACGGAGCATCGAAGGCGGCTGTGCGGGCTTACGCCCGCGCCTGGGCCGACGAGCTCGGCAGCCGGGGTGTCCGGGTCAACGCGATCTCGCCGGGCCCGGTGAACACCCCGATGTGGGACGCGGCTTTCGGCGATCGCGCCGAGGAGATGATGGACGCCGCCGCGGCCGGCCTGCCCCCCAAGCGGGTCGCCGACCCGGACGAGATCGCCGCCGCCGTGACCTTCCTCGCCTCGTCGGACAGCAGCTTCGTCTACGGCGCCAATCTCTACGTCGACGGCGGAATGAACCAGATCTGACCGGACCGCCGAGTGACACAAGGGAATCGGACAACCGGGGAAGGGCGCCGCCGCGCTCAGCTCACACACGGCGAGCCCGGCGCACGTACGTCCCGCGCTGATCGACCGAACCGGCAAGTCGCCCAGGGACACTGCTGCGGCGCCGCACCCTGGGGCGCGACGTGAAGTCCGGGCTGCCCAGAGCAGAGGTACCCACAGTCGAGGTTCCTGCCTTCAGCGACGGCCGCCACGGCGAGACCGTGGAAGGGCATCGCACTTCAATGCCATCCGAATACACCCCAATCCGGGGGCTGAGAGGCAATCATGTCTGACACCGAACTGCGCGATTTCTTCCAGCGCTACATCGATGCGCTCAACGCGCATGAGTTTGACCGCATGACCGAGTTCGTCCACGACGAGGTCATCATGAACGGCTCCCAGGTCAAGCGGGACGAGGTCATTGCGGCCCAGAAGGGCCATGTCGACGCGGTCCCCGACTTCACCTGGCGGGTCAAGGATGTCGCCATCGACGGTGATCGAGTGGCGGCCCGTCTGTTCAACAGGGGCACGCCCGCGAAGGAGTGGTTCGGCGTACCCCCCACCGGCGTCACGGTCGAGTATGCCGAGTACGCCTTCCACAAGGTTCGTGACGGGCGTTTCTACGAGATGAACTATCTGATCGATGCCCAGGCGGTGCGGGAGCAGCTGGCCGGCTAGGGCTGCATCTGGCGGCCCGTCCGGGCCATCTGCGCGGATTGCTCGCTCAACCTTCACTGCGACAGGTCACGCCCTACGGGCCGCCTGATTGTCTGCCAGGTCGTCCAAAAACCTTCGTTTTATGAAGATCGCCCTGCGGGCCGCCCGGACCCCGCAGGGCCTTCAAAGACCCCTTCACAGACTCGGGTTATTCAACAACCCCGAACCACCGTTTTTGACACGACCCAGGGCCATGACCGCCCTCGAACCGGCCGACGGGCCGGGTCTCCTCGTCTCCGAAGCGCTCGTCCGCACCGAGATCAAGACCGGATACGCACCCTTCGGCTCGCCCGTCGAGGCAGCCGCCTATGCGCTGCCTCTCTGCGGCACTGTCGGCCGGCACCGCAACCGCGGCCCCGAGGACAACGAAAGTAAGGACACCAATGATTGAAGGTTTCACCAGCCGCTTCGCTGAAGTCAACGGCACGGGGCTGCACTATGTCATCGGAGGCCAGGGTGACCCCCTGGTCCTGCTCCCCGGGTGGCCACGCACCTGGTACCAGTTCCACAAGATCATGCCGTCGCTTGCGCGGCACTACCGGGTGATCGCCCCGGACCTGCGCGGCATGGGCGACTCCGACAAGCCAGCGGACGGGTACGACAAGAAGACCATGGCCCGAGACATCTACGAGCTGCTTCGCACCCTCGGACACAGCCAGGCGTATATCGCAGGCGAGGACATCGGGTCGATGGTGGCGCACAGCTTCGCCGCGAACCACCCCGAAGCGACCCGGAAGGTCGCTTTGTGGGAGGCCGGGCATCCCACCGAGGTATTCAACGAAATACGCATGCTGCCCCAGCCGGGCCAACCGGCACCGTGGTGGTTCGCGTTCAACGTGCTCGACCGGTTGCCCGAGCAACTCGTTGAGGGGCGGTTCCGGCTTATTGTCGACTGGCTGATCGACTTCCAGGGCGGGGACCCCAAAGCCTTCAGCGAGAAGACCCGCGCCATTTACGCCGCCGCGTACAACACGACGGATGCGATCCGCGCGGGGAACGGCTGGTACCAGACCTTTCAGCAGGACATAGCCGATCTGCGGGACTACCCGGTACTGACCATGCCCGTGCTCGGAATCGGCGGCAAGTACTACGAGCTCCTTCTCGCGCAGATGGAGGGACTGGCGGCAGACGCACGCTACGTCGAGTTGAAGGGAGCGGGTCACTACCTCGCTGAGGAACGCCCTGGTGACATCGTGCGGGAACTCACCGCTTTCTTCGCGTAACCCCAGACCTTGACGGGCGCAAGCAATTGTCCCGAAAGGTAGCTGCCCTGCCCGCGAACGAGGGGGCCCGTCTTCGGACCGGTCCTCATGCCGACAGGGATCCGCCGCAGGACCTCACGTCAGCCGGACCCAGCACTGGCGACATCCATCGCGCTACGCAACGAGCTCGCCACCGGCTATGCGGCGACCACTTTCCAACCACGAGGTAGCGGCTTCGGGAGGAGTGGGCCGAGACGGGCCAGTAGCCCCCGTCCGGCAGGCAGAACTCGCGTGACAACGGGAGCAGTGCATTGCCGCTCGACGCACGGCTATCCACTGTGGGCCTGTCGGTCGATCATGGCTACCAGGGTCGTGACGAGTTCCTCGGCCGTGATTTGCCACTTGTCCGCGGACAAGTGTCCGTTGACCTCCATGTCCGTGATCCCGTGCACGCTGGTCAACAGCAGCGGTGCGAATCGGCGGGTGTGCTCTGCGCCGACCACACCGCCGACGATGGCGAGGAACTCGCCCATCGCGCGATCGCCCGCCTGATTCGCCGCGTGGACCGCGGCCGGGTCGCCGGCCGGGGAGGTGAACATCAGCCGGTACAGGTGCGGTTGACGGCGGCCGACCGTCATCAGCGCGGACAGGCCGCTGTGCAGCTTGTCGGCCGGGGACACCCGCGGATCGGCGCGCACGGCCCGTACCTGATCCGCGAGCCGGTCCAGGGCCTCGGCCGCCACGGCGGTCAGCAGGCTGTCCTTGTCGGGGAAGTGCCGGTACGGCGCCCCACGAGTGACTCCCGCGCGCGCCCCGACCGCGCGCAACGTCACCGCGCCCGGACCACCGCTGTCGAGCAGAGCGGCGGCCGCATCCAGCAAGGCGCGCCGCGTCGCAGCAGCGGATTCCACTCGGCTGACCATGCCGATCATTCTACAGTTGACACTGTCATCTGAGGCGCCCTACCGTCGTTCAGGTGACAAAGTCATCTGAAAGTTCGCGGGACACCCGTGGTTGCGTTGTCGTGACCGGAGCCTCGACCGGGATCGGTGCGGCCTCCGCCCGCGAGCTGGCCCGTCAGGGATTTCACGTCCTCGCCGGCGTCCGCCGCGTCCAGGACGCCGACGCGCTCCGCGCCCCGGGCGTCGAGCCGGTCATCCTCGACATCACCCAGCCCGGCCACATCGCCGAGCTCGCCGCCCGCGTCGACTCGCAGGCAGGTGCGCTGCGGGCGTTGGTGAACAACGCCGGCATCTCCGTCAACGCCCCGGTCGAAGCCCTGCCGCTGGACGAGTGGCGCCGACTGTTCGAGGTCAACCTGTTCGGTCACGTCGCCGTCACCCAGGCACTGCTGCCCGACCTGCTGCGCCACTGCGGCCGGGTGGTCAACATCAGCTCGGTCGGCGGAAAGATCGCCATGGCCACCTTCGGCCCCTACGCGGGCACGAAGTTCGCCCTGGAGGCGGTCAGCGACGCGCTGCGCCGGGAACTGGCGCCGCTGGGTGTGCGCGTGGTGGTCGTCGAACCCGGTGGCGTCCGCACCGAGATGGGCGACCGGGGCATCGCCACCACGGGCCGGCTGGCCGAGGCCATGTCACCGGAACACCGGGATCGCTACGGGCCGTTGATCCAGGCGGTCATGGCGCTGACCGCCGCCGGCACCACCGGCGGTTCGTCCGCCGAGGCTGCCGCCCGGGTGATCGCCAAGGCCGTGACCGCCAGGAAGCCTCGCACGCGCTACACCATCGGCCGGGACGCGGTCCTGCTCACCCGCCTGTCGCGGGTACTGCCGGACCGGATGCTCGACCGTATCGCCGCCGCCGCTCTGCGTCCGCACTACCCGAAGACGACCACCGCATGAGAGTCACGTCCGAGCAAGGGCGGCCGACCGTGCAGGACAGGGCCCGATCGACGCCCGTTGTTTCAGACGCCCGTTGTTTCATAGGTGGCGATCTCCTCGTCCACTCTGCTCAAGCGGCTGCGCTCGGGGTCACGGAAGAACGCTGTTCCACGGCCCGGCCTGCGGTGCGCATCAGTTCGCCGATTCTGTACCCGCAGGTGTCGGCGAGGCCCCTCCTGAAGGGCTTGTCCCAGACCGGTATCACCGCCCGGAACCTGGACGTACGTGCTCCCATGGGAGCGCGCTCGGGAGCGCGATCCGACACTCGACAGGCCCGGCAGCTGTCTTGCCCCGCATCCATGAGCGCGGGGTCCTCCAACCGGTCCGTCCGGGAAGTAGTTCACTTCCTCCTCGTCCCAGGGCCCGTTCGACGGCACACGCGTGAACTCCACCGAGTACCGCTTGCTCATGTTGTTAAGGCTGTCCAGATCAGCGGGAAACTTGAGGCCGAGGACCAGGACGTGATGTGGGCGTACTGTTTGTGGTGAAGCGGGCTTTGACTGGGAGGACTCATGGGTTCCCTGGAGACACCTATGGGTGTGGATGTACGGGATAGGCTGCTCGCCACCGCGGCACAGGATGTCGTACACGCGCTGAGAGCTTCGGCGGCGACGGTGTATCTTGCGCGCCAGGAACCACCGAAATTGATGCTGATAGCCACAGCAGTGGTGGTTAGCCCCCTCGGAGTGGGACCTATTGAGCATATACCGGCAGATGATCCGGTATATGCGACGGCGGCCGCTTATCGGTCCGGTGACACGGCGACGGCGCATTCGATCGATTTCCTGGGAGAGCATCCCGAGGAGGCGATTTCCATGCCGTTTCCTTTTACCGCATTTTCGGCCCCCGTCGGCAGGATAGGGGTGATGACCGCGTTTTGGATCAATGGCCCCAGAGAGCCGACAGCAGAAGAGAGGCGGCAGCTCGCGGAGGTGTCCGGCAGGCTGGGGCGCGAGCTGGAGCAGCTGGCTGCCCAGCGGGTGCCCATGACTCCCCCGGCCGTGCCGCTGGTACACGCCGCGGAGTCCGGGCTGGCCGAGGGCCAAGGAGCAGCGGCCATTGACAACGCGCCGCTCGTCTATCACCTGCATCGGCTCGCCGTGCAGCTCAACCTGGTGTCGGACGGCCGGGAAGCTGCCGCGTTGGCCTGCGCGCGGGTGATGTCCGCGGTGGACGCGGACGCGATGGCGGTGACCCAGGTAAAGGGTGACCGGCTCGTCATTGCCGCTGCCGAGGGTTGCTCGCACTTGTTCCTGCGGGAGCTGGAAGGGCAATTGCTCATCAGTGCTTCAACGCCCGAGGCGAGGGCAGTGGCGCACAGGAGGCAACTGACCTATGCACCGGGAGCGGCACTGACACGCGGCCGGGTGGGGACCGGGGACCGTGACGATTACGCCTGGATGGTGCTGCCACTCCTGGGGGGAAGCGGGGTCGTGGTGGGCACCTGCTCGATCGGCAGCGAGCAGCCAGGCATCTCGAAGACCGCTCCATTTGCGCTGGCCACGCTGCTGGGACAGGCGCTGGAACGCACGGCGGCGGAAGGCGCCCGACACGCCCTCGCACAGCAGCTTCAGAGGACCCTCTTGCCGCGGGTGCTGCCGCAGTGTGCAGGCATCCGCAGCACGTCCAGATACGTGCCGACCGGCGGGATCGACCTGGGCGGCGACTGGTATGACCTGGTGACACTGCCTGATCAGCACAGCGTCACCGCGCTGGTCGGTGACGTCCAGGGGCACGACATTCAGGCCGCTGTGGTGATGGGCCAGCTCCGGGCGGCCGTGCGAGCCTACGCCACCGAGGGCCACCACCCCGGCACCATCCTGGGGCGGATAAACCGCTTTCTCTGGGAGAGCAGTCATTTGATGTGCACATGCGCATGCATGCAAATCGACTTGGATACCGGCGTCGCTCAGCTCGCAACCGCCGGACATCAACCGCCTATAATCCGCAATCCCGCGGGTTGCTATTGGAATTCCAATTCCGGCTTGGACATAGGTGTACCACTGGGAGTCGATCCCGATAGCTCATATATGGTGACCGAGGCCATTTTGGAGCCGGGCACACTGCTGGCCCTCCACACCGATGGAGTGATCAGTCAAGAGGAAACCCAGTCGGACATCATGGAGGCCGCTATTAAATCCTCCGGTGCTGATGAGTTGGAAACTCTGGCAGACGAGCTGATCCGCCGCCGCAGCAATCGCATGACCGATGATGCAGCGCTGCTGCTGCTGCAATTTGAGGGCCCTCCTGCGCATGCGCGCATTCGTCAGCTTGAAATCACGCAGAATGATTTGCGAGGTGCTCATCGCGCTCGTTCCGCCGTCCATGGCTGGCTGCATGAGTGGGAGATGGGCCATGTAGCCGAAAAGATGGAGCTACTGGTATCCGAGATGGTCACCAATGCGCTGATTCATGCCGCCACCGACGTGCATGTGTGTGTGCGCGGATACTCGGACTGTGTGCGTGTCGAGGTGCGGGACAGTGACGTGCACCCGGCGCGGCAGGACACCTCGCCCCTACAGGACGGCGATCCTGCGGAGAGCGGCCGCGGGTTGCTCATCGTGGATGCGCTGGCAGACCGCTGGGGCAATTCGCCCAGCGGCCGGGGAAAAACGGTGTGGTTCGAGGTGGCGGCAGAGCCATCGTGTCCGTAACACTGGTTGGCGCATCCGGTTGATCTTGCCCAGACGGGCGTGGGCCTGTTTTTCAGCTCCTTGCACCGGCCACTGTGAACGCGCGTCTCACCGGCTGGCAAACACGGCATTCGGTAAATGTGGGTCGATTCTGGATCAGATAGTCGCGCTCCGGCTCCTTTGCCATAAGTGGTGCGTGCGATCGCGGTCGCGGTCGCGGAGCAGGCCTGCCGCAGGGTGACCTTCGACAGGCCGCGGTAGCGGGTTCGGCGCAGGCCCGTGGCATCGAGGACCTGGTTGATCGCGCCTTCCGCGCCGACGCGCAGGGCGTACTCGGCCTGCCACCCGTCGGTGGTCTGCTCGCTGCGACTAGAATGGCACCGAGGATTCCCTCGCGCTCAGGGTTCCGAATGGATCTGAACACCATCGAGACGGTCGTCGAGGCACCTACCCGTGCCGAGCAGTCGGCGTGGGAGGCAGGCGACGCCTGGCTTGCCGGCGGCACGTGGCTGTTCTCCGAGCCGCAACCGGAATTGCGCCGGCTCATCGACGTGAGAGGTTTCGGCTGGGCACCGTTCAAGACCGACGCCGATGGGCTGGAGATCGCCGCGACGTGCACGCTCGCGCGACTCGTCGACATCCCGACGCCCGCGGAGTGGGCTGCGACCTCCCTCCTGGACCAGTGCCGTCAGGCGCTGCTGTCTTCGTTCAAGGTCTGGAACGAGGCGACCGTGGGCGGCAACCTCTGCCTGTCACTGCCTACCGGTTCGATGATCTCGCTCATGGCGTCTCTCGACGGCGTCTGCACCATCTGGACCCGCGAAGGCGGCGACCGACAGGTCGCGGCCACCGACTTCGTCACTGGTCCGCAGCGCAACGTACTCAGACCCGGTGAGCTGCTGCGCTCGATCACTTTGCCGGCGTCCGCGCTGCGCTGCCACACGGCTTTCCGTCGGATCTCGTCGGCCCCGCAGGACCGGTCCGCCGCACTGGTCATCGGCAGGCGGTCACCCGACGACGGTACGTTCGTGCTGACAGTGACCGCGTCGACCGTGCGTCCGGTCCAGCTGGCCTTCCGCGGGATACCCGGGCCGGGCGAGCTTCACGCCGCCCTCGACCAGGCGATCCCGCCGGAGCTCTACCACCGCGACGTGCACGGAGCACCGGCGTGGCGGCGCCACATGACTCTCCGGTTCGCCGAGGAGATTCGGTCAGAACTGTCATCACTCGGTGGGCGAGGCCGATGAAGATCGAGGTGAACGGTGAGGTCTTCAGCGAACCAGCGCGCCCCGGGCAGTGTTTGCGGAGCTACCTGCGGGATCTCGGCTGGTTCGGGGTGAAAAATGGCTGTGACGCGGGCGACTGCGGCACGTGCACCGTGCACGTCGACGGGCAGCCTGTGCACAGCTGCCTCTATCCCGCGTTTCGCGCGGTCGGCCATCGGGTGACCACGGTGGAAGGACTCGCCCGCGCCGGGGATCTCCATCCGGTCCAGCGCGACTTCCTGTCCGCCCAGGGCTTCCAGTGCGGCTTCTGCACAGCGGGCATGATCACGACGGTGGCCGCACTCGACCCCACCCAGTTGCAGGATCTCCCCAGGGCGCTGAAGGGGAACTTCTGCCGGTGCACTGGCTACCGCTCGATCGAGGACGCCGTCCACGGGATCGTACGAGTGGAGCAGGATCCGGGAGGGGAACCGTTCGGGCGGAACCTGCCGGCGCCCGCCGGCCGGCAGGTAGTGACGGGAACGGTCCGCTACACCCTGGACGTCCCCGTCGATGGCCTGCTGCATATGAAGCTGTTGCGCTCCCCGCACGCGCACGCGCGGATCACGGCGATCGACACGAGCGCCGCGCGTGCCGTTCCCGGTGTGCACACTGTGCTCACCCACGAGGACTCACCGCCACGGCTGTACTCGACGGGGCGGCATGAGGACCCCAAGGACGATCCTGCCGACACACGGCTCTTCGACGATGTCGTCCGGTTCGCCGGGCAGCGGGTCGCGGCCGTCGTGGCCGACACGGTGGCAGCCGCGGAGGAGGGCTGCCGCAGGCTGGCCGTCACCTACGAGCTGCTACCGAGCGTGTTCGACCCCGAGGAGGCGATGGCGCCGGGCGCCCCCGTGCTCCACGGCGACAAGGGGACCGAGCAGTACATCGCGCACGCGAAACGCAACATCGCCGATCAGGTGCACGGTGAGATCGGCGATGTGGAGGCGGCCTTCGCGGAGGCGGCCGATGTGATGTACGAGCGCACCTACCTCACCCAACGTATCCAACACGCGCACCTGGAGACCCACGCCTCGATCGCCTGGCTGGACGAGTCCGGCTGCCTCACCGTAAGGACGAGCAGCCAGGTGCCGTTCCTCACCAGGAAGGCACTGTGCACCCTCCTCGACCTGCCCACGGAGAAGGTACGGGTGGTGTGCGGCCGTGTCGGCGGCGGCTTCGGGGCCAAGCAGGAGATGCTCACCGAGGACGTCGTCGCGCTGGCCGCGCTGCGCACCGGGCGCCCCGTGCAGCTGGAGTTCACGCGGGAGGAGGAGTTCACCGCGACCGTCACCCGCCATCCGGTCAGCGTCCGCGTCAAGGTGGCCGCACGGCGCGACGGCACGCTCACGGCCGTGCAGTTGCGGGTCGTCTCCGACACCGGGGCGTACGGCAACCACGCCTGCACCGTGTCCCGCTCGTGCAACGAGTCGATCGCCGTCTACCGCTGTGCGAACAAGAAGGTCGACGGGTACGCCGTGTACACCAACCACATGCCCTCCGGCGCTTTCCGCGGGTACGGGCTCAGCCAGACGATCTTCGCCGTCGAGTCGGCGATGGATGAACTCGCCCGCGCGCTCGGCATGGACCCGATCACCTTCCGGGAACGTAACGTGATCCGGCCGGGCGACGCCGTGGTGAGCTTCAGCACCGAGCCGGATGACGTCGAGATCGGCAGCTACGGCCTCGACCAGTGCCTGACCCTCGTCGACACGGCACTGCGCCGCGGCAACGGCGTTCAGGCGCCGCCGGGCGAGGAATGGCTCGTCGGGCAGGGGACGGCGCTGGCGATGATGATTACAAGTCCGCCCCACGGGCATCGAGCCGAGGCGCGGATCGGACTGCTGCCGGATGGCCGCTACCAACTGGCCGTTGGCAGCGTCGAATTCGGCACCGGCACGACGACCGTGCAGCAGCAGCTCGCCGCGAGCGTGCTCCACACGAGTCCCGACCGGATTCTGATTGCGCAGAGTGATACGGACCAGGTCGGCTACGACACCGGAGGGTTCGGCTCGACCGGGACGGTGGTCGCGGGCCTGGCGTCCGCCCGTGCCGCGGAGTCACTGCGTGAGAGCATCATCGCTGCCGCTGCCGACCACGTGGGCGGCGAGCGGTCGGCCGGTGAGCTCGACGAGGACCAAGTGTGCTGCGGCGGTGTGCGCATCCCGCTCGCCGAGCTCGGGGCGGTGTCCCAGGCCGCCGGCAGGGAGCTGCGCGCGATCGGCACCTGCGAGGGCTCCCCGCGTTCGGTCGCCTTCAACGTCCAGGGCTTCCGGGTCGCGGTCCATACCGGTACCGGTGAGATCAGGATCCTGATGAGCGTCCAAGCGGGCGACGCCGGTCGGGTCGTCAATCCGATGCAGTGCCGTGGACAGATCGAGGGCGGTGTTGCGCAGGCCCTGGGCGCGGCCATGCACGAGTCGTTGGTGATGGACGAGGAGGGCCACGTCACCACGGCGGCTTTCCGCGAGTACCGCATCCCGGAGTTCGCCGATGTGCCGCGGACGGAGGTGTACTTCGCCGACACCGCCGACGCCCTCGGTCCCCTGGGCGCCAAGTCGATGAGCGAGAGCCCCTTCCTCCCGGTCGCTGCCGCCTTGGCCAACGCGGTGCGGGACGCCACCGGGGTTCGGCTCGACACGATGCCGATGACACGTGATCGGGTCTGTCTGGCCATCGTTGCCTCCCGCGGCACACCCGTCGCGCCTGACGAGGTCCGGGCAGACGGGCCGGTCGGGCACGCCCCCGTCTGATCACCTCGCGCGAGGGAGGCGTCGTCGGCCGACTTCGGCCGCGGCGGCCCGGGAGAGCCGTCACTCTTCTGCGGATGGTCGGGACAGTGGGCCGGGTGGATCACCGGACGTCCGGGCAGAGCCAGTTGGTGACGGGCGGACGCGATCACCCCGAAGTGCGGGTCAGCGGACCCTCGGCCGTGGCATGCGCCGCGACAAGGCCGCCCTCCTCTCAGCGCTGCTGGTCGCCGTGAGCGAGCGCAAGCCCTACAAGACCGACGTCAGCGACGAGCAGTGGGCGCTGGTCGAGCCGGTGATCACCGCGTGGAAGACCGCGCGTCCCTCGGTCAGGGGCCATCAGGGGCGACGGGGCGTGATGCGGCAAAAAGTGCCGGGCCGCAAGCGCAGCCTGGCCGTTGACGTTCGGGGCTGGTGATCGGGGTAGTCGTTGCGGCCGCGTCGGCGCATGAGAACGCCGTCGGCATCGCGCTGCTGGACATGGATACGGAGGTCACGCCGAACAACATCAACAACACCCGCCTCAAGCTCAAACGACTGGCCGAGCGCGGCATCCTGGTCGAGACCGAGCAGGGCTTGTTCACTCAGCCGCGGCCGTAGCCGCCCGGCGACGCCGCGGCCAGCGCGCTTGCCCCTCCCGAAACAGCGAAACGGACATCAGTCCACGTACTGCCCGCTCAGTTCTGTGATGCCCTGACGGCCACAGCCGGTATCGGTGGAGCGCTACCAGGTGCGTGCGGTGCGGTGCAGATCGTCGAAGCTTGTGTGCAGGTGGTGTCCGAGGGTGGCGTGCTGCGGGTCGGCCAGCCACCGGGCCGAGGCGAGTTGGTACGCGGCGACGGAGACGGTGGCGGTCAGCGTGGCCGCCGGTTCGGAGATTCCCCGCGTGCGCAGTGCGTCGGCGATCGCCTCACCGAGGGCCGCCAGTTTCGCCCGTTCGCGTTCCCGCAGATCGGTATGTGCGTCGAGGATGTGCCTGCGGCGCTGTGACGCGTCCCGGCGCTGGTCGAACCAGTCACTGGTGGCCGTGAATGCCGCGAGGACCGCGTCGAGCGGGGACCGCTCCGCGGGTGCCGCGCCCACCGCTTCGCAGACCTCGGCGATGAACCGGCCCTGATCGGGGAAAAGCACCTCACGCTTGTCGGCGAAGTGGTTGTAAAAGGTGCGCTCGGTCAGGCCGGCTCGCTTCGCGATCTCGGCGACTGTCGTTCGTTCGTAGCCGCGCTCGGTGAACAACTCGATCGCGGCTTCCTGTAGCCGTTCCTGCGCGTCGGCCGGCCATCGTCCCATGGCACGCAGAGTAGTGATTACAGAGACTGCAATCAAGGTGTACGGTGATTTCAGAACCTGTAATCACCGTGCTGATGCTGCGGGATAGAGACCGCGGCGATGAAGACGACGTGAGTCCTATGGACCGGATCAGGCGAAGGAGCTCGTGATGGAGGCTGCCGGAACGCGGGTCGGAGTGTTTCTGGGAGGCACGTTCGCGCAGGAACCCGGCATGACCAACCTTGTGGACCGGGCGGTGGAGCTCGCGCACGAGGTGGCCGACGCCGGTGTGCACACCGTGTGGTTCGGGCAGGGGGCGGATTACGACGCGCCCCAACTCGCGGCGCTGGTGGGCCGGGCGGAGCCCAGGGTCCACGTAGGCACCTCGGTGGTGCCGATGTATCCTCGCCATCCTCTGCTGCTCGCATCGGCGGCGAAGACGGCACAGGCAGCTACCGCAGGGCGGTTCCGGCTCGGTGTCGGGCTCGGCGCACGCACTGTGCTCGAACCGCAGTTCGGCCTGGCGTATCCGCCGCAGATCCAGCACCTGCGCGAGTACCTCACCGCGCTGCGCCCGCTGCTGGACGGCGACGACACCGCCTTCGAAGGGGAGACGCTGGCGTCGCGCCCGGTCGGCTCGACGGCCGTGGCCGGGGCTTCCCCGGCGGTCCCGGTTCTGGTGGCCGCGATGGGTCCGCGGGCCCTCGCCGCTGCGGGCGAGTTGGCCGAGGGGACGAATCCGTTCCTCGCCGGGCCTCGCACGCTCGCCGAACAGATCGTGCCGACCATCACCGAAGCCGCCGCCGCGGCCGGGCGGCCGGCCCCGCAGATCGTGGCCGGGGTGCCCGCGGTGGTCACCGACGATGCCGCAGCCGCCCGCGACCGCGTATCGGCCGCCCTCGGCTTCTACGACAGCATCCCGTCCTACCAGAAGGTCATCGCGGCCGAGGGATTGTCGAGCGCGGCGGACCTGCTGATCGCCGGCGACGAGGACACCGTCGCCACCGGTTTGCGCCGCTATCTCGACGCCGGGGCCACCGAGGTCATGATCACCCACACCGACCTCTTCGATACCGAAGACCGCACGCGGACCTGGGCCGTCGCCCAGCGTCTGTGAACTGGTACCGAACCGGCCGCACCGCCCCCGACTCCTTCTGCCGTGATCGCGGTGTGGTTCCCGACCGCTCGGCCCACCGCGCCCGCGGAAAGGGAAGCCGGCCACGCTCCAGCGGGGCAGGACGGGCGGCGGTCTGCTCGAACACCGCCGGCACGACATCCGGCCTGATCGAAAGCGGCCCCGAGGATGCAGGCCCCCGCCCCGCAGGAATCCACCTGCACGCGCAACGGGCCGGGGAACAACCTGTTCCCGGCGCGCTCCAGGAAGCCCAGCCAGGACGCTGGGCCTCCTCTTCCCGGGCGTCGTCCACGGCCAAGAGGAACTGCTGCCCGGCTTCGGTACGCGCCCCCGCTGCGGGAATGCCTCTGCGTCGAAAGGCACATGATCGCCGACGCCCAGGACGCCTGCACGGGATCCTCCACCCCATCGAGGACTCCCCCACCTTCTCGGAAGAGCTCCGCTCGACCGTCCGTAGCAAAACGGGGGCCCACAGCCGCACAGGTCAGGTATCGGGTTGGGCTGGGTCAGGGGGCGGTGTCGGGGTCGATGCCCTGCGCCCGGGCAAGGGCGAACAGGACGCGCTCGATCGTGTCCAGACGCTCGGTTATCGACCGGTCTCCCGGCGCGCCGACGGCGTTGGCGAGGGAATCGATGTTCCCGAACGCCGCCGTGGGACGGAAAGTCCGCTGCCCTGGTGCCGTCACACACCAGGGCAGCGGGGCAGTGGGCCTTCGTGGCACGGCTGTGAGCTGGTCAGCCGTTGGGGTTGACGAAGGTGCCGGGGTGGGTGGCGCTGCGCTGGTCGACGAGGGCGCCGGTCTCCCAGGGCCACTCGATCTTGAGGGCCTTGGCCTCGTCGGGCGGGGTGATCCCGACCCAGGTCGGCTGGTAGAAGCCCTCTTCCTCGTGGGTCAAGGCGAGGTTGAGGGTGAACTCGGTGCTCTGGCCGGCCTCCACCTCCACAGAGCTCCACTTCCGCGAGGACCGGACCAGGGACCAGCGCTCACCGCCGTTCACCGAGGTCAGATCCACACCGGGGAAGCCGCCGATCCGGCAGGAGTTGGAGCCCTTGTTCATCAGGACGATGGTGGCGGTCGCCGCGCCTTCTCCGTCCTCCTCCGGGACCGGGAGCGCGTCCTGGCCCGTGGCGAAGGCGGCCTCCAGGCTTTCGGTGCGGCAGCGCTCGACACCCGCATGCGCCCTGCCGCCCCCACCGGTGTCGGCCCGCCCGCCGCCCGACTGATCCTGCGCGGCGCCCGCCTCCGACCCCCCCTCGGCCTTGGCACCGGAACCCTGCGCACCGCCGAAGGAACCCGAGGAGCCGCCGGACCCGGCCGAGGCCGTGTCCGCTTGGCCCGCGGACTTCGTGTCGCCACTGTCCGAGCCGTTGCAGGCCGTCAGGGTCAGGGCGGCGGGCGCGGTCAGGACCGCGGCGGCGTCGCGGAGGGTGCGACGGCGAGCAATGCGGGCAGTGGCGTTGGAGCGCATGTCGGGTTCCCCGGAGCGGTCGGTGTCGTGGTCTGCTCGGTACGACACCAACTCTGGCCGGGGCCACTACCGCAATCGTGCCGCCCCGCTAACATCCGGCTAACACGACTGTGACCGAGGAAAAGACGCCGAGGGCAGGCCCGTCCCCGCCATGGCGACGAGCAGTGGCAAGTCGATCAGGAAGTCGGGCCGACCCGGCCACCTGGGGTCAGTGGGAGGGATGGCACAACCGGCTGATGATGGTCGGCCGCACCATTCGGTCCGCGCTCCGGCGAGCCGGAGCGCGGGGGTTCTGGTATCGCGGGGCGAGTGTGCCGGTGGACGAGGAGCGGAGCCCGAATTCCGCCGCGGCGATGCGATGCACCGCCTCGCCGTCGACCAGGGCGGGCACGCACACCACCTCGCCGGTTTCCAAGGCCCTCAACGAAGCGGTCACCACGTCCTCGACGGGCATGCCTGCGTCGTCGTGTACTCGCGCCACGTCACCGGCTACCGGATCCTGGCCATGTGAGGCACGGTCTGCTCACGCAGCTGCTCCAGCCGCGTGGCCAGGAGGTACTCGGCGGTGCGTTCCCGGGCGGCGTCGGCGGCCTTCGTCGCCTTCGTCGCGGCGGCAACCGCGTCCGCGCCGTTCGGGTTCGCCCAGGATCCCGGCGCGGTGCACTCCCGGCAGCAGATCATGGACTCGGTATGGGACCCGCACTTCTTCGGACCCACCACGACGCTGGACGCGCACATCGCCGCCCTGCGCCGCTAACTTGGTGATCCTGCCCGGATCACCACCGCGCGCGGTGTCGGCTTCCGCCTCACCGTTCCCGCCGGGCAGCCCGGCGGCGGCTCGCCCCCATGGGGAGGAATCCCGCTTCTCCCAGGGAGCGGAACGTGACGCGTCGATGCCGGCCGAAGTCGCCGAGGAGAACATCGAGAAGCGCAACCTGGAGGGCCTGCCCGAACTCGAGCGGGAGTACGCCGACTACACCGGCGCTCGCGTCGTGGTCGTCGGTTCGGCAGTCTCCGTGCCGGACGTGGCACAGCCGCACTTCTCATACCCGCTCCAAGGTGTTCTGGTCCCGTGCCGGCCGTGCGGGAGCCGGGTCAAGGTCGGGCAGCGAGAATCTTGAGCGCGGCGGCGTGCACGCCAGGTGTGGCGGCGACGTAGCCGGTGCTGGTCAGCTTCCACGGCCTTCCATCGAGGTCGGTGACGATGCCGCCGGCCTCCTGGACCAGCAGCACACCGGCCACATGGGAGCGCACATTGTCGAATTGCCAGTGCAGGTCCATCCGGCCCGCGGCAACCTGGGCGAGCTGGTGGGTCACCGGAACGGAGATCCGTACGTAGATGGCTTGCTCCATCATCGCGGCGAAGGAGGACCCCATGCGCTCGGCGATGTCGACGCCCTGACCGGGCTTGGCCTGACCGGTGCCGACCAACGCGCCGTCCAGCGACTTCTTGGTAGAAACCCGCAGGGGTACGCCGTTGAGAAACGCCCCGCCGCCCGCGGTCGCCGTGAACATCTCATCGAGCAGCGGAAAGTAGATCACTGCCAGCACCGGGCGCCCGTAGCGCACGAGGCTGACGCCGATGTTCCAGTCGGTCATGCCGTGCACGGCGTTGATGTTGCCGCCGATGGGGTCGATGAGCCACCACTCGCCCGCGGCCAACGGGCCCGATCCATGTTCGTCGTTCAGCCAGCCTGCGCTCGGCAGGATCTCGGCCAGCGCAGGCCGTAGCGTGTCGACAACGGCTGCTTCGTAGTCGCGGATGGATGCCAGAAGTTCGGTGAGCCCGGCTTGACGCGTCTCGGTGGAGTAGAGCCTCAGCATCCTGGTGCCCGCGTGGCGGACGGCGGCTGCGGCAGCCGTGGACAGTTGACCCATCATGACGTCTCCGTTAATTTACCTGAGCACAATACTCATCTGACGTTGTTTACTGGTGTGCAAGTGGATTTGAATCTGCTGACTGTGCTCGACGCTCTGCTCGAGGAAGGCAGCGTGAGGGGTGCGGCCAGGCGGCTGCGGTTGTCGTCGCCCGCGGTCAGCCGCACGCTCGGTCGGCTCCGGAGGGTGACCGGCGACGACCTCCTGGTGCGTACGGGCCATGCGATGACCCCTACGCCGTATGCGGTGTCGATCCGGGAGGACGTCCGTCGGCTGGTAAGACAGGCCGAGGAGGTGCTCTCGCCGAGCCGCGAGCTGGAACTCATGACACTGGAGCGCACCTTCACGCTCCAGTGCCATGACGCGCTTGCCGCGTCGCTGGTGCCCGTGTTGGTCAGCAAGGTCCAGGAGCAGGCTCCCGGCGTGCAGTTGCGGGTGCTGGCCGAGACCTCCACCGACACCGACGACCTGCGGCACGGCCGCATCGAGCTGGAACTCGGCGGAGGCCGGCCGAGCCTGCCCGAGCTCCGGTCCGAAACCCTCGGCCACGACCCCCTCGTCGTGGCGATGCGTCCCGACCATCCGTACGCCGACAGCCTCGATCTGCACGCGTACGCCTCGCAGCCACACGTGATCGTCTCCCGGCGCGGCCGCCTGACCGCACCGATCGACGACGTACTGGCCCAAGAAGGCCTGCACCGTCGGGTCGTCGCGGCCGTGGCGACCCTCCCCACGGCCCTCCAGATAGCCGCCCGCAGCAACCTGCTGCTCACCACCACGGCGATCCTCGGCCGTCCGCTCATCGAAGCGTTCAGCTTGATCACGAGGCCGATACCCGTCGAGTTCCCGGCGGCGCCGATCAACTGTAGTTGGCACCAGCGCAACGACTCGGACCTCGCGCACGCCTGGCTCCGCGATCAGGTAAGAGCGGCTCTCGCGGAGATCGTCACCGCCTAACCGGCCAGCGGCAGGGCAACGGTTCCGGGGAAGTGCGGCTCCTCGGCCTCGTCGAGCATGGCCGCCGCTACGGTGTCACGGGTGACCTTCGCGGTGAGATCGAACGGAGGCGCATCCTGTAGACCGACCGTGCGCCGGGTGGGGCTTTCCGGTCCGTCGGCCAGCACCCCGGCATGAAAGACCGTGCCACCGGCCGTGAGGACCGTGTTGTCGGCCTCGACCTTGTCCGCAAGATGATCGCCCCCCAGCAGCTTCACGATGACGCCGGCCGCCTCCCCCGCCACCTCGGCGGACTTACCCGTGCCGTACGCACCGAGCCAGATGACGCGCCGCGACGGGGCCGCGACAACTGTCCTGGCGCCGGCCAGGAGAATTCCCGCCTTGTCCGCGCCGAGAGCGGAAAGGACTACGGAATCCGGATCGATCGCCGCTGAAATACTCGCAGGGTCATGCACATCACCCGCCACCTTATACAGAGCGTCGGAATTGGGTACCGGAATTCGCTCGGGGTCGCGCGCAATCGCGGTAACGGTGTGACCACGCTTCAGCGCCTGCCGAGTAAGCGCGATTCCGGTCCTGCCGGAAGCCGCAAGGATCGTGAGGTTCATACGGAAAAGCTAGAGAACTCGTCACTTAACATCAAGTGCAAGCTCGTTAAGAGCCAATTTACCCAGACGCAATCCGCAACCGCTGCCCCCGGCCCGGATTCTCGATCGCGGACAAGGAAGCGACCACCGCGACAGCATGGGCGGCTATGGCCGCGAAGACCTCAATGAGTCGCCCCTACACGGCATCAGCCAGTAGCTTCCGCTCGTGCTGGTCCTCACCCACACCAGCGAGGACGGGGTGCGTCGCTCCGGCATCGAGATAGTGACCGGTGATGCTCCGCAGATTCCGCAGCAGCACGCCGAAGTTGAACTGGTCGACAGTTCCGCGAGCTGTGCCGGCTACGAGGCCCTCGGAGCGCACGGTGGTGCCTCACCCGGCCTGCTCGGACCGGTCGTTTTCACCGGCCGTGCCGAGCACATGCAGCCCGGCGTCGATGAGCCGAGCCGCACGCATGACATCTGCGGTGACGGCCTGGTGAAGCCGCTCGGGAGCGACGTCGCGCCCGAGGTGGCGGCGCAGGGCTTGGAACTGCACGGTCCACAGGCCGAGGAGGGCGATCGCGGCGATCTGCGGTTCGGGGTCGTCCTGGCTCAGGCCGGCGCGCGAGGCAAGAATCTCGGCGGCCTCGGCGACCAGCCGGTCAGTCATGTCCCGCTGATAGGCCCGCAAAGACGGGGTGGACCTGATCAGCGTCCCGAAGCGCATGAGCGCGACCTTCGCCTCGACAGCGTCGGCCTGCGCGGCGAGCCAGGAGGTGATGTCCTTCAGTTCCTGGTCGAGGATGGCCAGCGCCGCCTCGACCGGTGCCAGGCTCGGGTCAGCGAGAGTCTGGCGCAGCGAGTTCATGGTGGCCTCGCCCAAATCCAGGACCAAGGACTCCTTGGTCGGGAAGTAGTTGAACACCGTCTTCTCCGACACTCCGCACGCCTGCGCGATCTCCGCCACGCGCACAGCCTCGAAGCCGCGCTCCAGGAACATCGCGGTCGCTGTATCGGACAGCTGCTGACGCATCAGCCGCTTCTTGCGCTCCCGAAGGCCTTCGTCCGCGGATTCCTGTCCCCTTGGGCGGAGCGTCGACCAGTTCACAGTGCGCATGCTCATGCCTCAGATAGTAATCCAGTCCCTGGAAAAGGTTCTGCTACAGTAAATTTTCAGTGACTGTACGATACGCTACGCGATGGGTTTCCCGTCGCCCGCCCGGAAGGGTCCCTCATGAGTGAGATCCACATCGTCCGCGACTACCCCCACCGGCCGGAAGCGGTGTGGCGCGCGGTCACCGACCCTCAGCTGGTCCCGCTGTGGACGGCGACCGGCGCCGGCGCCCGCCCTGAGGGCTTCGCGCCCGTCGTTGGCACCAAGTTCGCCTTCGTGGCCAAGCCTCGGCCCGGATGGAGCGGCGTCGTCTCCTGTGAGGTTTTGGAGGTGCGCAAGCCGGAACTATTGCGGTTTTCTTGGCAGGATGAGAGCGGAGGTGCGGTGACCGAGGTCGCCTACCGGATTCAGGCGTGGGGCGAAGGCACGCGCTTCATCTACGACCACACGGGCTTCACCGGTGTCGGCGGCCTATTCATGTCCAAGTTCCTCGGCAGCGTCCGCACCAAGATGCTCACGAAGGGCCTGCCCGCAGTGCTGGATAACCTCGATGATCAGGGTTCGCTGCGCCCGGGCAGTTCTCTGCGCCCACATGAATAGGTCGTCAGGTACGGCGGCGCCTCGGCCGCACCACGTGCACTGGTTTCGCCGCCTGCTGGTGGCAGGGCGGGTATGCCGCGGATGAGCGGCTCGAGGGCGAGGCTGTCGTGCATGTTCGCGCCGGACACGGCGACGGCGAGCGGGATGCCCCTGGATGCCCTGGGCATCGGACAGCACGTGCAGCTTGCTGCCCTTCGTGCCGCGATCGACCGGGTTCGGGCCGGTCAGCGATCCCCCCTTTGGGCGCGAAGGGAGGCCGCGTCGACGACCGCCGAGGTCCAGTCCACCTCGCCCCGGGCCCCGAGTTCGTCCAGCACCGCCCGGTGCGGCCGACGCCACAGGCCGGCCTCGGTCCATACCGTGAAGCGACGATACGCGGTGGCGGGCGACGTGCCGAACGTCGGCGGCAGATGCCGCCAGGCACAGCCCCTGGTCAGCGCGAACGCCACTGCCGTGAACACGGCCCGATTCGTCACACGGGGCGGCCCCACCACCTTGCGGACGAGCAGCAAACGACGGCAGCAACGGGGCGAGAGACAACCTCTAACCTTTGATTGGTGCGGCCGACCTGGCGGCCTGCTCGATCTTCGTGCGGTAGGCCGCACGGGCTTCCTCATCGATCTGCGTCTCGTGTTCGGCGCGCACCCCGGTCCGGCCGTCGAGGCCCTCACGCAGGATATCGGCGTGCCCGGCATGCCGGATGGACTCGCCGAGGACATGGACCATGACGGCGAACAGGTTCGTGTTGGGATAAGGCTCCGGCCACCACGGCACATGGCCGGGGGCGTCGAGGGGAAGCTCGTTGATCGTCGCGTCCGAGTGTTCCCACGTGCGCCGGTAGAACCCGATGATCTGATCGCGAGTCTCGTCCTCGGTCGCCCACAGATCGCTGCCGTCGTAGTCCTGCCACCGGGGCAGCGGTTCCGGGGAAGGGCGGTCGAAGACCTCGCCGAAGTACCTGGCCTCGACGGTGGCCACGTGCTTGACCAAGCCGAGGAGGTTGGTCCCGGTCGCTGTCAAAGGTCGACGGGCGTCGTATTCTGTCAAGCCGTCGAGTTTCCAGAGCAGCGCCTTGCGGTCCCGCCGCAGTCTCCCGTGCAGGTTGTCCTTGGCGAATTCATCGATCATGCGGCATGAGCCTGCCATCGGCTGCTCGTGGTCTCAAGATCCCGTATATGGTCCGCAACGACTGGCAGAGCCAGGCCCGGCCATGGCCGCCGCCCGACCTGCTACAAGAAGCTCGTGGAACGTGCCACGTGAGACATCCTCTGAGCTTAAGCTCAGAACCCGTGTCTGATCCTCGGGGTCAGTGATGCTTTGGCCACTGGTTGCTCCTGATGTTCAGCAGCAGGATGCTGCCGGGTGAGGCCGGGATTGTCGCCGGCGATGGGAGCGCCGACGCCCCGGACCGCAGGGGTGGTGAGGACCATGCCCACGCGCACGACCGCCGGGAACGTTTCCGGGGCACGGTATGAGCAGATCGTGGCTGAGGACCGCCAGTTAGTCGCGGCCGAGACGAAGATCCAGTTCAAAGTTCGGTGACCACGCCTTGGAGATCGAGCCGTTGTGGGACTGGGGCGGTTCCCAGCTTGCCGCGGGGTGAGGATCTGATCCCGTGGAGGCGTACGTGGCCTGGTGAACACCACCTTCTGCGACCAGGCCTCGTACGCCGAACTCGCGCACGGGCTGTCCGGCCATGGCGATCTGCACCGCGACGCCCATTCCGCCGACGTCTCCAACCTCCGCGGCCAACATCGCCACGGGGATCGTCGCGTTCGCTCAGCGACGGCAGGAGGAGGCTGCCGCAGACAGGACGAACCGCGCCGGGGCACCCGTGGCGAGCACGGCGATGCCCGCGCCGGTCTGGTCTATCGCTGCACGCTCTTGGATAGGTACATTGACGACACGCCATGGCCATTACGTCGATACATCGCAATGGCTTTCTCATTGTCCCCAACGACGTTCAAATTGAGCGATGTCTTGCCTTCGCGGGCAACAAGCTCCTCGGCGGCGGCGAGGGTCGCCACGTCGTACTCCGACGGCGCCATTTTCCGCAAGGTCACCTTCTGCGCGTCCATGCCACCATCTTCAACTGGTCACCGGTGACAGCGATACCGAGGTGACAGCGATTGAGAAGGTCAACGGGATTCCCGACAGCACCCATCGCTCACATGGCGGCGCTGAGCAGGGCGTGCCCGGCGGCGGTCAGAATGTGGAGCACCATGTTGCGGTGGCGTACCGCAGCGGTCAGGCCGGCCGAGCGTAGGACGGTGGCGTGTTCGCTGGCGCTGGCGGTGGCGATGCCTACTCGGTCGGCGAGCTGGGTCGTGTTGCAGTTCGGCTGTTCGGCGATGACACACAGCACGGTGGCGCGGGTGCGTCCCAGTAAGGCGGACAAGGATCGTGGTGGGCGCGAAGCCGCAGGGGCTTGTGTGGTGGACGGCAGCTCGGCGCGGTGTAGGGAAAATGTCAGCCATCGCTGAGGCTCGGTGTCTTCCACGTTGAAGGGGTCTGCGCCGAGGAAGGGCGGGGCGGCGAACAGCGTCGGTATGAGAAGCAGTCCGCGGCCGCCGAGGCGGACGTCGAGTTGGCCGGGGGGAGGCGAGTTCGAGCACGGGTGGGCTCCAGCGGATCCTGCGAGGATCGAGGCTGGCCAGGAGGCTGTCGATCCCATCTTCGGCCAGGACTTGCATCCGTGCGCGCTTGGCGGAAGCCGGCATGTCGATCTGGGGCCAGTGCGGCTTGATGACCCGCTCGTGGACGCTGTGCATCATGCCGTGGTACTGGCTCAAGGCCCTGGAGTCAGCGCTGAGGTGACGTGTCCATGCTAGAGGCGTCTGGTGCCGCTCGGTCAGATACGCCATCTGCTGCTGGACCTGCGGGAGAGACGGCGGGTACGGTCTCGAGGGCCTCTTGGGGGTTTTCGGCCGCCGTGGGGGTCCACACGAAGTCGGAGCATCCGACCCAGGGATGTCGAGCCGCCAGCTTGCGGATCGAGGGCGCCAGTCGCTCGGATACACCTCGCTGCCAGGCCTCGGCCCGCGCGGCGTGGGCCGGGTGCCGCAGGCTCCAGAAAGCCAAGCCCAGTTCCAGGAATGGGCGGGGCGCCTGAGCCATGCACGTACGAGCCAGGTCCTCGCTGGTGAAGTGGATTCGCAACGCCATAGTCCCAATTGTCCCGCGCTGGCTATGTTCGGCCCAGGCCGAATCACGTCGCTTCTCCGTCCGCACCGGGCGGAAGCTGAATTGCCCGAGCTCCGGGACACGCGACGGGAGCGTGGCGGACCACGGCCCGGGCATTCAGCCTTCTCTCACATCGAGGAGTTGAAGTGACTCGTACGAAGAGGACAGTCGTTCTATGGGCTCTTGCCGCAGGCACGCTCGCAACCTCAACGAGCCCCGCGCTCGCCGACCGCCACCAGACGGTGGCTCCGGCCGACCGCCACCAAACCGTAACGGCGCTCCCGACGGCCCAGTCTCCGCCGATCAGCGCCACCGTCAGTGTCAGGTCTCTGTAAGGGGGAGAAGATGAACAGGAATCTGGTGACCGCTGCGGCCTCCGTCGGCGTTCTCGTCGCGGCCTCCACCGTCTCGCTCGCCGGGGCCGACCCGGCGTCGGCGGAGACGGCCGACTGTGTCCAGATTGGCTTGCAGGGCAATCACATCAACCCCACCCCGGAGAGGATGAGGGCCTGTTATCGGGGCGGGCACTTCAGCGGCTGGGGGGACAAGCAGATCGCGTACCAGACATGCTGGGCCATGCTCGTCCGGACGCACGTGAGCGACCGCCATGCCGACGAGGCCTGCTGGTGGGCTCAGTACGAACAGTGACAAGTGAACGTGGTCGGGTGGACCCTCACCGATGCACGGTAACGGTGCCCCGCCGGTAAGCGGGTCACCCACGCCTGTATGCCCCATAGTGCGGCTCGCGTACGTGATGCGGGTGTTGTCGGGGTCCGGCTGGGCGAAACGGTCGGTGCATTCCTCGCGTTCCGTCTCCGGCTTCTCGGTCATCGCAGCACTCCCCCCGTGGAGGCAGAGCCTGAGCAGGTGGAAGCGCTGGCTCAGCCGGTCAGGGAGATGCGCCCAGCACCAGAAACCCGTCCTTCGTCCGTCCGGTCTCCCGCAGGAACAGGTGCGGAGATGAGTAGTGTCGACCCGGGTGCACAGCCGGTACGTACGCCGACTCACCGACACCGCGATCGGCGGGCGGCCGGGTGCCGGCCATCTACCATCGCACCCACGGGGCGCGCTACTTCCGAACGCAAGGGACACGCCCGCGTCCGCAGCGAGAAGGGCATCCGCTGGGGCGGACGCCCGCTCGCCGCCGCAGCCTGAACAACCCGGCGGACCTATGCGGTCAGAGCACTCAGCGGATCGGTGGAAGTCGGCCGCGGTTCGGTGGCGCGCCGAAGGGGCGCGGGCTGTGTCGATGTGCGGCTCCGCCGCGTGGGCGCGACCAGCCAAGACGGCGCCGCAGACGATCGACGGCAGGTCGGGGCACTACCGGTAGTGCAGCGAGTACGTCGGCCTCCTGACCGACTCCGGATGGGACAGCGGGGCACATACAGCCACCGGCGCCGGAGTTACGCAACCGCGTCGGCCCTTCACCAGGGTTCCGGCTTGCCAGACTGCGGTGATTTTGGACGGGTCGGCGAGAAGGGAGATGTCGCTCAGTGGGTCGCCGTCGACGACGAGGATGTCCGCGTCGAAGCCCTCGTGCAGGAGGCCGGAGCGAGGTGCCTGGCGACCGAGGGTGGCGGGGTCGTTGGCTGTGGCGGCTTCGATCACGTCCAGCGGGTTCATGCCGATGTCGTTGAGCAGCACCACTTCGCGCCCATGGCGCCCCCAGGCGGCGGGGGCATCGCCGCTGCTCTGGATGTCCGTGCCCATGGCGATCCGAACGCCGGCCTGGTGGGCGCGGGCGATGTTGTCTCGGTGGACCCGGGCGATGTCGGCGAGCTTGCGGGCCGCGTATGGCGGGAGCCCTCCGCCGTCGAGCAGCTCCCGGATGATGGTGAGTGTCGGCACGAGGATCGCACCGGCTTCCCTCATCGCCGTGCATGCCTCATCGTCGAGGTAGCTGCCGTGCTCGATGGTGAGCACGCCGGCCTCCAGGGCCGTCATGATCCCCGGCTTGCCGTGACAGTGGGCCGCGACACTGCGCTCCGCGAGCCCGGCGACTTCCACGATCGTACGCAGTTCGCGGACAGTGAATTCCTGGTGGAGCGGATCGTCGATGACGCTCAGTACGCCGCCGGACGCGCACACCTTGATGATGTTCTTGCACCAGCCGGACGTCGTCGAAGGTGCCCGGACGGCCGCCTTTGACGTGCGTGTGGCAGTCCCACATGCCGGGCATGACGGTCCGTGCGTGCACGGGCTCGACCGCCGAGTCGTCGATCGGGGCACCGGCACGCCGGCCCGCGTACGAGATGACGGGGCCGTCGATGACGACGACACCGTCGCGTACGGGGGCGCCGCGACCAGGGATCAGCACATCGGCTTCGATGCGTTGAAGCGTACTCATCGGGGCCTCGCGATCACCGGGAGCGTCAGTCGGCTGGGGTGCGCCGGTCCGTGAAAGATTCGATTGAGGGCGACTTTCGTACCGGTCGTGGATATGCCGGGGTCGCCGCTGTTGGTGTTGCGGTCGTACCGCGGGAAGTTGCTGCTCGACACCTCGAGCCGGATGCGGTGTCCGGGGCCGAAGACGTTCGACGTCACGCCCATGTCGATGGTCGCCTCGACGATCTGGCCGGGTTCGAGCGGCTGTGGCCGGCTCAGGGAGGCGCGGTACCGCATCCGGCACACGCCCTCGCACAGGATGATGGCGCGGCCGTCGGGGAAGACGTCGACGAGTTTACCGGTGACATCCGTGTCGACCGCTGTCGAGGACATGTGCACGGTGAGGGTGACGTGGCCGGTGACCTCCAGCGGTTCCTGGAGGGATTCACCGGTGTAGCAGAGGACGTCGTCGCGGCGTTCCACATCGGTCTGATCGGCTGGACCGGCGAATCCGTCGAAGCCCAGTGTCGCTCCGCCCACGGTCGGGACCGGATCGAGCGGATCGTAGGAGTACGAGTCGCTGCGGTCGTCGTCGGGGGCGCGGCGGTGCAGCTGTCCGTCACCCTCGGCACTGTTGGCCCGTCCCGCGCTGCGGAGGAAGTAATCCTCGTACCGGGTGTCGGGCAGTGGCCAGTCGTCCTCTTCGCGCCACCGGTCCAGGCCCATGACCGAAGATGCGTACTCGCGCACCCGGGTCGACCTCGGCGCCACCCTTCAGCCACCGGTCGTAGAACCGCAGATGGGCCTGTGTGATCGCCGCCGCCTTGACGGAACCCGCGGGTCCGAACGAGCGGTCGGGGAAGACTCCCAGGTCCGCACCGTCACCATGGCCCCACGGGCCGATGATGAGTTGTTGGCCATCCCTGGCCGACACGCTGCCACCGCTGCGGCGCATGGTGGTGTACGAGCGGACGACCTCTCGCGCGAACACGTCATACCAGCCGGTCACGTTCAACGCGGGCGCGGTGATCGCTGAGCTGTGATCCAATGCGGCCAGGCGCTTCCAGTACGCGTCGTAGTCGGGGCGGGCGAGCATCTCACCGAGCCAGGGCAGGCCCCGCTGGAGAGCTCCCTGGCGATCGAGCGGCAGCGAGTACAGCGCGTCGACGTCCTCGAGCGCGGCTCGGACCGACGCCGCATCCCGCGGATCCGGTGGGCCGTCGCTGCGCGGGCGTGACAGGTTGGCCACAGCCATGCGGGCCGACCAGTTGAACAACGTGCCCTGCGACACCGCGCCTTGAGACGAGTACCAGGCACGGTAGATGTCCGCCGAGGTCATCGCGGGGGCGATCGCGCGCAGCACCGGAGGCGCCAGGGCGGCCGCCTGCCACTGCGGGAAGCCCATGTACGACGCGCCCCACATCCCCACGCTGCCGTTGCACCAATCCTGGTCGGCGATCCACGCCAGCGTGTCGACGGTGTCGCTCTGATCGAAGCGATGCGGCTCCATCAACCCCGGCGACTCCCCCGTGCCCCGCACGTCCTGGACGACGACCAGGTAGCCGCTGTCGACCAGGGCCCGGATGTCCGGCAGCTTCGGATTGCCCAGGTGGACGGTAGAGGTCCGGCCGTACGGAGTGCGGGCGAGCAGGACCGGCCACGGGCCGGTTCCGGCCGGTTGCCATAGATCGGTCGCCAGCGTGACTCCGTCACGCATCGGCACGGCGACGCTGGTGTCGATGTACAAGCCCATCCGGTTCTCCATGTCCGTCGATGCCGCTACCGGTTGAGCATCCAGTGACTGAAGGCCACGTAGTTGGCGGCGAACTCCTCCGGCGTCGCGGAGTCCTCCACCGTCCTGGCCAACTCGTTGACCTTCCGATAATGCGGAATCCGGTCCTGTTCGTAGGCGGCCAGCGCGGTGGTCACCCCGTCGGACGTGGTGAGCAGCCGGGCCAGCAACAGCGCGTCCTCGACGCCCAGCGACGCACCCGCGGTGATGTGCGGGGAAAGCGCGTGAGCGGAATCGCCGACGAGAACCACCCGCTGCGACACCCACCGCGACAACGGCGGCACCAGCATGATCTGGTTGTGCAGCACCTGGTCGTCCGGCGTCGATGCGATCAGGGCGAGCAGCGCCGGATTCCAGCCCGTCGTGTCGAGGAGCGCGGCACGTTCCGCGGCCTGCTCTTTCGGGGTGCCCCGCAGCGGATCGGCTCCGAACTGGTTGACCAACCAGTACACGGTGCCGTCGACGGTGGGCACATATCCGCCACGGGTGCGCTCCTCGCCGAGCACGATGACGCTGCGGTCGATGGTGACGCCCGCCGGCGGCCGGACGACCGCGCGCCACGCGTGATGGCCCTTGTGCTCCACGGCTTCGCTGCCCGGAAGCAGCAGGGAACGAACGACGGAGTACGCGCCGTCGGCGCCGACGAGCACATCTGCTTCGGCAGTCGTGCCGTCACCGAAACGGGCCGTCACGCGGGCGTCAGTCTCGTCGTAGCCGACCAGCCGCGAGTCCAGGCGGATGTTGTCCCGGCCCACCGCATCGGCGAGCACGTCGTTCAACTTGGCCCGGTGCACCAGCAGATACCGGTGGTCGTCGTCGGAGTACCCGGAAGGATGGATCACCTCGCCCGCGTGGTCCCGAAAATACATCTCCGCAGGCCGGCCGATCGCCCGCACCTGCTCGCCGAGCCCCAGTTCGTCGAAGACCGCCAGCGCGTTCGCCCACAACCCGAGCCCCGCGCCGGCCGCCCGTATCGCGGGGGCCTGCTCGTGGATCACCGCCGCGATGCCCCGCCTGCGCAACGCGATCGCACTGGTGAGCCCGACGATCCCGCCGCCGACCACAACTGCACGCACTTGTCATACCTCCTGAATGAGCTGCGAATCTCGCAAGGCGGTCTAGGCTCCTTCGCGAGCGATGCGGTACAGGTCAGGATTTCCTTCCCACGGCGCGGTTCGCACGATCGTCCACCGCCGGATCACCCATTTCTCGTTCGTGCTGACGAGGTCCAGCTGCCAATAGCCGCGCATGGTGAGATAGTCGACGCCCGGGGTCGGGACGTGGTGATAGGCAACCATGTGCGCCCGGCACCGCGCGGTCGCACCGGAGACCTCGATGAGTAGATCTGGCGGCGACGGCTGAGTGCACTCGGGCGACCAACCAGGCCGCGGACGTTCCTCAAAGAACAGCGTGGCGGCCGCGCCGAGCACGAGAAGCGGCGCGATGAGTTCGAAGGCGCGAGCAGGCGTGACGAGCGGCAAAACGCAGCCGACGGCCGAACCGGCGACGCAGACGGGCAGCGCGGCCCGGATACGGCGCCACCGCCCGGTCAGACCGGCTCGACTGCCCTCACCGGCAAGCGCATTGATTCCGCCGGCACCAACCGGCCAGAATCAGCAGCAGTACGTGTCCAAGGTCCATGGGTTTCCGAATTCCGGAGGAGGTATGGCTGGATGACTATGTGCGCCGATCGGCGGGCGTGGGCGATTGCGCCGCGACGCATGGAATTTTGATCGCTGGCACCTTTCTGTTCAGATGTCAGCCTCGACATCTGAACAGAAAGGTCAGCAGGCAAATTTCAGTCGATGGTCGCGTCCGCCGGGACCGCACTCCTGCGGCGGAGGAAGTAGCGTACGGCTTCGATGGCACCGGTCACCACGAATGCCAGGCCGACGCCGACGGCGATGGCCAGCAGCGTGTTTTCCTGGAACACGACTCCCCCTAGATAGCCGGTGAGCGCGGTGTAGGCGCTCCATGTCGCCGTCGCGAACCCGACGAAGAGAGCGTACTTGGCCATCGGAAAGCCCACGAGTCCGGTGGACAGGGTGGCCAGGTAACGCCCTACCGGGATGAACCGTGTGGTCACCAGGATGAAGCCACCGCGGGAATCGAGTTCGCGGACGAACCAGTCGTGTGCCGTACGGCGCTTGGAACCGGGTGGCAGACGCTTGAGGATGCGTTCACTCAACAGCCGTCCGGCCACGTAGGGAACGCAATCGCCGAGAAACGCGCCGAGTGTCGTGGCGGCGATGACGAGCACGATGTCGGTTTCCCCGGAGGTGGCGTAGACGCCCGCGACGATCACGACTGGCTCGCTCGGGATCAGCGGTAGGAATGAGTCGAGGAAAGACACCGCGATCAGTACCGCGTACAACCACGGTGAGGAGATGACCGATTCGGCCAGTTCCAGCCAGTCGATCACAAGCCACCGACCTTGATTATCAGGCGCGTATGGACGGTCATGGGGCATCCCCTCCAGGGATGGTCGGCGACCATGTTGTTCGGCTGTGCAAGGTGATGGGGGCGGTGACAGGGGCGATCGTGGGTCACCAGGGTCCGCGTTCGGAGATGACGTATGTACCGGCCGCTGGTGCGCTGCCCACAGAGCCACCGGCTCGTCAGGTTCAGAGGTTGATGGTGAGGGTGGATGACAACGCCCGCGAGACGCAGCAGTACATGCGACCCGGCGCGGGGCCGATGTTGTCGCGGTGTTCCGGCTCCCCGTCGACGAGCGCGATTTCGCAACTGCCGCAGACGCCCTCACGGCACCCGGACGGTATGCGGAATCCTGCGTGGTTCAAGGCGTCCAGCATGGTGTCCTCCGCGCCGACCTGGACGGTCCGTGCCGATCGGGCGCAGTGCACTTCGAAGGGCGCGTTGGGCGCGAACTCCCTGACGGTCGGCCGGAAACGCTCAAGGTGCAACCGCTCTGCGGGGAACACTGCCTCGGCCGCGTCCAGCATCGCCGTGGGGCCGCAGCAGTACACGAGCGCCTCAGGACCCAGTGCCGCCGCTTCCGCGGCGAGGTCGGGCGTGCCGTGCGTGTCGCTGGTGTGGACGCCCACCCGGCTCCCGTGCACGGCTTGCAGGTCGCCGACGAACGGCATGGTGGCCAGGGACCTGCCCGCGTACAGCAGTGTTGCCGAGGCGCCGGACTCCACCGCCGTCTTCAGCATCGGCAGGAGGGGGGTGATGCCGATCCCGCCGGCGAGGAACAGGTATTCCGGAGCCGGCAGCAGGGGAAAGTTGTTGCGGGGCACCGAGACGTCGAGGGTGCGGCCCTTGTTGAGGAACAGGTGGATGTATTCCGAGCCGCCCCGGCTGAGCCGGTCGTGACGGACGGCGATCCGATAGGTGTCGCGGTCGGCCGGGTCCCCGCACAGCGAGTACTGCCGGGTCAGCCAGTTGGGCAGGGCCAGATCGATGTGGGCGCCCGGTTCCCAGGGGGACAGCGGACCGTCGGCTCCGCGCAGGAGGAGCGAGACGACGCCCTCGGCGACTGGCTCCACGTTCTCGAGAATGGTTCGTTGCACGGTGGTGCCGCCCTCAGTATAGGTGCCGGTAGTCGTCTTCGAGCATTCCGTCCAGCACGGACGGATCGGCGTCGACGCCCATCTGGTCACGGGCGATCTCACCCATCGACGGCAGCTCGTCCGCCAGTGCCTGGACGGCCGGATCCCACAGCCGGGAGCGGATCAGCGCGCGGCCGCAGTGGAAGAAGACCTCTTCCACGTCCACGATGATCGCCAGCGTGGTGTCCTTCCCCTCGGTCCGCATCCGGGCGAGCACGTCTGGTTCGTCGGTGGGGTAGGCACGGCCGTTGATACGCAGGACCTCCCGCATCCCGGGCACGACGAACATCAGCCCGATCCCGTCGTTCTCGGCGAGATTGCGGAACGAGTCGGCGAGGTTGTTGCCCGGCCGGTCGGGAATGGCGAGCATGCGCTCGTCGAGAACCTTCACGAACCCGGGATAATCACCGCGCGGTGAGCTGTCGGGGAGCCCTGTCGCGTTCGATGTCGCCATTGCCAGGAAAGGCGAATGGGCGATGAAACGGCGACAATGCCGGTCGAGGCTGTCGTGGATTTTGCGTTTGATCAGATCTTCGGGCTCTCCGATCCGGGCGCGCACCTCCGCATAGGAGATCCGGCGCGGACGAGCCCCGGGGGCCGCATGGCCGCTGGTCATATGATCCTCATGAGTGATCATTCGGGTTGCTTCCTGTTCGGTGTCCCGTGTCGCGGGCAGTTCGTGTCGCTTCACTGGGAGCCTCCGTGCGCATGGCCGATCGGTCGTGTCGTGCGGTGAGCCGTCAGCCGGCTGCGCAGCCGGGCGTGACGGGATCGCCGGATGGGGGGAACGTGATTAGGGTCAACGGAGCCCCGACCAGGCCAGTACACCGGGCACCGGCGTCATGGTGCTCGCGGTGGCGACGCAGGGGTGGGCGGACGCGAATGTCCACGGTGTCCTCCTGGGGGGCATCGAGTGCCTCTGACGTTAGAGAACTGGAGCCGATTCACACCAATGCAATCTTGATACAGACTCATTCCGTATCTGATAATCCGGGGATGGACAACGTCGATCTGAACCTGATCAAAGCGTTGGATGCGCTGCTCGCCGAGAACAGCGTGACGGGGGCCGCGGACCTTCTGCGCACCTCGCCACCCGCGATGAGCCGCGCCCTGGCCCGGCTGCGCCGGATCTTCGACGACCCGCTCCTCGTGCGCGCCGGGCGCGACCTCGTGCCCACACCCCGGGCCCTCGAACTGCGCGGAGAGGTGCACGCGGTCGCCACCCGGGCGCGAGCGCTGTTCGCACCGTCCGTCTCCACCGATCCCCGCACCGCGGTGCGGACGTTCGACCTGCAAGTCAACGACATGCTGTCCACGGCCTTCATTCCGCCCCTCCTCGACGATCTACGGAGCCAGGCGCCCGGCATCTCCCTGCGCCTGCGACCGGAGAACATCGAGGACACCCCCGCCCTGCGCGAGGGGCTGGTCGATCTGGAGATCGGAATCGTGCGCCCGGGCGACCCGGAGACCTGCACGGAAACCCTTCTCACTGAAACACTGATCGGCGTCATTCGGCCGACTCATCCACTGGCGAAGGCGAAGACCGTCACCCCGCGGCGGTTCGCCGCCGCCGACCACATCGTCGTGTCGCGGCGGGGCCGGGCCCGCGGCCCGATCGACGAGCGACTCGCCGAGCTGGGCCTGAGCCGGCGCGTGGTCGCCGTGGTCCCCAGCGTCGCGACCGCGCTGTTCCTGGCCCGCGACACCGATGTCGTGAGCGTTGCCCCCACCGGGCTGGGCCGGCCGATGGTGGACACACTCGGTCTGCGCACGTTTCCGATCCCCCTGTCGGTGCCGCACCTGACCATCGGCATGGCGTGGCATCCCCGCAACCACCACGACCGCACGCATCAGTTGCTGCGCGAGCGCACCCGCCACATCATGACCGTCGCTGACGGGGGTTCCCGTCAGGAGTGACCCGGTCGCGTAGGGTGACTGCTATCTGGGGGGGACTGATGCTGGACGGCCGCCGCAAGTCGCTCCAGGCCATGGCCGCTCGGCTGCCGGACGGCAATGAGCAGAACCTTCGGCAGTTCGTGAACCAGTCCACCTGGGACCCCGTGCCGGTGCAGCGGATGATGGTCGCCCGCACCTTCCTGTCCCCGCTCCGGCGGGCCGGAGCACGGCGTCGCGCCGCTGGTCGCGCCCCTGCCACGCCGACTACTTCCCATACGGGGTGTCAGCCCGCACCGGAAGTTCTGAAGGGGTCTCCGCGGAAGGCGGGCTGTTCGATCGAGTGCAGTGGCTGCGGGACTTCGGTGGATGCTTCGTATCCTTCCGGCTCAGTGAGGCCCCGGTCGGCGGCCTTCCCGGCGGCATGCCCCGATCCAACGTTCTGCGATGGCGTTCATCCGGGGCACCTGCGGCAGCGTGGTAGTTGCGGGCTTGCTGGATGACCCAGGGGCCGGTCGGGTGTCGGGTAATACCGGCGATGTGCACTCGCCGGGTGCCGTGGTCGATGAAGAACAACACGAACACCAACGCCGAAGGAAAACCGTATCGATGTGGAAGGGGTCGGTGGCCACGATCGCGGAAGCCTGGGCTTTGAAAGCCGCGCGAACCCACGGCATCATCGGTGCCCTGGCGGGGGCCGGGGTCGTGGACAGATCCCGGCAGCGCGGGCGAGGCCCACAGCAACCGTCCCGCCGGGTCGGCGAACACCTGCACGTTCATGCCGTGCTTCTTATGTTTCCCGGAGTAGAAGGGTCGGTCAGCGGCGATAAGATCGATCGGCAGCAACGTGCCGTCCGGGATCACGAACGCCTTGCCGGAGGCTGTCCTCACCGCCTCGGCGAGGTTGGAGCCAGAGCGGCCAGGATGTCGACGGCCTCGGCGATGTACCGGTAGGCGGTGGTGGTGCCCACGCCGAATCCGGCGGCGAGCTGGGCGTAGGTACGGCCGCATCGTAGATGAGCCAGCACGAGCAGCGCCTGCCGTCCGGCGGCCGGCCGGCGCCATCGTGTCCCTTGCGCAAGACGACGTGCGGTCAACTCACGGGCGAGGAAGCGCAGAGCGGAGGTGGGCGCGAGCCGGATCCGGTCGAGCTCGCGGCTCAGGGCCGACTCGGACTCCTTCCGGTGTGCTCAGCTGTGTTCAGCGAGGAGCAGTACCGCCCGGGGACTCTGCGCCCAGGAGCGCGAGCAGCCCGGGGAATCTCTTCTCGATGTCCGCGCGTCGTAGTCGGATGCCCTTGCGGTTGCCGTAGTCGATCTCGTCAATGAGACCTGCCTCGCGCAGGACCCGGAAGTGGTGGGTCTGGGTCTGCTTCGAGATCGGAAGATTGAACGAGTTGCAGCCCCGCTCGCTGTCGCTGCGGTCGGCGGCCAACTCCGTCATCACCGAACGACGGTGCTCGTCGGCGAGGGCGCGAAACACCGCACCCAGATCGAGCGCATCGGCCTCCGGGCCGACCAGGTTCATCCCGGCCACGCGACACTCCCTTCAGGTACGACTTGCATCGTACCTCAAGGACGTGCTCCACTGAGGTACGAAATTGATCGTACCTTGGCCCGGTTGCGCTGCCCCGCGCTGCCGCCCCCTGAGACCCGGCCCGGCACTCGCCGGGGACCTGGTCATCGACACTCCGCGAGGTCATCGTCATGAAGAAGCCCGAGGTGCTGATAGTCGGTGCCGGAATCGCAGGCCCCGCACTCGCGTACTGGCTCTCCCGGAATGGATACCGGCCGACGGTGGTCGAACACGCCCGGCAGCTGCGCTCCGGTGGTAGCGCGATCGTCGTGAAGGGGCCCGCGATCCCGGTCGCCGACCGCATGGGCATCCTTCCGCAGCTCCGCGGGCTCGCCACCCGCAATCGGTCGCTGACCCTGCTCGACCCCGGCGGCAGGCGGATCCTGCAACTCCCGCTCACCTCGGACAAGGCTCCGACGGTCGAGGTGACCCGAGCCGACCTGTCCGAGGTGCTCCACCGGTCGGCGCAGACCGAGGCCGAGTTCTTGTTCGACGACACGGTCACCGCTCTCGACCAGGATGAAGACGGGGTGGACGTCACCTTCCGGCGGTCCGCGCCACGGCGCTTCGACTTGATAGTCGGTGCCGACGGGATGCACTCCACCGTACGGCGCCTGGTATTCGGCCCCGAGCGGCAGTTCGCCGGCGACCTGGGCCTGTACGGCGCGACCGTCCCGCTGGAACCCGACGCCATCGAGGACCCGACCGAGATGACGATGCTGACCGCGCCGAACCGGATGCTGGTCCTCCACCCCTCGCGGACCACTCCGCTCGCGATCTTCACCTTCCGGGCCGCACAGCCAGCGCCCCACGACCGCAAGAACATCGCCCTTCACAAGCAGACCGTGGCCGACGCCTACGCCGACGTGCGGTGGCGGGCACCGGAACTCGTGGCGGCGTTCCTCGACCACCCGGCTCCGTTCTTCGACCCCCTGACCACCGTTCGGATGCCCTCGTGGTCCCGCGGACGGGTCGTACTGCTCGGGGACGCCGCGGCGGCGACAGCCCTGCTGGGCGACGGGTCCAGCATGGCGATGGCGGGCGCGTACGCCCTCGCGGAAGAGCTCGCCGCCCATCCCGGTGATCACGCCCGCGCCTTCGCCGCCTACGAGTCGCGGCTCCGCCGTGAGGTAGGCCCGCGGCAGCGACGCGTCGGTCTGCTCTCCAGGCTCATGGTGCCCCGCACCCGGCCGGGCCTCGCGGTGCGCAACGCGGTGGGCCGCGCGGTCGGTCGCACGAACCGGATCGCCTCTCGCGAAGCCGCGAACCGGTAGACCGGGCCCGCACCGACCGATCATCGCTTCGCCCCAGCGGGAAACGATGTCAGTGTTTCGTAAGAGCTCGACTGATGAGACATCTGCCAATCCCCCCTAGGGTGTTGGTCGGAACCGCCGGTTCAACGTTGCGGGCCGCCACAACTCCTTTTGTGTCGTCTGTGAGCTGCGGAACCGGAACCCATGACCACTCAACACTCGAAAGGGATAGCTTTGCGTAAACCGTTAGCTGAATTCATCGGCGCGTTATTCCTGGTTTTCACCATCACCGCGACAGTACTGTCCAAAGCGTCCCTCGCGCCCTTGGCGATTGGCGCGTCCCTCATGGTGATGGTGTACGCCGGAGGCCATGTCTCGGGTGCTCACTTCAACCCGGCTGTCACGCTCGGCGTCTTCGTGAGAGGCCGCATCAAGGGGGGCGAGGCCATGGCTTACGTGGTGGCACAGGTGGCGGGCGGGCTGGTGGGAGGACTGATCGGTCGCTGGGTCGTCGACCCGGATGAGGTGACAGCCGTCTCCTTGTCGGGGCGTCAGATCGGAGCAGCGCTCGTAGCGGAAGCACTTTTGACCTTCATGCTGGCCTACGTGGTTCTCAATGTCGCCACCAGCAGCGACCACCCGCAGAATTCCTTCTACGGCCTGGCCATTGGTTTTACCGTCCTCGCAGGTGCGGTGGCAGTGGGGGGCGTATCAGGAGGGGTCTTCAACCCGGCTGTTGCCGTGGGCGGTTCCGTGGCCGGATTGTTCTCCTGGTCGTCGCTGTGGGTATATCTCATAGCTCAAGGTGTCGGCGGTACACTCGCAGGCTTCGTTTTTCTCGCGCTGAACCCTGATGAGCGCGAGACGCCACGGGCAGAGCCGGACACGGCGGTGCGTGACGTCGATGCGCCGGGCACAGGAGCCCCCGCTCGGACCTGACTTCTCACCACCTCCGAGCGGAGATCGCTCCGCTGGTGCCCTCGGGGCCCCCACGCGCCCGGGGCGCGTTGGGGGGGAGCCTGCGTCACCGGACGGTGTTCGACGGCCACCGAGCAACGAAGCGCGGGGCGAGGTCACCTGCCGGGCTCTGTTCTGCCCGTCTCTCGTCATGCGTGAGCACGTACCTGACCCATCTCTTCGGTCCACTCTCCAGAAGGATTGCCATGTCCGAGAACCACGATGCCATCGTGACCGACGCGAAGACCGAGGAGTCGGGCGGCTGCCCGGTCGCCCACGGTCGCGCCGCGCACCCCACCCAGGGTGGCGGCAACCGTCAGTGGTGGCCGGAACGGCTCAACCTGAAGATCCTCGCCAAGGACCCCGTGGTCGCCAACCCGCTCGGTGCGGAGTTCGACTACGCGCGGGCGTTCGCCGGCCTCGACCTGGCGGCCGTGAAACGGGACATCGCCGAGGTGCTGACCACCTCGCAGGACTGGTGGCCCGCGGACTTCGGCAACTACGGCCCGCTGATGATCCGTATGGCCTGGCACAGCGCCGGCACCTACCGCATCAGCGACGGCCGCGGCGGTGGCGGCCGTGGTCAGCAGCGCTTCGCCCCTCTGAACAGCTGGCCGGACAACGGCAACCTCGACAAGGCCCGCCGGCTGCTGTGGCCGGTCAAGAAGAAGTACGGCCAGTCCATCTCCTGGGCCGACCTCCTCATCCTCACCGGAAACGTCGCCCTGGAGACGATGGGCTTCGAGACGTTCGGCTTCGGCGGCGGCCGCGCCGACGTCTGGGAGGCCGACGAGGACGTGTACTGGGGTCCCGAGACCACCTGGCTCGGCGATGAGCGCTACACCGGCGACCGCGAGCTGGAGAACCCGCTCGGCGCGGTCCAGATGGGTCTGATCTACGTCAACCCGGAGGGCCCCAACGGCAACCCGGACCCGATCGCCGCGGCCCGCGACATCCGCGAGACGTTCCGCCGCATGGCGATGAACGACGAGGAGACCGTCGCCCTCATCGCCGGTGGTCACACCTTCGGCAAGACCCACGGCGCCGGCCCCGCCGACGCCGTCGGCGACGACCCCGAGGCCGCCTCGATGGAGCAGCAGGGCCTGGGCTGGAAGTCGACCTACGGCACCGGCAAGGGCGGTGACGCGATCACCAGTGGTCTGGAGGTCACCTGGACCACCACCCCCACCCAGTGGAGCAACGACTTCTTCGACATCCTCTTCGGCTACGAGTGGGAGCTGACCCAGTCCCCGGCCGGCGCCAACCAGTGGGTGGCCAAGGACGCGCAGGAGATCATCCCCGATGCGCACGACCCGTCGAAGAAGCGTCTGCCCACGATGCTCACGACGGACCTCGCGCTGCGCTTCGACCCGATCTACGGCCCGATCTCGAAGCGCTTCCACGAGAACCCGGCCGAGTTCGCGGACGCCTTCGCCCGCGCCTGGTACAAGCTCACCCACCGTGACCTGGGCCCGAAGTCCCTGTACCTCGGCCCGGAGGTCCCGGCGGAGACCCTGCTTTGGCAGGACCCGCTGCCCGAGGCCCAGGGCGAGGCCATCGACGCCGAGGACGTCGCGGTCCTCAAGACCAAGCTCCTCGAGTCCGGCTTGTCCGTCGCGCAACTGGTGTCCACCGCGTGGGCTTCGGCGTCCACCTTCCGCGGCAGCGACAAGCGCGGCGGAGCGAACGGCGCCCGTATCCGCCTTCAGCCGCAGCGCGGCTGGGAGGTCAACGACCCGGACGAGCTCGCCCAGGTCCTGCGCATCCTGGAGAACATCCAGGGCGAGTTCAACTCCGGCGCCAAGAAGGTCTCCCTGGCCGACCTGATCGTCCTCGGCGGCTCCGCCGCGGTGGAGAAAGCCGCCAAGGAGGCCGGCTTCCAGGTCGAGGTGCCCTTCACCGCGGGTCGGGTGGACGCGAGGGAGGAGCACACCGACGCGGAGTCGTTCGAGGCGCTCGAGCCGACCGCCGACGGGTTCCGCAACTACTACGGCAAGGGCAACCGGCTGCCGGCCGAGTACCTGCTCCTCGACCGGGCCAACCTACTCACCCTGAGCGCGCCCGAGATGACCGTCCTGGTCGGCGGGTTGCGCGTGCTGGGCGCGAACCACAACGGGTCCAAGCACGGCGTCCTCACCGAGACCCCGGGCAAGCTCACCAACGACTTCTTCGTCAACCTGCTCGACCTGGGCACGACCTGGAAGTCCACGTCCGAGGACCAGACCACGTTCGAGGGCCGCGACGCCGCCACGGGCGAGGTCAAGTGGGTCGGCAGCCGCGCCGACCTGGTCTTCGGCTCGAACTCCGAGCTGCGGGCGCTCGCCGAGGTCTACGCGAGCGACGACGCCGAGGAGAAGTTCGTCCATGACTTCGCGGCCGCCTGGGTCAAGGTCATGAACCTCGACCGGTTCGACCTGGCCTGACCGGACGCCGTCCGGGTCGGCCGGTGCGTCACCGGCCGACCCGGACAGGCCGTCGAGCGCACGATCCGCTCCGGTCGACGAAGATATGCCTACGAACACGTCACCGGCGAGCCGGCGCAGCCGTCAGCGGACCGTCCCCCGGAGCGCGGCGAGGATCTGGGCAGGCTCGGTGCGTGTCGGGTAGTTGGGATGGACGTCGATCCAGCGCACCACGCCATCGGCGTGTCGCTGCTCCCACAAGTGCGTCGCACCTACGCGCCAGCCCACCGAAGCCATGCGCCGCTCGCGCCGGTTCGCCGCAATGGTGCTGCCGGCGCTACTCGGCGAGATGTCGGAAGCCGCAGCCGTCGCCGAGTCAGTGCTCGGAGTGCTCACGGAGTTGGTCGACGTCACCGCGCGTCACCGCGCGAGTGTTGACCTGGCGGGCCGGATCTCATGCGACGGGGTCCATGTCCTGCTCACCGTCGGGGAGATGGACCGGCCTCTGCCGGATCCGGAGGTAGAGCCGGGCCTGTATCTCGTGCACCGCCTGGTCGACGACATCGGCCAGTACCGCAGCGACGAGGCTGGGTATGTGACCTGGGCGTCCGTACCGGCTCCGTCGAAGACTCAGTAGCGCCTTTTCCTGCGCGACTGCTGCGGGGGGCTCCCTGTGCGTCATCGCCACAGCTTGCCCGGAGGGCCGGATGCGGCCCCCGTCGACTGCTCGGTGTGCATGGCTCGACGCCCGCCACGATCACCCCATTGATCCCGCGCCCCTCAGGTACGTGGGATCGAGTCGATCGCCGTGGAGCGCCCTGTGATGGGTGAAGATCTGAGTTTCCGGATGCTTGCCGTTTCGGAAAGGGTGACTCTCCGTCCCGGGTCCCCGTCGCAAGTTCAAAGGTCGTGGTCAGGCACGCCCACTCCGTCAGTGGGCGTGCTAAACAATCAATTCCGGGGTGAAACACTGGGAGAAAACGACCTCTGAAGCCCGGGGAGGTGCTCAGGACCCGGCGGCCGGTTCGAGTACCTCCCTCAGGCCGTGGCGGCGAGTGCGTCGTCACGCTGCCGGGCGAGGTGGCCCGCCGCCCCGGCCATCAGTGCGTCGAGGTGGTCGCGCGTGGTGAGCAGGGCGGAGATCTGCGCGTCGATCCGCTCGCGCTCACGTCGCATCACTTCCAACGCCTGCACGGTGATGTCGTCCGAGGGGGTGTCGGCGCACGGCAGCAGCGCGATGATCGTCTCGCTCGACAGGCCGCCGTCGAACAGCCGGCGCAGCAGGCGCACGCGGTCCACCGCGTCTTCCAGGTAGAGCCGCTGCCCTCCCGTCGTCCGGGTGGAGGTCAGCAGGCCGCGCTGCTCGTAGTACCGGAGCGAGCGGATGCTGACGCCCGTGCGGGCGGACAGCTCGCCGATGCGCATCCGCTGGTCTTCTTCGCTCACTGTGACCTCCGCCACTTCTCGTTGAACCTGACATCCGTGTCAGATTCTACCCTGCGATCGGAACCACAACAGGAAAGGACACCATCGTGGAGATCGCGGGATCGGTCGCTTTGGTCACTGGGGCCAATCGCGGCCTCGGCCGGGAATTCGTCGAGCAGCTGAGGGAGCGGGGGGCCAAGAAGGTGTACGCCGCCGCGCGCGACACCAGCACCATCACGACGCCGGGCGTCGTGCCCGTGGCACTGGACGTGCTCGACCCGGAGAGCATCGAGCGGGCCGCCCAGCAGGCGGGGGACGTGACCCTGCTCGTCAACAACGCCGGGATCGCGACCGGCCAGAACCTCATCCGCGGCGACCTGGCGCAGGTCCGCCGGGAGATGGAGGTCAACTTCTTCGGCACGCTGACAGTCACCCGCGCCTTCGCCGACATCCTCGGCGGCAACGGTGGCGGGGCCATCATCAACGTCCTGTCGGTACTGTCCTGGTTCTCCTGGGACGGGGCCACGTCGTACTCGGCCGCGAAGGCGGCGGAGTGGAGCCTGACCGCCGGCACGCGCGTCGAACTCGCCGGGCAGGGCACGCAGGTGCTGGGCGTGCACCTCGGCTCCGCCGCCACCGACATGACGAGCGACTACGACGGGCCCAAGCTCAAGCCGAGCGAGGTCATCGGGGCCGCGCTCGACGGCCTGGCCGACGGCGCCGTCGAGGTCCTCGCGGACGAGTGGAGCCGGACCACGAAGGCCGGCCTCGCCCAGGACCCGGCGGAGTTCTACGCCGCGGCCATGCGCCCAATCCGGAGGCGCACGGCCGGGTGACCGGCCCAGACCTGATGACCGGCCCGGCCGGTCACGGCGCGGGGTGGCGGCGGCTTCGGTCGCGGCCACCCCGGGATCCGGTGGTGGGGGTCGGCTCGGGGCCTGCTGGTGAGGCCACCCCGGGGACCGGTGGCCGGAACCAGCCCGGGATCCAGTGGCCGGGTTCGGTCTGGGACCCGTGGTCGGGACCGCCTCGGGAACCCGGTGGTGCGACTCGGTCCGAAATCCGGCTGTGGGAGCGGCCCGGCAACCGGCGGCCGGGACCACCACGGAAGGACAACACATGTAGCTTGGCGCCGGGTTTGCCGCGGTCGACCGGGTTCGGCCCGGTCAGCGAACCCCCTTTTTCGCCCGCACCGAAGCAGCGTCGACGATCACTGACGTCCAGTCCAGTTCACCGCGCGCACCGAGTTCGTCCAGCACGGCCCGGTGGAGCCGCCGCCATACGCCCGCTTTCGTCCACGCCGTGAATCGGCGGTGCGCGGTCGCCGGCGAGACCCCGAACGTCCGCGGCAGGTGCCGCCACGCACACCCGCTGGTCAGTACGTACACCACGGCCGTGAACACTGCCCGCTCGTCCACCGGAGCAGTACCGCCGCCCTGGCGGCGCGGTGTGAACGACGGCAACAACGGCGCGACCAGAACCCACAGGCCGTCAGGAACGGGGCCGCTGCGACAGATCGGCACCCACACAGAGCAATCATGCCGCAGCGCATCAACTCACCACGTGAGACGTGCTCTTACGAGTTGCAGAATGATCTTCGTGTGGCACGGTGGAGGTACAGGTGACCTCGTTTCTCGGGGGTGAGGATGACCCGGCCGAAGCCGTGGGAGATCAGTGACGAGCTGTGGGCGGTGATCGAGCCGCTCCTGCCCAGGCACGAACGCCGCTACCGGTATCCGGGGCGCAAGCGAATCGACGACCGCAAGACGTTGCAGGGCATCTTGTTCGTGCTCTACACCGGGATCCAGTGGGAGTTCCTGCCGCAGGAGCTGGGGTTCGGTTCGGGACCGACGTGCTGGCGGCGGCTGGCCGAGTGGCAGGCGGCCGGCGTGTGGGCTGATCTTCAGCAGGTGCTGCTGGACCGGTTGCGGGCAGCGGACCGGCTGGACTTCTCCCGTGCCACGGTCGATGCGTCGCATGTGCAGGCCAAGCGGGGGCGAAGCCGCCCAAAAGTCGGTCCGAGTCCGGTTGACCGCGCGCGGCCGGGCTCGAAACACCATGTGCTGACCAACGGGAACGGCATCCCGCTGCGGGTATCACTGACCGGCGCCCACCGCGATGACGTCACCCAACTCCTTCCGCTGGTCGATGGACTGACACCGGTGCGGGGTAAACGGGGCCGGCCACGCCGCAAGCCCGGGGTGTTTCGCGGAGCCGTCGGCGGTAGATGTCGTGGTCGTACCCGCGGTCGGCGTACGGGGTTGGGTCGCGTCCGGTGGGTCGCCGAAGCCGCTATCACCCATCTTCATGGCCCGCGACGCTTACGTATGCGCTGGGAGTCGCGGGACGACATGCACGACGCGTTTCTCCAACTCGCTCACTGCATGGTCCCCGCCCGCAGACTCCCAGCTTTCTGAAAGCACTCCTTACTTCGGGTGTGTTGAAACCGGCCGTCTCCGGCCGCCGGTAGGTACAGCTTTGGATGTCACAGCCTGGAGGAACCATTCGCGAAGGGTCGATGAGGTACAGCGCGTTCTCGACCACGTCACGCGTGGTCATACCTATCTCACGGCGCTGAGCGGGGGGTGATGTAGGCGATCTCCTGGGTGACGACGAGCGTCCCGTGTATGAGCTCCTGATGCTGTGGCATGAGCGGACCCTATTCAGGGCGCGGGCCCTTGCGGAACGGCACCCAGCCGTCTGTCACTCCTTCGGGGTTTCGGCCTGGCCCCTGGTTCGGCTCCGGACTCGCGCTCTCCGGCGAGGAAGTCGAACACCCACGGGTGCTCTTCCGGCGGTTCGCCGCAGACGGTGCAGACGCCGGGGCGCAGGAGGCTCTCGAAGTAGTTGTGCGCGAAGCCGCCGGGGCCGTCGTAAGCGCGTCGCTCGGCTCCCGGGCAGTCCTGCCAGCGCGAGCGCCTGCACCGGCCACAGCAGTCGTGACCGAAGATGGTCGGGTCTACCTTCTTGCTGCACCCCGTGTGACTGCATACGTAGTAGCCACCCGCACGGTTGGTCCACGAGCGGGTGGGTGGGTCCGTGTCCTCCTCGTCGACCACGGCGGCCGCAGTCGCGTGGGTGTTGGAAAAGGCGATGAAGATACCTCTCACCACTACAACGGCCACGCCGCCGATGACGATCACACCCACTTTGCCAGCGGGTCCGAGACCCTTCCATCTGTCAGTGATGCGCCGACGCAGGGGCCTTCCCTCATGGCTACCTTCTGGCGGTGGGTCGGAAGGCTGAGGATCACCACCAGGAGAGTGGGATGTCGTATCGTCCGGCGCTGTCATCTGACAGGTCGTCCTCTCTGCTCTGGGAAACGGCAGTTTAGACGCGTGCCGGGTCTGGACGCTTTGCACCGTGGGTCAGAGTTTAACGTCGAAGGCAGATGCCGCCAGGCTCATCGGGTTCGTCGCCCGGCCGGGCGGGCACGGCGCTGCATAACGGCGAACGCTCGTCTTCTAGAAGGAGCGCTTGTCGGCGCGTGCCGAGCGGGTCGCGTGCAAAGACGCCAGAAGCTGGAGCCGGTCCGCGTCGGGGCTGCCCGGTTCGACGGTGAAGGCCAGCATGACCGGGCCGGGTCTGCCGGGCAGCGGATAGGTGTCCCAGTCCAGGACGATGTCGCCGACCTCGGGGACCCGGAAGGTCTTGGAGCCGCTGACCGACGCGCGTACGTCGTGCCGGGCCCACAGCCGCCGGAACTCGGCGCTGCGGATGCTCAGCTCACCCACGATCGCGGTGGCGCGCGGATGGGTGGGGTCAGCGGCGACGGCGGCGCGCATCATGCCGATGTAGTCCAGGGCCTGCCGCTCCCAGTCCGGGCAGCTCCGCTCGCCGGTCAGCGTGTCGTCGAACATCAGCAGGAGCATGTTGAGCCGGTCGGACGGGTGGGCGTCCGGGCTGCCGAGCAGCGCCTCCGCCATCGGGTTCCAGGCGAGCAGATCGAGGTGCCGGCCGAGTACGAGCGCCGGGGTGTCCATCACCCGCAGCAGTCGCCGGGTGCTGTCCGGCACCTTTTCCGGACCGTGGTCCGCCCGGGCGGGCATGGGCCGGCGGGCGGCGTGGGCCAGGGTGAACAGGTGCCGGCGCTCCTCGTCGTCGAGTCCGAGCGCGTGGGCGAGCGCGTCCAGGACGTCGTCGGACGGGCGTACCTCCCGGCCCTGCTCCATCCGCTGGTAGTAGTCGGTGCTCAGCCCGGCCAGAAGTGCCAGCTCCTCGCGCCGTAGCCCGGTGACCTTGCGCCGGCCGCCGGGTTCCAGACCGACGTCGTGCGGACGCAGTCTGCCGCGCCGGGCGCGCAGGAAATCTCCCAGCTCACGAGCGTAGGGGTGGCTCATGCCCCAAGTGTGCCGCGTCGCCGGGCAGGCAAGGTAGGTCCCGCAGACCTAGGCAACCGAGAACGACCGATCCGGCGCGCACCGCTCCTAGCGTCGTCGGTGGACCGCACCGACACCCTCAGGAGCAGCGGATGATGACCGGATGGACCGCCGACCGCATTCCCGACCAGCACGGCCGGATCGCCGTCGTAACCGGCGCGAACTCGGGCCTCGGCCTGGTCACCGCCACCGAACTGGCCCGCCACGGCGCCCACGTCGTGCTCGCCGTCCGCAACACCGACGCCGGTGAGGAGGCCGCCCGCCGGATCGGCGGCGACGTCGAGGTACGGGAGCTGGACCTGGCCTCCCTCGGTTCGGTACGGGCATTCGCCGCGGGGCTGGCCGCCGACCACCCGGCGATCGACCTGCTGGTCAACAATGCCGGTGTGGTGTTGCTCGGCCCGCGCCGCACCTCCGTCGACGGCTTCGAGTTGCAGCTCGGCACCAACATGCTGGGCCACTTCGCGCTGACCGGCCTGCTGCTCGACAAGCTGGCCGCGGCTCGGGAACCCCGGGTGGTCAGCCTCAGCTCGATCACCCACAAGAACGCGCACCTCGACTTCGACGACCTGATGTTCGAGCGTGACTACCGGGCCGCTGCCGCCTACGGCCGGTCCAAGCTCGCCACGACGATCTTCGGCGTTGAACTGGACCGCCGCCTGCGCGCCGCCGGATCGCCGATCGTCAGCACGCTGGCCCACCCCGGCCTCACCCACACCAACCTGACCCCACGCGCCTGGGAGCACCGTGGCCGGTTCGGGCAGCTGATCGCGCGGGTCAGCCTCCTGGCCACCCAGTCCGTGGAGCAGGGCGCGCTGCCGCAGTTGCGCGCCGCGACCGAACCCGGCCTGCGGGGCGGCCAGTTCTTCGGACCGTCCGTGCTTTGGGAGACGAGGGGCCCGGTCACCGACGCCCGGCTCAGTCGGGAGGCGGCCGACCCCGCTGTTGGCAAACAGCTCTGGGCAGCGGCCGAAGAACTGACCGGCATCAGTTATCTCTGAACCGACGGCATCTGCCTTCGACGTTACCGGTAGTTCGTTAAATCCGGCGGTGGTGTGGGTTGACGGCCGGTCGGGTTGGTCGTAGGCCGGTGGCAGGAGTCAACTGCCTTGCTGAGGGCTGAAGATGACCGCTCGCCGTCCGTGTCCGCCTGCGCCGGGGCCGTTGGAGGACTACGCGGCCCGGTTCGACGACCTCTTCTTCAGTCTCGCCCAGCGGCGGGGCTTTCGCGAGTACCTGACCGGACTGCTGGCGCCACGGGAACGGAACAAGACGATCACCTGCCTGGCAGGGGCGGAACCGGTGGCCGGTGCGGGGATGCCGGAGGTGCAGCGGCTGTAGCTCTTCCTGTCCGAATCGCCCTGGGAGGCCGAGCAGATCAACGACCGGCGGCTTGAACTGCTGCGCGAGCAGCCGGCGACAGCTCCGCACAACGGCGGGGGGCATCGTGATCGACGAGTCCGAGGACCGCAAGGACGGCACCGCCACCGCACACGTGGGCAGGCAGTGGCTGGGCCGGCTGGGCAAGACGGACAACGGTGTCGTCACGGTGACCACTGTGTGGACCGACGGCCGCGTGTACTACCCGCTGCACACCACTCCCTACACCCCCGCCCACCACTTCGCCCGCTGCCGCTCCGCCCCGGCTTTCCGCACCAAACCGCAGCTGGCCGCCGCCCTCGCGGCCCGCGGGAAGGAGGCGGGCTTCGGCTGCCGGGCGGTGGTCGCCGACTGCGCCTACTTAAGTCAGCGACACCTGGTACCTCGCACTGCGCGAAGCCGGCCTGGCCTACGTGGTCGCGCTCAAGCCGCACCGCGGCACCTGGGCTCCGGCCGACCAGCCGCACACTCCCATCCAAGCAGCCCACGCCCTGACCTGGCGCGATGCCAGGCGTCCAGGCGACTGGACGCCCGTGGAGCGTCACTTCCTTGACGGGCACACCGAGACCTGGTGGGCCGCCGATGCCCGCCTGGGCGGCTACGGACCCGACTCACCCTGCCGACTGGTCGTGGCCACCACCGACCCGGCCGGCCTGCCGGAGAAGGCCACCTGGTACCTGGCCACCAACCTGCCTCACCCCGACGCACCCCACGCCGCCACCGGCCCGCACCCGCCGACCGGCCTCGCCGAGATCGTCCGTGACCTGGGCTGGAAGGACGAGGAAGGCTACCTCTACATCAGCGACCGCCGCGTCGACATGATCGTCAGCGGCGGTGCCAACATCTACCCCGCCGAGGTCGAGAACGCGATCGACCAGCACCCCAAGGTGCTCTCCTCCGTCGTGGTCGGCCTGCCCGACGACGACCTGGGGCAGCGGGCCCATGCCATCGTGCAGGCCGAGCCCGGCACCACCGCGCGGGAACTCCTCGACTTCCTCGTCGACCGACTGGTCCGCTACAAGATCCCCCGGTCGGTCGAGTTCACCGACCAGCCACTGCGCGACGACTCCGGCAAGGTGCGCCGCAGCCGACTGCGCGGCGCCGCGATCGAAAGGGTGAAAACCCGTGCCTGAGACCACCTTCGAGCACACTCGCTATGACGTCCACGTCGATCGGGTCACCCGCATCACGCTCACGCGTCCGGAGAAGCGCAACGCGCAGGACTGCCGGATGCTCCACGAGATCGACCACGCCTTCCAGCAGGCGACGCCGGACGAGACGACATCCGCCTGACCGTCCTGGTGGCCGACGGCCCGCACGTCTCCTCCGGGCACGACCTGACGAGCTCCGCGAGCGGAGCCGACTTCAAACCCCAGGGGCAAGACCGGTCTACCGCCGGCCTGGCCTCCGGCGACATCACGATGCACGCCACTCGTACGACGGCATGTGTCGGACGGGCCGGTACGAACCGGTCCGGCTTCAGGCGGCCGTAAGCCATTTCCGATAGCCGCGTCGGCGCCGGGCGCGGAGGAGTCTTTCAAGGAGTAGGGCGACGGCTGGAGAGTAGGGTGTCTTCGATGACTTGCCCGCGGCGAGGCGGGCAAGTCGCCGCGTCGTGACGGCTTGGACGGCTGCGGCTGCCAGCATCTTGTTGCGCAGACGGCTGCGGGCCGGGTGGCCCTGTGCATCATCACTCCCGGCGAGCCACTGCTCGGGCAGTGTGGGATCGACGGCCAGCGCGCTGGCTACACCGGCCACGGCGAATCCGGAGTCGATCACCTCTTGGGCGACGGCGCGTCGGCGGATTCCTCCGGTCAGCAGCAGTGGCAGCGGTGAGGTGACGACAAGCTCCTTGGCGAGTTCGAGGAAGTACGCCTCGCGGGCAAGGGTGCGACCGTCCGCCGTGAATCCTGGGCCCGAGGTGGCCAGGCTTTCGATACTGCCGCCGGACAGCTCTACCAGGTCAGCTCCCTCGTCGGCGAGCATCTTGATCACATCTCGCGCGTCACCGGTGTCGAATCCACCGCGCTGAAAGTCCGCCGAGTTCAGTTTCACTCCCACGGCGAAGTCCGTGCCGACCCGTTCCCGTACTGCGCTCACGACGTCGAGTAGCAGGCGGGCACGGTTGCGCAGGCTGCCGCCCCAGTGGTCATCGCGCTGGTTCACGAGGGGGGAGAGGAACTGGGAGAGAAGGTAGCCGTGAGCGGCGTGGATCTCGACTCCGTCGAAGCCGGCCTGCTGGGCTCGCCGCGCGGTCACGGCGAAGCGTTCCACCGTCTCGGCGATCTCCTGGTCGCTCATCGGCTGGGGCGTCGGGTACATGTTGGAGAAGCGACCGGCGCCGATGGACACCGCGGACGGGGCCCAGGTGGTGTCGGCCAAGTCTCTGGGGACGACGCGCCCGGGGTGGTTGATCTGCATCCAGATTCGTCCACCCGCCGACTTGCCGGCCGCCGCCCAGCGCTGGAACGTCTCCAGCGGAGTGTCCTGTTCCAGGACTACATCACCGGGTTGGGCGACCGCTCTGCCGTCAATCATCACATGCCCGGTGATCAGGAGTCCCGCTCCTCCGGCGGCCCAACGCCGATAGAGCGTGAAGAGTTCATCACCGGGCAGCTGCCCCGGCGCGGCGAGCAACTCTTCCATTGCCGCCTTCGCAATCCTGTTGAGCAGTGGAGCGCCATGGCTCAGGTGCAGCGGCTCATCGAGCGCGGTCATTTCTTCTCCCTTGTCATCGGCCCGGGCAGGCGCAGGCCGCCTCGACCTCGCCGCGCTTTTGGGTGCCGAGCGCATCGAGCCGATAGTTCGAGCCTCGAATAAAACTAACACCTTCGAGTCTCGAAGTAAAAGAGTAGGATGACGTCATGACACGGAGCATCCTCGAGGCGGCAGTGGCGGCGAACCACGAGATCTTCCTGCGGACGAACGACCGGATCACAGCCATCCTGGCCGAACAGGGTCTGACGCACGCCACCGCTCAGGCGCTCTGGGTGATCGATCCGGCCGAGCCGCCGCCCTCTATGAAGGAACTCGCCGACCGACTGCACTGCAACGCGCCCAACCTCAGTTTCGTCATGAACCAGCTCACCAGTCGCGGTCTCGTCGAACGCTCCGCCGACCCCGCCGACCGCCGTTCCCGCCTCGTGGCGCTTACGGACGACGGCCGACGAGTGCGGTCTGTGGTGCTTGAGGCGACCCTGGCCCTGAGCCCCTTCGCCCGACTGGACACGGACGACCTGCTTCACCTGGTGAGCCTTTTGAGGAAGGCCCTTGAACCGGCGGCTGACCCAGCGTGAGTCAGATGACTCAAAGAACACTGCGGCCATCGTCGGCGACCTCGGCACCGGCCCCCGCGAGCCCGTATGAGTGGCGTGCATCGTGACGTCGCTGGTCACGGGTCTGGTGCCGCCATCTCGGCGCCCGCAAGGCGTCGTTCGCCCCGATGAACACGCCGACGGGCGAGAGCGGTCTCGAGCACGGAGCAACGGCCGGCCCGCGGCGATCGCGATGTCGGTCGCGGGCAGCCTCGCATCCAGGAGTCCAGTCCTCTTCCACTACTCGACGGTCATGGTCTCGCCGGGGTGGCTGAAAGGACGCGACTCCCTGATCCTGCTCCGTGTTCCACGAGATGGACGCTTGCCGGGGGCACCTCCCGTCAGGCGAACGAATCGATGACCGCGGCCATGGTCGGCCGGCGGAAGGCCGTGCTGGTGTGCGCAGGCGTCCTGGTCGGCTCCTACGCTCGGCGCGCCTCTGCCCGCTTCCGACTCAACGCGGGAGACTCCGCGAAGGAATCGGGCCAGGACGACGCGATCGACCAGCAGGCCCCCACACGGCTGTACGCCGAGCCGGGCCGTGTTGCCCCCGACGGGCTCAGCACCCGTCTTGGAAGCCAATCCGCACCGGCATGGCCTGGGTCTCCTCGCCGTCGGTCGCCCAGAGTTCCGAGACGTACTCACCCTTCGGGGCAGGTCCGATCCGCACACCTGAGAAGACATTGATGACCTTGCTGCCCGGAGGGTTCTCGTGGGAGCCCGGAGGAAGGGTGGTTGATCCCAGGGCGACCGAGCCTGGGGGCAGGCTCCGCAAACCAGTCGTGATCGTCCTGGACCAATGGCCGGACACCGACCCGACGAAGTATGCACCTGGATTGCCGTGGTCGGGATCCACACAGATCCGCTGCTCGATCGGCTCCAGTTTCCACGTGGCGGCGCTCGCCGGAGGAGCACCCGCCACGGCCAATGCCAGACCAACTGCGGCTGTCGCTAAGCACCTGAACGCTCGCATGGGATTCCTTTCCCTACACGATTGAGTGCTGACCTCGCTTACGGAAAGTACTTCAGTGCCCGACTTGTCATCGGAATGGGCTATCCGGCCGATTCAGCGGACCGGACAGGGCACGGATTCAGGTGTCACCTGATCTCCTGAACCACCTCAGTTTGAGGCCCGCTTCGGGTCGTCTTCGGTCGCACCGTATGCGGCCATTCCGGGAATGCCGATCGCCGGGGCCCCATCGAGTTCCTGGTCGGCGGTCGCGCCCATCGCGACGCCCGCCGCGTTGTTCACCAAGCTGTCGACGGTCCCGACTTCCTCGGCGAGCCGCTCCATGTTCCGCTGGTCGGCGAGGTCGACCTGCGGGAAGCGGACCGTGCCGCCGATGTCGGCGACGACCTCGGCACCGCGGTCCCGATCGCGACCGGTGATCAGCGCTGCCTTGCCGGTGAAGCCCATCCGTTCCTCCCTTGGAACTGCGATGAGACCGCCCGAACGCCCGTGAGCGGCTACGTGACGCCGCCCTCGACCTGTTCGGCGAACGTGGGTACGACAACACAACCGCGGAAGAGATCGCCCAGCAGGCCGGGATGGCGAAGAGCACCTTCTTCCGGCACTTCAGCGACAAGCGCGAAGTCCTCTTCGAGAAGCAGGAAACGTTCGACGACCGGGTCGCAGACGCGATCGCCGGCGCTCCCGCCGAATCCACCACGCTCGACCTGCTCGATGCCGCGCTACAGGCGATCGCGCCGCTATTCCCACTGGAGCGGCGCGAATGGATCAGTCGGAGACATGCCGTCATCAGGGAAAACCGGGAACTTCGTGAACGTGACCTGCTGAAAAGCGAAGCGCTGGTCGGCGCCATGACTGCCGCGCTGCGGCGGCGAGAGGTGCCGGAGCCGGCTGCCGGCCTCGCCGCCGAAATCTGCCATTTCGCCTTGAGGGTGGCGTACACTCACTGGATCGACGCCACTCCCGAACGCAGGTTCGACGAACTTGCGCGCGAGGCACTCAACACCATCCGGACGACACTGAGCAGCTTCGACTATTGCCTGCACGACAAGCCGTCCTGACCGTACACCGGGTGCGTGACAGCGAACGCCCTCGCCATGTGCGTCAATGACATCCCCATCTCCTCGGCCACCGATGAGCACCTCATTGCCTGCCTGGACCAGACCGCTCAGCGCCGACAGGGTCTCCTCGATGTCGGTCAGCGGGTCAGGGCGGTGGACTTGGGCCGATGGAGTCGGTCTACAGGCGGCGCAGCAAGTGCTCCAACGCCGCGAGCTACCGGAACGGTTGCGGCGTCGACAAAGCGATGCCGCTCGTACAGAAGTGTGGAGCCAGGATCAGGCCGCCTGCCAGACGATTCCGCGCGCTTCGTATTCCAGCATGCTTTCCACGCTTGTCGCGACTTCCGCACCGAGCTCGCGCTTGACCAGCCACAGGCTCAACTCGAGCCCCGATGTGACGCCCCCGGCGGTGACCAGGTCCCCGTCGTCAACCACGCGGGCGTTCTTGACGACACCGCCCTGCTCTTCGAGGTCCGCCTTCGCGACATGGTGGGTGGTACAAGGCCGTCCCTTGGTCAGGCCGGCGGCGGACAGCAGCATGGTCCCGGTGCAGAGTGAGCTGATCGTCAGCCCGTTACGTGGGGCAGCGGCGAGCGCTCGTGGGAGGACGCCACTGTGGATTTCGTCCCAGATACCAGGGCCCTCACCGAGGGTGTACGCGCCGCCGCCGGGCACCACGATCAGATCCGCTTCCGCCGGAGCCCAGCGGTGTTTCACCTCGATCCGGGTGCCGAAAGAGGCGCGTACAGACCTGGGCCGCCCTGTAGTCACATACCGGACCTTGACCCCGCCCTGGCTGTGCGCGGCAGCAATGGAGAAGACCTCGTAAGGAGCGATGCAGTCCAGCTCCTCGACTCCGTCGAACATCACGATGTCAACGCGCAGCGGTCCTGTCGCAGCAGCCGTTGCCCCGGTGCCCGAAGCCGTTGCCGTGAGTGTCTCTGCCCCGATAGCCGTCGCACCCACCACTGCCGCCCGGCCAAGAAACCCTCTACGATCCATCGGTGTGCCTCCTACGTCGGTAACTGCCTACGAAATAGGAGTCGTTCCGGACGATGATTGAGTTCCCGCGCTGATGGGTCCGGATGTCCTTCTCCAGGGAATGGACGTTCCTGTGGACGCCTCGCCGTATCTGTTTGTCCGTCAGCAGTGCGAACCAGCGCTCGACCTGGTTGAGCCAGGAGGAGCTGGCAGACGTGACCTGGGGAGTTCGACACCCGCGAAACCGTGTTTCAGGACGGCGTCCTCCAGCGCCCACACCGCGAGGTCAGGGTGCTGGAGTGGGAGCACACCGAGCCCGGTGAACCGCTCCGGGCACTGGGCGCGGTGCTCCGCGACCCCCTCATGGGGGCCTCGACCACCTCGCGGGCCAGGGCCGGGGGCACCCAGGAGTGGTACTGCATCGGGTTCACCGAGATCAACTGGACGTCCACTCCCGAGGGCCCGAAGCCCGTACTCCACAACGGCCGGGCGCCGTGCGAACGCAGGTGCCCACTCTGCTCATCAACAGCAGGCACGACCCCGCGACCTCGCATGAGAGCGCGAGCGCCGTGCAGCGCCAGCAGGGCCGAGCGGCCGTGCTCGTGACCTACGAGGGGCTCACCGCGGCGATTCAGCCAGTGAGCCGATGACCTCCGCGAGGTGACCGCATAGAGGTAGGCGGCCTGACTCTCGACGTCCGGGCCGCCCTCGGCAACCAGCGGTGCCGGGATTGCTCCCAGTCCGTTTCCCCGGACCTCACGCCGAACCCGCCGTGCGGTTGGGTAGCCCGTATCTACGGGCCATCTTCATGACGGTCGACTTGTGCTTGCCGGCCAGGGTCTTGAGCATCGAGGTCTCCATGACCCAGCGCAACGGGCCCAGGCGTGAAACGTCCTGGGCGAGAATACGCGCCGCTGAACTCGCCCCGCTGATGCGCCACACGTTCCAGGCATCACGACCGGTCTCGGCTGAGACCGGAGGTGGGCCGCGAGTCGACCTTCCCGGATACGGGCTGTCCTGCGCGTGGGTCCGACACGAGAGGCCGATGGTGCCGGCCATGACGGCCACCAGGTTGTCCGGGCCGTCGCCCCAGGCCGGTGAGGCCGAGGTCGCCGCTCGCGCCCCACGGCGCGCGGGCGCTCGACGAGGTGGTTGTATCGGGCGGTGGTGATCTCCGAGGTGCTCCGGGCGACCACGGAAGCCGACCATGCGAATGATGAGCGCGTATATAATAAACTGGCACATCATTGACGGAGGTGCGTGATGGACAAGCCAGCAGGGATGTTCGACCGCGACTTCGAGTGGGAGGAACTGGTCCGGTTCGCCTCCTACCCGGGGGCGGAGGCGACGCTCGGAGTGGTCTCGGGGCGGCGGCGTCAGGGCAAGACGTTCTTGCTGGATGGACTCTGCCGGGCGGGAGGAGGCTTCTTCTTCGCGGCGAGCGAGGCGACCGAGGCGGAGTCGCTTCGCCAGTTCGGGGCGGCGCTGGCACGGTTCGAGGGACGCCGGGCACCTCACCGGTTCGCGCACTGGGAGGAGGCGGTCTCCGAGCTGATGGGCCTGACGGGGCCCGGTGGCGCGCCCTTGGTGGTGGTGCTGGATGAGTTTCCGTTCTTGGCGAAGGCTTCACCGGAGCTGCCCTCGCTGTTGCAGCGCGCCTTGGGGCCGCAGGCCCGGCACGAGAGCGGGCCGGTGCGCCTGCTGCTGTGTGGCTCCGCGCTGTCGTTCATGGGGAGCCTGCTCGCCGGTACGGCCCCCTTGCGCGGCCGGGCCAGCCTGGAACTGGTCGTGCCGACGCTGGATTTCCGCCTGGCCGCCCGCTTCTGGGAGCTGACCGACGATCCTCAGCTGGCGCTGCTGGTGAACTCGGTGGTCGGCGGAACTCCGGCCTACCGCCGCGAGTTCGTCCTCGGTGACACTCCCGCCGGCCTGGACGACTTCGGCCCGTGGGTGATGCGCAACGTACTCAACCCGGGACGCCCGCTGTTCCGTGAAGCCCGCTTTCTGCTGGCTGAGGAACTCGACCTGCGAGACACCGCCCTCTACCACGGGGTGCTCGCGGCCATCGCTCAGGGCAACCACACCCGCGGCGGCATCGCCGGTTTCCTGGAACGCAAGTCCACCGACCTCGGCCATGCGCTGACGGTGCTGGAGGACACCGGCATGATCGTCCGCGAGCCGGACGCCTTCCACGGCAAACGCTCCGCCTACCGCATCGCCGAACCGATCCTGACCTTCTATCACGCGCTGATGCGTCCCGAGTGGAGCGACCTGGAGCGGCCCGGACAGGCACCCTCGGTGTGGGAGCGCTCACAGCCCACGTTCCGCAGCAAGGTCATCGGCCCCCATTTCGAACAGCTCTGCCGCACATGGACGCGCTGGTATGCCAGTGCGGACACGCTTGGTGGGCAGCGCACTCGTGTGGAATCCGGCACCGTCCCGGACCCGAGTGCCAAGACCAGCCACGAGGTCGACCTCGCCGCTTTCGGCCGTAACGAGGACGGCCGCGATGTTCTGCTCGCCATCGGCGAAGCCAAGTGGAACGAGACAATGGGCCTGGGCCACCTGCGACGCCTCGACCGCATCCGTACTCTGCTGCGTGCCCGGGAAGGTGTGCACGCCGAGCGGACCCGGCTGCTGTGCTTCAGCGGTGCCGGCTTCACCGGCGACCTGCGCGACCTCGCACAAAGCGATCCCACTGTCCAGCTTATCGACCTGGAGCGGCTCTACAGCGGAGACTGACGTCCGGCGACGGGCCGTGGTGCCAGTGGTGCCAGTGGTGCCGCGGAAGGCAACGAGGAACGCTCAAGACCTGCACGCCCGGCGGGTGCGGCCGGGACGCGTTGGGGTACCGGATGAGCGGCCCCAACTCCCCCAGAAGATTCTGCGGGCTTCATGCCCGGCGGTTCGCGCACCCCGACGAGCTATCCACCTGGATCGTGGCGCTCGCCGGCCCTGGGTCGGCCAGCTGGCTTGGTGGACGGCCAGCGCCTGCTGGTAGCCCGGCGACGCGGTCTCCCGCGTACGGACCGGCGCCTCCAGCACTGGTCGAAGGCGACCGCCTGGACGTACTCGGCCAGGCGCCCCGCACCGGTGGCCGCGATCTCGGGCCACCGGTCCAGCAGCGAACCGCTGGCGGCCAGGACCTCCCATGCCTGGTCGGCCATCAACTGCTATAGCACGGCCGCGAAACCCCGCGGATCCCGCCGCACCCGGGCACGGCGCTGCGACGTACATGCCTCGGAGGCGACGCCCCGTTTGCGGGCCGCGTCCCGGGCGGCCTACACGGCTCGCACTGCACCTCGCGTGCCGTGTGCTGTCGGATTCCGAGCAGATGTGAGAAAACCGCAGCGCGAGCGCCGACCGTCCACTGGGCCCAAGGGGGATCCGGCGGGCGGATCGGGAGACCCCGCGTCACCGGGTTTAGCGCGCGTCCGTGGCGGGGGTCCGGCCATAGGACGTCGCGCCCCGGTCGGTGATCAGGCCCTGCGCCAGGTTCCGGGCAATGGCGTCGGGAGTCCACTCGACGGCGGGACCGAACCCACCACCACCGCCGGTCTCACAGCGCAGGACGTCGCCTGCCCGCACCGGCGGCGCGTTCGCCTTCAGCAGGCTGCGCTCGTCGGTACCGCCGGGATCGAGCACCACTTCTCGGTGGGACGCCATCCCCGCCGCCGAACAGGCCCAGGCGGGCGTGACCGAGCGTTCCCAGAAAGGGCGGGGCCGACCGGGACACCGGCTTCTACCGCGCCATGCTGGAGGAGAGCGAGGCGGACCCCGGCTTCTGGGCGACCAGACTGTACGACCCCGGCAAGGGCCCGCGAACTGCACCACGCCCTGTACAGCAAGGGGCCCATGATGCTGCACGCCCTGCGTCGCACGGTCGGCGACCAGGCGTTCTTCGACACCCTCAAGGCGCTGGCAGCGCGACCACCGCCCCCTCGGTGTGGGCGCGGCGCCACCACGCGTCGTCGTACGCCGCGCCCACGGTGTCGTTCAACTCCCGCCAGCGGACGCGGACCCCTCCGTACGCCGCCGGGCGCCCCGGCAGACGTGGACCGCCGCGAGATACGCCTTGTCCGGCTCCGCAAGCCGGGCTCGCCCCATGAACGGCTCGCTCTTCCAGCCGCCGTTCGCGATCTACCGCGACATCCCTTTCCCGCTCGGAGCGACCGCGACCAAGCTCACCCGTTCCTTCGCCGAGACCGGGCGCGAGGTACGCAGGCGCGTTCCATGCGGATGGGCCGCGTCGGGGACGCGTACGAGCGTGGTGTGCGGCATCTCTGCGGCTTCTCCGTCTCCTGCGGGTGAGCCCATGACCGACGCGTATGAGCGGATGATGCGGGCCGACCACGGGCGCACCGCGGTGGCCCCCGGCGTGCGGTGCGCGGTGAGGGCCCGGCCTCTGCCGTCAGGGCGGGCTTCCGGAGACCCCATATGTGACGGGGATCACGCCCGGGGGAAAACCTGGCGTTCGTGGCTCACGTCTTGCGGGTGTGAGATCAGTCAGGAAGACATCGGGCGAACTGGACGAGGAGCATCTCGTCCGGCTGGTGGCCAGAGGCGACCGTGCCGCGTTCGAGGAGCTGTACCGGCGTACGTCGCCGTGGATGGCGGTGCGGCTGCGCCGCCGCTGCGCGGACGAGCAGATCGTCGCCGAGGTCATGCAGGAGACGTATCTGGCGGTGTGGCGCGCGGCGGGCGCGTTCAGCGGGGCCGCGGCTGGGGGAACCGCCGTCGGCTGGCTGTGGACGATCGCGGCGCGCCGACTCGTCGACGCGTTCCGGCGCCGGGCCCACCACGCGGAGCCGCCGCCCACGGCCGCCCCGCAGTCCATGGCGCCCGCCGCCGAGGAGGAGGCGCTCGCGGCGACCATCGGTGGTGAGGTCGGGGACGCGCTGCGGCGCCTCGCGCCGGAGCTCAGACAGGTACTCCAGGCCATGGTGCTTGACGGGCTGTCCGTCCGGGAGACCTCTGTCTTGCTGGGATTGCCCGAGGGCACGGTCAAGACCCGTGCCCGCCGGGCCCGGATCGAGCTGCGGAAGGCACTGGCATGAGTGTGGAACACGCGTCGATTCGGATCATCGACGGTTACGCGCGCGGCGACACGGACCTCGCCGCCGACGAGGTGTGGGCCCTGGAGACCCATCTGGAGACGTGCCGGGTGTGCCGTGACCGGCTGTCGGCCTCCGTCACGGCACAGGCGCCCGCCGTCGCTGCGCTGGTCGGCACGGTGTGGTCCAACCTCGAACCCGAGCTCGCCGGCACCGCCCCGGTACCGCGTCGACGGCGCTGGTCGGCGCGGCTGTCGAAGTGGATGACGCCCGTGATGGTGCCCTGGCTGGCCATGGTCGTGGGTGTGACGCTGCTCGCGTTGCTGCTCGACCTGGCCGACAGCGGTTCCGGCGAGGTGTCGCTGGTGCTGCTGCTCTCCCCGGTCCTGCCCGTGCTCGGCGTCGCGGCGTCGTGGTCGCGCGGTCTGGACCCGGCGTACGAGCTGACGGCCTCCGCGCCGAGGGCGGGGCTGTACCTGGTGCTGCGGCGTACCGCGTCCGTGCTCGCCGTGGTCGTCCCCGCGTTGCTGCTGGGCGGATGGGTGACGGGGGTGACGGCCGGGCAATGGCTGCTGCCCTGCCTGGCCTTCACCTCGACGACCCTGGCGCTCGGCGGTGTCGTCGGTGTGACCCGCGCCGCCGCCTGGCTGGTGGCCGGATGGGGCGCTGTGATCGTGGCACCGACCCTGGCCGCCGGCCGTACGACCTTCGCCCTGGCGACGGACGGTCTGCCTGTGTGGGGGCTGATCCTCGCGCTCGGCATCGGTGTCGTGGTCGCCCGCAGGGGCGCGTACTCGGTGCTGGGAGCCCATCGTTGACCATGAGAAAGGAACACCACATGATGACCGCGGTGAGCGCGGCCGACATCGCACCGACGCCCTACGCCTGGGAGATCCGGGCCACCGGGCTGAAGGTCAGGGTTGGCAGAAACCACATGGCCGTCGACGGGCTCGACCTGTCACTGGGGACCGGCGTCCACGGCCTCCTCGGCCCCAACGGGGCGGGCAAGAGCACCCTCATCCGGGCTCTGGCCACCGTACTTCGCCCCGCCGAGGGCACCCTGGAACTGCTCGGCGAGTCCGCGGGCGGCAGAGGCGAGCACCGTGCGCTGCGCCGACGGATCGGCTACCTGCCGCAGGAGTTCGGCTACTACAAGCGCTTCACGGTCCGCGAGTTCGTCGAGTACATGGCGTGGCTGAAGGAGGTGCCCAAGGCGGAGATCCCCGCGGCGGTGCAGCACGCCGTGGAGCGGGTGGGCCTGGCCGACCGTGCCGACAAGCGGATGAAGACCCTGTCCGGCGGCATGGTGCGGCGCGTGGGCATCGCCCAGGCCATCGTCAACGACCCGTCGATCCTGCTGCTGGACGAGCCCACGGCCGGCCTGGACCCGGCACAACGGCTGCGCTTTCGCGAACTGCTCCAGGAACTGGGCAAGGACACCTGTGTGGTCGTCTCGACCCACCTCGTGGAAGACGTGGCCGCCGCCTGCACCGACGTGGTGCTCTTCGCCGAGGGCCGGCTGGTCTTCCAGGGGACCCCGGAGGACCTGGCTGCGGCGGGCGGCCCCGAGCACGTGGGCGACAGCCCGCTGGAGCGCGGCTACTCGGCACTGCTGCTGGGCCCCGGCCGGGGAAGGGGCGCCTGGTGAATACGCGTGTCCTGCGAACCGAGCTGAAGCGCTCCGTCGCCCCCTGGGCCGGCGCCGTGGTCCTGACGAGCGCGCTGGCGTTCCTGTACCTGCTGGACGCTGAATGGTGGAGGGGCACTACGGCGTGGACGGCTCAGTGGACGTCCCTGGCCCTGTGGACCCGCACCCTGCTGTTCTACCTGTGGCCGCTGGCCGTGGGGCTCGGCGCGTTGCAGGGCCTGCGTGACCACCGCTCGAAGATGTCCGAGCTGCTGACGACCACCTCGCGTCCCGCCTGGCACCGCGCCGCCACGCTGGCGGGCACGATGGCGATCACCCTGGCCTCGGCCTTCGCGCTGCTCGTCCTCGTGGGCGGGGTCCAGGTGCTCGCCAACGCCGAGTACACCCACCTCGGATGGCTGCCCATCTCGCTGGTGGGGGCACTCTCACTGGTCGCGGGAGCCGTGCTGGGCATGGGGGCCGGGCGCGCCCTGCCGTCCGTGCTCACCCCGCCGCTGCTGGCCATAGGCGCCTTCGCGTTCACGGCCCTCATGCAAATGTCGCTGGGCCGGACGCAGACGGACACAGCGACAGGGATCCCGAGCACGGAGCCGAACCGGGTCTCGCTGCTGTCACCGGCGGTGGAAGAGGTGCGCGACGCGCTCGTCACGCTCTCCGCCTCCGTGCACGTCGGGCAGACCATCTGGCTGCTCGGCCTGGCCGCGACAGGCTTCGCGCTGCTGGTCGCCGCGAACCCGCGCACCCGGCTGCTCGCCCTGACGCCCGTCCTGGCGGGCGCGGCCGTCGCCCTGCTCGTCCTCCCCTCCGACCCGCGCCGTATGTAGGTCCTCTGTATGTCCTCGACAAGGCCGCCGCGGAGTTGGTGTGCGATGGCCCGGTATGCGTGACCAGGATCCACCAGGCACGACTCACCGACCTCGCGAGTCACGGCAAAAAGGCGCTGCGCCTGCTGCACGGGGCCCTGGGGAGCCAGGCGCCGGTCTCGGTCCGGGAGAACACCGCCATACTGCCGGAGGGTTCCACACCGCGGTGGTCCCACAAGACCGTGCTCATCGACTTCGACGACGACATCATCGCCGCCGCGAAGGGCGAGGAGCTGACCTGGGCCCTGATCGCCAAAGGCATGGTGCCGGGGTGCTCCCCCGTCGGCTGGAGCGGCATGGGGGGAGAGGACATCGCGCGGACCGTCGCGGTGGGCTGGGTCCTCGGCGACCTCAAGTCGATGCCCGGCCAGGGGTCACCGAACACGCGGCGCGAGATGGACACCCGGGCCCGCGCGGTGTGGAAGGACTTCAAAGTGCTGCCACGGGCCAAGCAGCTCCAGCGGATCAACGCGATGCGCGCCGCCGCGCTCTCCTGCGAGGGAGACGCGCTCGACGCGCTGACCGGCGGTGCGTACCGATGAGATGGCTGATGCTGTACGCGCGCTCGCGTCAGGTACCCGCGTCACTGGCCGCGGTGGTGATCAGCACGGTGACGGTGTGGGCACTCGCCCAGGACGGCAGCGGGGGGCCGGGTGATCAGCGGCTGCCCGCGCTCGTCCTCGCCGTGGGAGCGATGGCGGTCTCGACCGGGCTCGGCGGGCAGGACCTCGCGCTGGACCGGACGGCCGCGATCCGCTGGGCGCCCCGCAGGACGGCACACGTGCTGCTCGCCGGCGCGGTCGTCGCCATGGTGCCGCTGGCAATGCAGGCGACGGGGAAGGACCTGGCCACCGCCGCGTTCGTGGTGCGGGACAGCGCGGGCTTGATGGGGCTCGTCGCCGTCGGGGCGGCGGTGTGCGGGGGGACGTATGCGTGGACGCTGCCGTTCGCCTGGCTCTCGTGCTCGTTCTCCGTCCCGCCTCCGACGAGTGTGCCGACGCAGGTGGCGTCCTGGATGCTGCTGCCCCCTGGCACGGCGGCGGGCACGTGGACAGCCCTGGTGCTCACGATCGTCGGCACCACGGCCTACGCCGTCACGGGACCGAGGCGGTAGTCGGTCCGGGCTACCGGACCGCGGAACCGCCGTGCTCCCGAGGGTGCCGTCGAGGGGCTGGCCGAGGTCGAGGAGTCGGCGGTGGATCGCGGGCCGGTGCACATTGTGTGTGTTACTTCTGGCCAGTACTGCTCACGTTGCGTATGTGCTGCGATCGCGTGACTGCTTAGTGTCTCCAGAAGCCGCCACGGTGAGGACAGCTTATTTCAGCTCCTCAGCATCACCGGATATGGGTCTGGTGAACATATATCGAGCACACCGGGCCATGAGGCCCGAGCCTATGGAGGCGATATGACGGGGTCCGCGGAAACGTACGACTACGTTGTCGTGGGAGCGGGCTCAGCGGGCTGTGCGCTTGCTGCCAGGCTCTCCGAAGATCCGGACGTGACAGTGGCTCTGATCGAAGCCGGGCCACCCGCCACAGGGCGTCTGTTCGAGATTCCGGCGCTGTTCTCGCAGCAGCTCAAGACGGCGTACGACTGGGACTTCGCCACGGAGCCCGAGGCGCAGCTGGGCGGACGCAGGATCTACCTGCCGCGTGGGCGGGCGATCGGCGGAACCAGCTCGATGAACACCATGCTCTACGTCCGCGGCCACCGCTACGACTACGACACATGGGAGCGGATGGGGAACCCCGGCTGGGGCTACGACGACGTCCTGCCGTTCTTCAAGAAGTCCGAGGACAACCAGCGCGGAGCCGACGACTTCCACGGCACCGGGGGCCCGCTGACCGTCAGCGACCCGGTCTCCGTCCATCCGCTGCTGACGGCCTGGGTGGAGGCGGCCCAGGACGCCGGCCACAAGTCCAACCCCGACTTCAACGGAGCCGAGCAGGACGGTGTCGGCTGCCACCAGGTCACCCAGCGCAGCGGGCTGCGATGCAGCAGTGCGGTGGCGTTCCTCGAGCCGGCGGCAGACCGCCCGAACCTCACCGTCCTCCCTTCGACGACCGCCCTCCGCCTCAGCTTCGACGGCACCCGCGCCCAGGGACTGGAGGTCGACCACCTGGGCACCGTTCGACTGATCCGGATCAACCGTGAGGTCGTGCTGTCCCTGGGCGCCTACAACTCCCCCCACCTGCTGCTTCAGTCCGGCGTCGGCCCCGCGGACGAGCTCGCCCAAGGGGGCATCACGCCTCTGCATGACCTGCCGGACGTGGGACGGAACATGCAGGACCACGCCGGGTGCTTCATCAGCTTCTTCAGCCACACCGAGCCTCTACTCGGCCCGGACACCTCGCGCGAGGAGCAGCGGCTGCGTGAGCAGGGTGACGGGCCCATGGCCTGGAACGAAGTCGGCGGTTTTTTCAGCACCAGCGATGACCTGCCGGCTCCCGACATTCAGGTGCACGCCGCGCTGGGCATCGTCCGTGACGAGGGACTTGCCGCTCCGCTTGAGCCGGATATGTCCTTCGGGCCGTACGTCGCGCGCCCGAGCAGCCGCGGTTCCGTGCGCCTGCGGCACTCACACCCCTACGCCAAGCCGCGCATCGTGCACAACTACCTCGGTGACGAGGATGACCGCAGGCGGCTGCGGGAAGGCCTGCGCATCTGCATGCGCATCGCCCGCGAGTCGCGGCTCACCGAGGTCCTGGAGTCCGACCTCCACGGGGCCGCGGCCGCGGGGCTGGCTCCCGTATCGGACCGCGACCAGGACATCGACGACTTCATCCACACCCAGTCGTTCTCGTTCTACCACCCGTCGGGTACGTGCATGATGGGCAAGGTCGTCGATTCCGAACTCCGCGTGCGCGGGCTGGACAACGTCCGTGTGGCGGACACATCGATCATGCCGTCCCTGGTGACCGGAAACACCAATGCGCCGGCCATCATGATCGGCGAGCGGGCAGCTTCGTTCATCCGATCCGCAGCGCGGTGACGAAATAGGCAGGATCCTCGGCGGGCCGACGAGGTGTTGGCGCCGCATTGCGCCACGCGCTGCGGGGCCGTGCCGGTTCGGGCACGGCCCGGTGTCCGTGTCACTGACGAAGCGCCGTCTCTCGCGGAAAGTACATTGCACGGGTCGCGGCCCTGATCATCACCGGGCGGCGTTTCCTCGGGCCGGGAGCCAGGTGGCGATGGCCGGGGCCAGTTCGTCGAGTCTGGTGAAGACGTGTCCGTCCATACCGGTGGCCCGTGCCGCCCGTACGTTCTCTTCGCGGTCGTCGACGAAGAGGAAGTCGGCGGGCGCGGCCCGCATGGAGACGACGCAGTGATGGAACGTCGCCGGGTCTGGTTTCGCCGCATTGATCTTTCCGGAGAAGGCGACGTGGTCAAAGTTCCCCAGCCAGGGTTGTGCGGCCAGGAAGGCGTCCGCGTGGTCTGCGGGAATGTTAGACAGCAGGGCGACCTCGGCGACGTCCCGCAGGGACTGCACGTAGGCGACCATGCGGTGGTCGACGCGTGACCAGCTGTCGATGTCGGCGAGCCGCAGTTCCTCGATCGTGTCGGCGTCGACGGGGAGTGACAGCCACCGCAGCACGGCCGTCCAGTACTCGGGCGCGGACCACTGCGCGGCGTCGTAGGGCGGGCGGCAGTCCCAATAGGCCTCGGCGAAGGCGTCCGCGGGTGCGGCGCACCGGGCGGCCATCTCCGCCAAGGCACCCGGGCGTTGGTGGAGGGCGATGACCCCGAAGAGGTCGAACAGCACGATCCGTCGGTCGGTGGACATGGCGACTCCTCCGGGGGCAGCGGTTTTCGGCTCTTCGGCTCTTCGGCTCAGGGGCGGGGATCCAGCACGCGCGCGAGTGAGTCGAGGGACGCCAGGGCGTCAGGGCCGGTGGGAGTGAGGACGACGCTGGTCGCGCCCGCTGCGTGGCGGGCCGTGATCGCTTCGCGTGCCTGGTCGGGGGTGCCGGCGATGCTCAGTTGGCGGACCCAGGCGGCGGGCATGGTCTGGGCGAATTGCCGGGCGTCGGCGCAGTCGGCGCGGTGTTCGCGCAGCTGCGCGGCGAACGGCAGGGGGTCGATGTGGGCGGCCCAGGCCGGCTCGCCAATGGCGGTCAGTCCGTCGCGGACGCGGGCGAGAGCGGCGTCCTCGTCGTCATCGACGGCGGCAGCGTCGTAGGTGACGACTTCGCGCGCGCTCGCATCGGAGATGCTGCCCAGGTGCCGGAGTGAGGAGGCGATGTAGGCGGGAGCCGCGGGCTCGGCCAGGAGGAGCCCGTCGGCCACCTCGCCCGCGGCCGCCTGCGATTTGGGACCGCGTACGCCGAGGACGACCGGGGGGACGATGTCGGGGGTCTCGGTGATGACGACGCCTTCGCAGCGCACATAGCGGCCGCCTGCCGGGCCGGGCTCGCCGCGCATGAGCAGGCGCAGCGCGGTCGTGTACTCCTTGATCAGCGTCAGGGGGCTGGTGGGCCAGGCTCCCGCCTGACGCATCCAGTCGGGCATGCCGTGGCCGATACCGGCGATCAGGCGACCGGGGTAGAGCTGGGCGAGGGTGGCCAGTTCCATCGCGGCGAAGCACACGTTGCGGGCGCCGGCGGGCATGATGCCGATACCGACGGTGATGCTGGAGGTGCTGGCGAGGACGGGGCCGGCCTGCGCGAGTCCGCCGCGCCAACCGAGGTCCTCCACCACCCACACCTGGTCGAATCCCAGCTCTTCGGCTCGCCGGGCGTACGGCAGCACGTCCCGGACGGGCAGGTCGCGGGGAAGCATGACCCCGACACGGCCGCGAGCGGGGATGGTATCGGTCTCGGGCATCAAGGGCTCCTTCTGGTGGCGGTGGGGTTCTCCCCCACCGGTCTGTCGGCCGGCCGGGGCGAGCGTGGGGGCCGGTGTGCGGCACACGGCGTCAGGGGCCGTGCAAAGACGTGGTTCAACGCCACGAGAGGGTCAGCCGGCCGATGACGGCGGGTCCGGAGAGCATGCCCGGGGAGCCGAGCCCCGCGACGCGGGAGACGTCGGCCCCGGCAGCGGAGGGGTCGGCGCGGCCGGCGACGGCCCATGCCTTCTCCACGTACACGGAGTGGGCGTTCACGCTCACGTCGGGACAGCCGTTGCCGAAGCCGAAGACCAGCAGGGTATCCGCCGGCATCCAGGGATCCCGGGGCAGGCCGGACAGTCCACCGCCGTGCCGCACAGGACGAAGTAGACGAAGTCCGCCACACGGGCGGACCGAAGCGAGCGTTCCATGCCGCTCACCATAACGAACGTGCTTTGTGATTGGAAAGCCCATAATCGAACAGCTTGCTTGTTCGTTTCGAGGTGATGTTCAATCGCGGTATGAGCAACGCAGGCCGACACAGGCTGATCGCCCAGGCCGTCGGAGAGTCCGGCAGTGCCACGGTCCAGGAACTCGCCGCGCTGACCGGCACCTCGGAGATGACCATCCGGCGCGACCTCGACACACTGGCCGCCCACGGCGTCCTCGAACGCGTCCGCGGCGGGGCACGCACCCTGCTGCTCAGGGGCGAGGAGCCGCCCTTCGCGCTGCGCGCCCACGAAGCCATCGACGCCAAGCGCCGGATCGCGGCCGAGGTGTCCTCGCTCATCGCCGACGGCGAGACCGTCCTCCTCGACAGCGGCACCACCTGCCTGGAGGTCGCCCGTCTGCTGCGTGGCCGACAGGTCACCGTGATGCCCCTGTCGTTGCAGGCAATCCACGTACTCAGCGACGCCCAGGGTCCGACCACCCTGATGGTGCCGGGCGGACGGCCCCGCGCCGCCGAGGGAGCCCTCACCGGCCCCCTCACACTCGCCTCCCTCGCGGCACTGCGCTTCGACACCGCGGTCGTCGGCTGCTGCGGCCTGAGCGCGGCCGAGGGCCTGACCGCCTACGACCTCGACGACGCGGCGGTGAAGAAGGCCGGCATCGCCTCCGCGCGCCGTATCATCGTCGCCGCGGACGGCGGCAAACTAGGCCGCACCGCCTACGCCCACGTCGGCCCCTCCACGCTCCTCAACACCCTCGTCACCGACACCACGGCACCTGCCGACGAGGTGACCGCGCTCGAAAGCGGCGGCACCGTCGTCAAGACCGCCTGACAAGTCCACAACGCGGGCTACAGCCGCTGACCTCCCCCGCCTGCGCCCCGGGGCGGGACGGCGTTCGAACGGACGGGTCAGGTGGGGCCGGGGGTACGTGGCCGACGCAGAGGGTGCCCAGGAGATGGTCGATGGAAGTGCCGAGCGCGTGGGCTGGCTCGGCATGTGCTCTTTCACCGGAATGGGATGAGCCGCCGTCCTGGCCCGCACCCGCCCTGCCCGCACCCGACGGCACAACCGCGACGCGAAAGCGGTCACGATCAAGACCGCGCCGCGCAAGCGGCAGCTATGCGAATTGACCGGGACCACGCCGGTCCCACTGTCCCCTCCCGCGTTCAGTCACCGTGGGGCCGATAGCCGTTGTCCGCGCGCGGAGGGGAGCGCCGTCGCGCTTGGGCCGCGTGGAAGGCCCCCGGAGCCTGCCGCGCCTACACCTATGTGTCCGGGTGCTCGGACTCGTCAGCCGCGCCGGGCAGTTGGGTCAGGTGCCGGTGCAGGACGGCCCGGATGGTGTCGGGACTCAGGCGGTCGGGGTGGAGTGTCGCGCCGAGGGCGAGTCCGTCGAGTACTGCGGCGAGATGCTCCGCCGCCACCGGATCGTCCACGCCCAGACGGTGCAGCAGGCGCCCGGCGACGTCCCGCAGCCCGTCGTGGAGTTCGGCGGCGATCTCGCCCAGGGCGGGGTCGGTGCGGGCAGCCGCGATGAAGTCCAGCCAGACCGCGGTCTCCTCGGCGCGCGCCGCGTCGAGCGGCAGGAACTGGCCCACCACCTCCTGCGCCACCAGGCACGGGTCGTCCCCGGGGTGCCGCCGCTCCCGCTGGGCCGCCACTCGGACGTCCACCCGGCGCACCATCTCGCGGGCCGCGGCCATCAGGAGCTCGCGGTGGCTGGCGAAGTAGTGCCGTACGGACCCGACGGCGAGGCCGGCCTCGGCGGCGACGTTCCGGAGAGTGGCCTGCTGGATGCCGCCGCGGGCCACGACCTGGAAGACGGCGTCCACGACCTCGCGGCGGCGCTCCTCGGGATCCACCATCTTTGGCACCCGGCTTTTATAGCACGACCGTGCTACGGTTTATTTAGCACGCAGGTGCTAAAAAAATTGGGCGGACGCCGCAGCCCGCCGTCCCGGTGACCAGGATCAAGGAGAAGCCATGGACCCCTCGGAGCCGACCTCCTCGCCGTCAGTACCGCAACCGACCCGGCCGTCGGCGCCCGCGCGCCGGCGCCGCCTCGGCCGCCTGGCCCGCCTGGCCCGCTTGGCCCTCGACCTGGGCATCTCGCCCCTCGCGTACTACGGCTGCCTCGTCGCGGGTGTGGCCACACTCCCCGCGCTCCTGACCGCGACCGGAGTGGCGGCCCTCTGGCTCGCCGCCACCGTCCTGCACGACCGGCGTGCCGACGGCCTGGCCCTTGCCATGCTCCTCATGTACGGATTGTCGGCCGCCTTCGCCGCCGTGACCTCCCAGCCCCAGCCGCTGCTCCTGCGTGACCCACTGATCAGCGCCCTCGCCGGATTCGTGTTCCTCACAAGCTGCCTCACCGCCACGCCCGCCACCGCCTATCTGGCCGGCAGGCTGCACGGTCAACCGCCGCACGAGCCGATCCTGCTCCGCGCGCACCGCACCGAGACGCTGGTGTGCGGTGCCGGACTCGTGGCAGAGGCCGTGGCACGTGTGCTGCTCGTGCTGACCCTGCCGGTGTCCACGGCCGCCTCGCTCACGCCACCGCTGGAATTCGCCGTCCTCATCCCGCTCGTCGTGTGGATGATCCACCACCGCAGGAACGCGCGCACCCGTATCACCGCCCGAGTGCCTGCGCGGACGCGGGACCCCGAGCCCGCGCCGCCGTCGGTCGCCGTCGTCCTCGAACGCCACCGCGAGGGCGCGCGATGAGGACCGTGGACAGCACGCCCACCGCGGACGGCTTCCGCATGCCGGCGGAATGGGAGCCGCACGACGGATGCTGGATGGCGTGGCCGCAGAACGGTTACGTCTGGCGCGACGGAGCCCGCCCCGCGCAGCGCGCCCTCGCCGACCTCGCCAACGCCGTCGCGGACACCGGGGAGGCAGTCACCGTCACGGTCACCGGCGACCAGTATGCACACGCCCGCTCCCGCCTCGACTCCCGCGTCCGCGTGGTGGAGACGACCAGTTGGCTGGGCTGGGCCCGGGACATCGCCCCCACCTTCGTGGTCGACGGCACCGGGCGGCGCCGCGGCGTGGACTTCGCCTTCAACGGCTACGGCAACCGCTACCCGTACTGGGCCACCGACGACCAGTACGCCCAAAGGGTGCTCGACCTCACCGCCACCGACCGCTACCGCGCCCCGCTCGTGCTGGAGGGCGGCTCCTTCCACGTCGACGGGCAGGGAACCGCCCTCGTCACGGCCGAGACCCTGCTCGACCCCGCCCGCAACGACGTCCCCTCACGCACCGCCATGCATCACCTCATGGCCGCCTACCTCGGAGTGACCCGCACCGTGTGGATCGAGTGGGGCCTCGCCGACGACGGCACGCGCGGCCATGTGGACAACATCGCGTGCTTCGCCGCCCCCGGGGTGGTCTGTCTGGCCTGGACTGACGACACGAGCGACGCCCAGTACGAGCGCAGCGCACGTGCCCTGGAAGACCTGAGAAACGTCCAGGACGCCAGAGGCCGCACCCTCCGGGTGGAGAAACTGCCGCTGCCCGGCCCGCTGTACGCCACCGAGGCCGAGCTTCGAGGCATCGACCGTCACGGCGTCCCGACCGCCGGCACCGTGCCACGCCCCCGTCTCGCCGCCTCTTACACCAACTTCTACGCAACGCAGGACCACCTCTTCGTCCCCCTGCTCGACCCCGAACACGACGACGAAGCCCTCGCCCGCCTCGCCAGGATCCACCCGCACCACACAGTCGTCGGCCTCCCCACCCGCGAACTCCTCCTCGGCGGCGGCAACATCCACTGCGCCACCCAGCAGATACCGAGCAGCGGTGCGGTGGCGACGGGGCCTGGCAGTGGAGCCGGGCGGCACCCACGATCGAACCATTCGTACGCCAGGAATCCCGTCGAACACTCTGTCCGGTGACCAGCCAGTCGTGACCAGGACACCGCGGAAATCATGAAGCCGCCTGCTCGCCCTGCGGAGCGCCCGCGAGCGCAAGCGCACCGGCTGAGGCCGGTGCCACCATGTCGAGCGCCTGCTCCGGTGTCCGGGCCACGCGCAGGATGCCGGCGCCGCGTACGAAACCCCTTCTCTCCAGCCGCTCGACGTAGTTGAGCAAGGGCAGCCAGTCGTCGTCCACGTCCAAGAGCACGAGGGGACCGACGTCCTGCCCCAGTGCGGCCATGGACACCACTTCGAGCACCTCGTCGAGCGTGCCGTAGCCGCCCGGATCGGCGCACCGCCCTCGGCGGCACCGCGCGCAGCAGGCTGGGCGAGGCGGCGCCCACCAGCCGGTGCGCCTCGGTCACGTCCACCAGCGGGAGATCGCTGCCGTGGTGCGCGGTGCCGACGGTCATGCCGAGCAGTCCGTGCCCGGCCAAGCGCTCGACGTCCTCGCGCGGGACGGCGCCCGCCCGTTCCCAGGCAGTGGCCCGGTCGGCGAACTGCTCGCCCCTCAGCACGTCGAGGACCGCTTCCGGCGCAGTGGTGCTCACGCCGCCACCCGGCGGGTGACCAGGGCGGCCAGTCCCCGCACGGAGTCGAAGTTGAGCAGTTCCAGGTCCTCGTCGGTCACCTCGACGTGGAAGGTGCGCTCGACGAAGTCGACCATCTGGACCGCGGCGATCGAGTCCAGGACGCCCCCGGAGATCAGCGGCCAGTCGTCCTCGATGTCCGGGTGGCCGCTGAGCCGGGTGATGAATTCCCGCACCACGGCGACGATTTCCTCGTTCGTGGGCGCGTTCTGAGCAGTCATCGTGTCAGCTCCCGTCGTAGGAGCAGAAACCGCGGCCGCTCTCGGCCCCGGTCCGGCCCTCGTCGACCATCCGGCGCAGGTGCGGGTGGGTGGCGAACTCGGTGGTCCCGTAGTGCTCGTGCAGGACCTCGAGCGTGCGCACGACCGTGTCGAGGCCGATCAGGTCGGCGGTGCGCAGCGGCCCGGAGGTGTGGCCGAGGCAGCCCTTGAACAGCTCGTCGACCTGGTTCGGGGTGGCGACACCGTCCGCGACGACGGCGGCCGCGAGGTTGGCCACCGGCATCAGCACGCGGTTGATGACGAAGCCGGGGGCGTCGTGGACCACGACGGGGCGCTTGCCCATGCGGCCCAGCAGGTCCCGGGCCGCGGCCGGCGCGGTGTCCGAAGTGGACGGGGCGCGGACGACCTCGACCATGTCGATGCGGTCGACCGGGTTCATGAAGTGCGCGGCGACCACGCGGCCGGGGTCGGCAAGGCACTCCGCCAGCCGGGCGATGGGGATGGCGGAGGTGTTGGCGGCGATGGTCATACCGGGCGCCAGCGCCTTGTCCAGCAACGTGTACAGCTCGAGCTTGCCCGGTTCCGATTCGGTGGTGTTCTCCACCACGAACCCGGCGTCGGCCACGTCGGCCAGATCGGTGCTGAGGCGGATGTCCAGCGGCCGCGGTCCCCGGCCGCCCAGCAGGGTCGGATCCGGCGCCCGTGAGCATCAGCAGCAGTTGGGCGTTGGCCAGGACTCTGATCCCGCCCAGATCGGTCGGTCGGGCGGTCACCCGACGCCAGGCGGTCTCCGCGGCCTGTCCCAGTTGCCAGGCCGCCCCGAAACCCGATCCATGCCGGTCAAACTGATCGTAGATTCATGCCATGACGACCGTTGACGACATGGACTTCGAGTTCCGCACTGCCCGGCCTGAGGATACCCAGGCCATCGAGGCGCTCGACGGATCCTTCACTACCCGCAGCATCTTCCGCGTAGCCATCACCGATGACGGGTTCGCCTTCCAGGAGATCCCGGCGGACCCGCCCATCCACAAAGTGTTCCCAGCAAAAGACGCCGACGGCGACCCTGCACCCGAAGAGGATCCGAACAGCCGTACTTTCGTCGCCGTCGGCCCTGACCGTCTGGCGGGCTTCGCTGCTGTCTCCTACGTTCCGTGGAACCGGCGGCTGGTCATCGAGGACATCGAGGTCGCCCCGGCCCATCGTGGTCAGGGCATTGGCCGTGCCCTAGTGGGACACGCTGTCGAGTTCGCCCGTGAGCGCGGTGCCGGGCACATTTGGCTGGAAGTCACCAACGTCAACGCCCCGGCGATCCACGCCTACCAGCGGATGGGATTCACCTTCTGCGGACTGGACACGTCGCTCTACGACGGCACGCCCTCATCGGGCGAACACGCTCTCTACATGAGCATGCCCTGTCCCTGAAGCCGCCAGCAGATGGGTGACGGGGGAGCTGGTACGTCGCCCGGCGCGACCGTCATCCCCATGGGGAAACGTGACCGCGAGAGTGGGGAATTCCCTGATGCCGAACCCACTTGGCGGGGGGGGGGGGGGGGGGAATTCCCTTCCCTTCCCCCCTCTCCCCCCTGGGACCTCCCTTCCCCCCCCCTCTCTTGGGTGGGGGGGGGCGCCGCCAATTCCATGACCGTCGACCCGCGATACCGCGGGATATATATCTCCTCGCGGTCGCCGCCAGTCAGATGCCGCTTCGACCGCTGGTGCGGGGCCTGGCGGATGATGCGGGGGCCTGGCGGATGCCGCCGCTCTGGTGCAGAAGCCGGCGGACACACTGATCGGCGCGCCGAGTGCCCGCCCCATGGAGCCGCGTCCCAGGTGTGTAGATGTCAACGGCCCCGCGATGTGCATCGTCGATGAAAACGGTCTCACTGAGCCCCAGTGTCCGGGCGAGGGCCTGTCTCGACGGGCGGCTCTGTCAGAGCGACCCGGCTACGCCGCCACGCGGTAGCGGAAGACCTCCTCGTCGGGCGCCGTCCAGCCGAACTCGCCGTACGGACCGACCGTGGCCCGCACGTCGGGCGGCGTCGGGCCACGAGGCCGTCGAGGGAGCGGTCCCTTCGGTGGCCCAGCCCTGCCAGCCCGCCAGGACGTCTGCGGCGTGCTCCCACGACCAGGAGAGGGTGAAGTTGACCAACCGTTAGATCATCACGGGGGTTCTCTCCAAGCGGGTGACGATGCCGAAGTGGCCGTCGGCAAGGACGACCCGGCCGACACCATCTGGTCGCAGGCCATGCCGGGAAACATCCCCCAGGCGAAGCTCGAAGGCCTCGACACCGCGGCCCGCAGTGGCAAGCATGGCGGCCGGCCGCCGGTCATCACCGATGACGTGCTGCACACCGGCTCCGCCGGAGAGTGCACGACGAGTCCGTCGCGGAAGGCCCTTTCGACCAGCGGGAGGATGAAGGCGTCGAAGATCTCGTCGACCGGCTCGCCAGCCTCCACCGCCCGGCGGAGGCCGGCGCGGCCCTGCTCGTCAACAGCGGACCGGGGCCGGTGCGGACCCAGGCGTCCACAGGACACCGGGGTCCATGACCGGGACCCTAGCCGCTGGGTATGACGGACACCCTGCCGCGTTTGCCGGACCTCGAGTTCGTTCGTACACGATCTCCGGATTGGCGGGGAAATCTCGGATGTGCCAGGAGCGGAAGCGGTCTGTCGCGCCGAACTCAGTGGCCTTGCCACCGGTGAGCTCCCTCACGAGGTCGGTCAACCCGCCATACGGTGCGTTGATGCCGTGGTCGGCGGCGTCCATGTGGGCGACCGCCACCATGCAGCCGTACAGCTCACAGTGCCCATCGCGAGGAACCGCAGCTGCCGCATTCCGCTTCGTCCGCCTCCGCTCGCGCAGCGTGCCTGACGAGCCGACAGTTGGGTGCGCCTCATGCTGAGCAGGCTCGTCCGAGGCGCAGGCGAGGGACAGGTATCCACATGCTGTAGTAGCGTGATCGGGCGCACAGAATCGCGGCCCGGTTGGTAGCCCGGGCGCTGCTGTAGCGACAGCAGTCTGTATCCGCCCTCTCCAGGGATGTCCGGTGCGCCGGAATCCGGCCTCGTCAGGCCGGCGGCTGGTATGTCCTGGAGAGGTCATGTGTACTTCCGTGACGTTCACCGTATGTTTTGATGCTCCGTTCTGGGTCGGCATCCTCGAAATCGCCGAGGCGGATCAGGTGCGTGCGACCCGGCATGTGTTCGGCAGCGAACCGACCGACGCTGAGCTGTACCAGTTCCTCCTGCGTCACGGCACGGCGCTGCTGGAGCGCGCGCACGCCAATCCGCCGGTCCCGGCGGAAACCCGGCGTGCGGCACGCCCGAACCCCAAACGTGCCATGAGGCTCGCCGCCAAGGAGGCGGCCCGGATCGCCCAGGGGTCACGCAGCACCGCCTCGCAGGAAGCGCTCCGACGGGAACTGGAACAGCGCAAATCACATAGCGCCGAGGAGACCAGGCAGCGAAAGCAAGCCGAGTCCGAGCGCAAGTACGCCATCGCCCGCGCGAAGCGCAAAGAACGCAAACGCGGCCGTTGATCCCGAACGTCGCGGGCTGGGTCGGACCTGATCGGCGGCGTTCTTGATCACGCGCGTTCGCGGGGCCACGAACCGACTTCTGACCGGGGTGCCGCCGCGGCCGATGCCGTCGAGGAGCGCTGGAGGCGCGGGCTATCCCTCCAGCGTGGCCAGCGCCTCCTCGTCGAGCACGACGTCGCCGGCCGCGAGGTTCTCCTCGAGGTGGTCGATGCTGCGGGTGCCGGGGATGAGAAGCGTCCGCGGCCCCCGGGTGAGCACCCATGCCAGCCCGACCTGGGACGGGGTTGCGCCCAGCCGGGTCGCCGCCTCCCGTACGGCAGGCCGGTCGGCGACCTTCGGCAGCTCCGGGAACCCCGACCCGAGCGGGAAGTACGGCACCCAGGCGATGCCGTGTTCGCGGCAGAGGTCGAGTACGGGCTCGGACGAACGGTCCACGAGGCTGTAGGCGTTCTGCACGCAGACGACGCCGGCCGGCAGGGCGTGCCGTAGCTGGTCGGCGTCGACGTGGCTGAGGCCGATTCCGCCGAGCAGCCCGGCGTCGCGCAGGGCGAGCAGCTCGGCGAGCTGGTCGTCGAAGTCGACCCGCTGGTCGGCGGGGATGCCCTGCGTCCGGTACATCGGGTAGATGTTGACCACGTCGAGGCGCTCGGCGCCCAGCGTGCGCAGGTTGGCCTCCAGTTCGGAGCGCAGTTCGGCGGGCTTTTGCGCCGGACGCAGCCCGTACTGGCCGCCCGGGTCGCTGGTGGCACCGACCTTGCCGGCCAGCACCAGGTGCTCGGGGTAGGGATGCAGGGCGGCTCGGATGCGCGCGTTGACGCGGCCCGCGCCGTAGAACTCGGCGGTGTCGATGTGGTCGACGCCCAGCTCGACGGCCCGGCGCAGCAGGGCGAGGGCGGGCTCGTCGTCACCGTGCTCGAGCTGCATCGCGCCGTAGCCGATGCGGGCGACGGGACGCCCGGCGAGGGACGTGAGCCCGCCGGGGTGTGGGCGTGCGCCCGAAGTGGTGCGGGTGGTGGTCATGGTGGGACTCCCGTGGAACGGTAGGCTCACAGCTAAGCGGAGGGTCCTCCGCAACGTAGCCGCAACGTAGCACAATCGGAGGTGCCTCCGCTTCATGGCCGCTGTCGATCGTGAACCACGCCTGCGGGCCGACGCCCGGCGCAATCGGGACCGCCTCCTCGAAGTGGCCCGCGCCGCCTTCACCGCCGGACGGACGCCGACCCTGGAGGCCGTCGCCCGCGAGGCCGGCGTCGGAATCGGCACGCTCTACCGGCACTTCCCGACCCGCGAGGCGCTGATCGAGGCGGTCTACCGCGCCGAGCGCACGCAGCTGTGCGCCCGTGTGGAGCCGCTGCTCGCCGAGCACGAGCCCATCACCGCACTGCGCACGTGGATGGACCACTACGCCGACTTCATCGCCACCAAGCGCGGCATGGCCGAAACGCTCAAGGCGATCACCGCCGAGGGCACGGTTGCCTCCGCCCGCGCGCGAGCGAACATCAACGGCGCGGTCGGCGCGCTGATCGCCGCCGGGGCGCGGGAGGGCACGCTCCGGGCAGATGTACGCCCCGACGACGTCGTCAGCACCCTGGTGGGAATCTTCCTCGCGACCGACGACCGCGAGCAGGCCGGGCGGATGCTCGACCTGCTCGTCGACGGCTTGCGGGCCGGGACGTCGGCGAAGCGCGGCTGACGGGGGCCGGGCGCGTCTCCCTAGTTGCAGGAGGGCCGTCGATCGCCGCGATGAATACCCCGAGACCTCGCCAGGCAGGGATAAGTCGGCCGACAGCGCGTCGACTTCTTCGGGCAGCTCGCGGGGCCAGCCCTCCGGCTCCTGGCCCCAGGACCAGGAGCGCTGCTCCGATCGGGATCGGGCAGGCGCGCGCGTCCGGGTGTCCGTGCGGCGGCTCGCCAGGTGGTGCGCGTAGTGCGCGCTGCGCGGGAATGCCGGGGGCGGCCGTGGGCGGCTGTGGGCGGCCGGGCGGCGATCCTGAGCGCGGATGAACTGAAGGACGCCCCACCCGCCCGATCTGATCAGCGCGGTGCGCACCGTCGCCCGGGCCCGGGGCGAGTCTCTCCTGGCCCCCGCCGTCGCCCGTGTCCTGATCGGCCGCTTCGCCGGACGCGTAACGCTTCTCCCCCGCCCCTGCGCGGCAAGGCAGGTCATCGTGCGGCCAATGCGACGGCCGGCCCCTTCCGTACCGCCGAGGTCGCCCCCGGCCCCGCCGGTCCCCCGGTTTCCCCCAGTCCCCCGGTCCCCGGTTTCCCCCGGTCCCGAGCGAGCTACATGATGGTCCAGGTCACTGCTTCAGCAGGTCGATCGCCTCCGCCCGCCACCGATCGGGGGTGATGCGGCGTGGGGCCGCACTCCGTCCGTGCCGTCGGGTATGGCGGTATGGGCGGGAGAGCACTCTCTCACCGCCGCAGGCCGGACACGGAGCGGGAGAGAGCGGATGGCGGACGAGGTGAGGGCCGGTGGCCGAGGAGCCGGTGCGCGCCGGGGCGTGGTGGGCGGGTCGGTGGAGGTGCGTGGCGGCTGGGCCGGGCTGCTGGTCATGGTCCCGGTGCTGCTGCTGATCGGCGGTGTGGTGTTGGACGTCTTCGGGCCGGTGCCGTACGCCGGGTTGCCGCTGCTGTCCGCCGGTCCGCTCGCGGCCTGCATGGTGCTGACGTTCCGGGGTGCGGTCCTCACGGCGGCCGCCGCGTGTGTGCTGGCGGTGTGTGTGGATGTGCTGGTGAACCGCCCGCTGACGGCGCTCGTGGTGAACCTGCTGGACGTGGCGGTGATCAGCGCGATCGCGCTGTGGCTGAAGTGGGTGGTCCAGCGTCAGGGGCAGCGCTTCGCGGCGGTGCGAGCCGTGGCCGAGGTGGCGCAGCGGGCGGTCCTGCCACCGCCGCCCGCGCGGGTGGGGGCGGTGTCGGTGGCCACCCGCTACGAGTGTGCGCACGCGGAAGCGCTGATCGGCGGGGACTTCTACGCGGTGCGCAGTTCGCCGTCCGGGGTGCGGGCGCTGATCGGGGACGTACGGGGCAAGGGGCTGCCCGCCGTGTCCACCATGGCCGTGGCGACCAGCGCCTTCCGTGAGGCGGCGGAGCAGGCGGCGACGTTGCCGGAGCTCGCCGAGTACTTGGAGCGGGCCCTGGCCCGGTTCTCGGCGGACGTCGGCGACCAGCCGGACGCACTGGAGCAGTTCGCCACCGCCGTACTGGTCGAGGTCAGCGAAGCGGAGGGGCGGGTGCGGTTGCACCACCGCGGTCATCCGCCGCCGTATCTGATCCGCGGGGGCCGGGTGACGTCGCTGGAGCCATCGGCTCCGGGGCTTCCCCTGGGCCTGGGGATGCCGGAAGGCGTCGGCATGTCCGGCTGTGACACCTTCCCCTTCCACCAGGGGGACTACCTGCTGCTGGTGACCGACGGTGTCACCGAGGCACGCGACCGGCACGGGGCCTTCTACGAACCCCGTACAAGACTGGCCGACCGGGACTTCCGCACAGCGTCGGAGGTGGTGAACACGCTCGTTGCCGATGTCACCGACTGGGCCGGTGGCCGGCGACATGACGACATGGCGATCCTGGCCCTCACGACGGTTCGCTGAGGGGGAGGCCATCGTCTGGCGCCCGGCGTCAGCTCCCCCGGCTCCCGGCGCGCCGGACACGCCGGCGCGCTCGGAGCCGAGTCGCATCAGGCACAGGTGTCGAGCGTGCCGGTGGGCGCGGCGGCGCTGCTCCGCCCCGCGGTCACCCAGATCGCCCTCGCTCTGTTTGTTCTTCGCTGTCGCCAGCGGCGCCCCGAAGCCGGCCGGGACGTCGGCCGCCGCCGAGTCACTCGACCGGATCGGCTACGGCGGCTGGTTCATGTACCTGGTCGGCGGCGCGGCGCTGTACTCTCCACGCCGGCGGGGATGTCGTCCACTGCGCGAGGACGCCCGCCGCCGGTTGCCGGGGCGACCATGCCGCGCTCGGTCCTCATCGGGGCCGATCGAGGTGCCAAGTCCGAGCGGCTCGCGGCCGTCCCACGGTACGACCTGACCGGTACGCCGCTTCGGCCTCTCCCTGCGGTGGCGCCCTCCTTCGCCTGCTCGCGGGCGGCGGCGACCAGGGCCTGACGCGCGCGGTCGACACCGCACAGCTCCGTGGTCATGCGATCATCGCCCGGGCCGTGTCGTCATCGAGAGAGGCCGGCGGCGAACTCGCGCGGCCGGTCCCTGGTTGACCGCAGATGCGCGAGGCGGCCCATCCCGGCACAGCCTCGGTCGGGTCGAGCATCCGTCACCGATCTCTTCGCCTCCTGAGACGGGGCGCTCGCGATGAGTTTCCTCTCCGGCCCCGGTCGACAGGTACGGAGGCGAGCGCGGGCTCGGCCCCTCGCGTTCCGGCGCGGCAGTCGCAGGGAAAGGAACCGGGATCGGTATGTCCGACGACTCTGAGCAGATCCGTGCCCTGATCGAGGGATGGGCGGCGGCGGTGCACCGAGGCGACCTCACCGAGGTCACGGCCGGCCACGCCGACGACATCGTGATGTTCGATGTGCCACCACCGTACGAGGGCGTGCGGGGCCTGGCCGCGTATCGGGAGGTCTGGCAGCCGTTCTTCGTCTGGCAGGCGCAGGGCGCCTGCTTCGAGATCGAGGAGCTCGAGGTCACGGCGGGCGAGGACGTCGCCTTCGCCTTCGCGCTGCTGCGCTGCGGCACCGAGGAGGAGCTTGCCGAGCGGCCCGAGGTCCGGCTGCGGCTCACGTTGGGTCTGCGCAAGGAGGAGGGAGTCTGGGTGGTGGCACACGAGCACCACTCCTTCCCCGACCTCCATGGGCCGGACGAACAGGCTCAGGCCGAACGCGAGGTGCGTGCGGTGCACCAGCACTGGTTCGACCGTACCGCCGCAAAGGATCTGGACGGGCTGATGGCCCACATCGCCGAGGACGTCGTCTCCTACGAGCACGACACGCCGTTGCAGTACCTCGGCCGGGACCAGGTGCGCGAGGTGTGCCGCGCGGGCCTGGACTCCGCGCCCGGCGAGGTGACCTGGGACGTTCCCGAGATGGAGGTGCTGATCCGCGACGACCTGGCGGTTGTCTGGGGCCTGAACCACATGACCAGCGAGACGGGCGACGGGACCACCGAGGACACCTGGTCGCGGGGCACTCGGGTGTTCCAGCGGCGCGGCGGCCACTGGCAAATGATCCACCAGCACCTCTCCTTTCCGCTGCCGCCACGGCCATCGCCTGCTGGCTGATCATGGCGTAAATGTCCCTGGACCAGCGGCTGAGCGCCTCTATAGGGTCACCGTCGTTTCTGGGTTCATGGCCTTCCCCACGACACCCGCCGCGCGACCCCGTGCTACTCGCCGGCGCGATCGTCAAGGACGGTCAGCCCCTCTCCGTGACTCCAGCAACGACCTGATACAGCGACGAAAGGCAAGCATCATGCGCAAGCGCTCGCTCGCTCTCGCGGTCTTATCCGCCGCCTTCGCAGGCATCGCCGCCACCGCGCCCAGCGCGTCGGCGGCCGGCAGCAGTGCCTGTCCGGACGGCAACTTCTGCCTGTGGCCCACCTTCGCCTCCTACCCCACACCCGTCGAAACCCCGGTCCTGGTGACCAGTGATGACTGGTCAGGACACATCGACGGGCTCGTGTTCCAGAACACCGGGTCCCGCGCCATCGACGTGGAATACACCACTTACATGAACAACGGGACCGTCCCGGTGGACGGCACGGTGTGTGTCACGAGGGACAAGTTCAGCAGGCAGTTCTTCTACAACCCGACGACCGTGCACAAGGTCACGTGGCGCGCCGACAACACGTGCTGATACGACCGCACAGCGGGCGCTCCCCAGCCGAAGCGCCCGCTCTCCCCCAGCCCCGGGCGGACCTTGGTCACAGCGAGGCGATGGAAGGTGCCCGGCGTCATGTCCTGAAAGGGGACGACCCGCACCCCGTCGATCAAGCAAGGCCGGTCAGCGTCCCCGGCCCTGGGGGAACTGCCCGAGGTGAACCGCACGATGGACGACCACCGCCAGGCCCCGGATGTCCTCGGTGAAGGCGTCGACGCGGATCCGGCGTCCGCTGTGCAGCCGGATCTCGCACGTAGAGCCCATGCCCCGGGCGTCGGCGAGCGGTCGGCCGTCACCGCCAGAGGTACTCACCTGTGCGACGTCCCCCCAGGGGATCACGGTCGCGGTGCCGGCCACCCGGTGGGTGAACCCCCGTTCATGAATGTCGAAGCACTGCTCCCGGGTACGGAACGCCTGCACCAGGCGCCAGATCCCCAGACCCCACCCCACCAGGCCGACCCCCAGCAGCAATCCCGCCAGCCCCGGTGCCCCGTCAGTGGTGCCCACCGACGCGATCGCCACCGGCACCCCGAAGGCCGTGCCAACAGCGCCCACCAGCAGCCAGACACCAGCCTGCCGCAGGCGTCGCGCGCCGTCCGTACGGTGCTCCCGCACGAACCTCCCCAACTGCTTGGCCGCTTCCGTACGCCTCATCGGGCCCCCTCCCAGGTCGTGGACACCTCAAACTATGCCCGGCCTTCGCCGCCCGTTGCCGGGACTCACCGGAGTTCCCGCCGCTCGTAGAACGCACGTTCCGACAACGCGGAGAAGATTCCCGGTGTCGTAGAGCTGAACGCGAAATGGGACTTCGAAAAGATCGGTGACAGGGCATGGGAGTGGCACAACCCCGCGCGGATCTTCCTCGTCGAAACGGGTGATCGGCAATCAGTTCCACTCCCCCACGGAGGTCTTTCGTGTCCACCCTTGGCCCGCGTTCCCGCCGCGTCCGCCCGGTCGGCGTCGCCGCCTTACTGGCCGCCGCGGCCAGCACCGGACTCTTCGCCTGGAACGCCCAGGCCGCCACCTCGCCCGCGGCGTCGTCGCCGGTGTCGTCGGCCGCATCGCCGGCCAGCGTGACCGTCACCGGCGGAGCGATGGCCTACACGGCGGCCGACGGCCAGACCAACAAGCTCACCATCAAGCGGGTCAGCGAGACCGACACCACGCTGACCTACGGCGTCGACGACGTTGTCGAGATCACCGCCGGCACCGACTGCGCCCACCCCACCGCAACCGACCTGACGTATGTGACCTGCACCGTGCCCGTCCCCGACCCGGACCACGGTGGCGACCAGGGCAACGTCGAACTCGGCGACGGCAACGACAGCGCCAAGGTCTCCGGCGGCGATGTGAACGTCGACGGCGGGACCGGCAATGACCACATCACCGGCGCCTCCATCGCGGTGGGCGGCGACGGCGACGACACCATCAGCCACGCCACCAACGCGAACGGCAACGCCGGCAACGACACCATCACCGACTCGTTCGCGGTGTGGGCCGGGGACGGCGACGACATCGTCACCGGCGATGACGTGGCCAACGAGATCTACGGCGGCCCCGGCGACGACCACCTCGACGGCGCCGGCAACGATGACACGATCGACGGCCAAGAGGGCGACGACACCATCAAGGGCGGACCGGGCAACGACTACCTCTTCGGCGGCCCCGGCCAGGACGACATCGACGGCGGCCCCGGCGACAACGTTATCGACCAGGACGGATCCGTCCCTGAGGGGTTCTGAGGGGAACCTCAGGAGACCCGCGAGGGATGAGACCTCAGGAACCTGAACAACAAGACGGCCCGGGTCGACGACCCGGGCCGTTCCGCCGCCGAGGCCGCCCGCATCAGCCGCGCCGACACCGCGGCCGCCGCCAGACGTCCGGCCCGGAAAGGCGTCACCCCCTGGTGGGTCTTGCCCGCGTCGATGCGGGCCCAGATCGCGGCCGAGTTGTGCCTCCGTACGGTGCCCTGCTGGTGCCTCCTGACGGACCGACGCGCTATCGACTCGCTACGGAGCGATCATTCGCAATGTTGGGGGGCGTGATCACGGGGCCGTGCCGGCCTGCTGTCAGGTGTTCTCACCGGCTCAACGCGAGCAGTTCATCGATCACCGGCTCCTCACCACCGTTACCGAGGTGGGCGATGGCCGCGAACGGGGCGATCACCTGGCTCCAGGCGTGGAGCCGGTCGCCATCGAGCCCGCACGCCGCCGCCACGCGCGCGCAGCGGGTCTCGACGCCCTCCAGCCCGGCGCCTGCCACGACGTAGTCCACCGCGTCGAAGCACGGATCACCCACGCATGCCTTCGGATCGATGGCCATCAGACCGCGCTCCGCGCCACCGTCGAGCACATTGCCCAGATGCAGGTCACCGTGGAGCAACACGGTTGCCGCTTCCGTGTCCAGCAGCCGCTCACACCGCTGCATGGCCCTGCTCCACGTAGTGACATCGATACGTGCACCGATCGCGGGCTCGGACAGCCGCCTGCCGACACGAGCGAAGGCCTCCTCGCACCGGCCACGCAGCACACGCGGCGGCCGCGGAGGCGGAGCGACCCCGTGCAACGCGGCGAGCAGATCCGACCACTGCCCGGGAAGCGAAGCAGCGGGCATGTCGTCCGCCGGCGTTCCGGGCACGACCTCTTCCAACACCATTGCGCCAGCGTCCTCGTCGACGGCCAGCACAGCGGGCACCCGACCCGAGGCAGCGAACCACCCCAACATTCCGGCCTGCTCGGCCAAAAGGGCCCGATCCGGACTGAGCTTCAGCACCGCGGGCGTGCCATCGGGCCATTGGCACCGCAGCGCGACCGACGAGGCACCATCCGGGAGGGATTCACCGAGGGAAAGGTCCCAGCGGGACGTCAACCGCGCAATCAGGTTCGGCGTGTCAGCGCACCATTCGGCAACCTGCGGACCGAATCGACGAACCAGTCGCGTGGTTACGCTGTCCACATCCACCAATAGTCGTTTCACACGGGCCAGTCTGCCCCTCCTATTGCCCCTCCTACGGCTCCGCCGCTGCCCAGCCCTTACCGGCCATTGCGGTCCCGCCCCGGGGAATCGGTGGGACGGGACCGTGTGCTCCCTGCGTACGCGGTGCCCCGACCACCCAAGTGTCGACCGTGAACTGCGCGGTCCCCACTTGGGCGAGGGTGAACGATGAGTCCGGGGCCGCGTCCCGGACGCCTTGGTTCAGCCCAGCTCGTCCATCAGGGCGGTGACATAGGCATCCAGCCGCTCCTCCACGGCTCGCGTCGTCAGCTCTGTCCTCCCCGCCTCCCGCCATGACTGCGACAGCAACTCCACGTCTTCTGAGATCGCCAGCCCGTCCCGCACCCGCCAGTACAGCCGCTCGCTCGCGGCTGCGGCCAGCACCCCGCCGACCTCCGCATACGCCTCGGCGAACCGCAGACCCCACGCCGGGCCGTGCAGCAGAGCGAGATTGGCGGAGCAGTGCGCCACATCGAGATCCGCCGGGCCCCAGGAGGCAGCCGCCCAGTCGACGACGCCGGTGATCCGGGCACCGGCTGACCTTGAGGGCAGGACGTCGAACAGCACATTGCCGGGTTGGAAGTCCCGGTGCAGGAACCGCCCCTCGTAGGGCGGCGCGGGCCTGCGGATCACGTCGATCGCCGCGGCCCATACCGCCGCGTCGGCGCCCTTCGGAACGACGACGGTGTCGGCGGTCGTCCACGCCACATACTCCCGGGGCCGCACGGCGGGTCGCAACGCGTGGATCGCCACGAGTTGGCGGGCCAGCAGCGGAACGCGCGTCTCCAATCCCTCATTGTCGAGGACCGTCCGGCCCGCCAGATGTGTCATCAGGAGCGAGGGATACTCACAATGCGCGGCGGTCGCATCAACCGCGACCAGCCCAGGAGCCGCCACGCCGGTCCCCGCGAGCAGGGTCAAGGCGCCGGCCTCGCGGTTCAGCCAGTCCTCGGCATGCTCCTCATCGACGAAGGTCCGCAGCACCAGGTGGCGGATGCCTCCGTCCCGCGTGCCGATGGAAAGCCTCCGCATTTCGGCGGTGATGCCGCCGTGCAACGCCTCGGCGCCGACGACCTGTTCGCCGACCCCCAGGTGCCGACTCACCCAAGCCAGTGTCAACGGTCGGACAGCCGCTGCCCCATCGTGGTTGATCACCGTGCCACCTCATCATCCGGACGGCAGCGCGCACAAAGGCTTTCATTGGAGGCGATCCTTCCTGGCGGCCCTTGCGACCCGCCGTAGCGCGGCCAGTTGGCAGGGCACGGCGGGAGATGCCGCCGGAGCCGCTACGGCGTAGGGCGGCTCCTGGCGGATAGGTCACCCCTTCACCTTCACCAGAAGGTCAGTGCGTGAAGGTGCGGCGGTAGGCGGTGGGGGTGGTGCCCAGTGCGCGCCGGAAGTGCAGCCGCAGGTTGGCCGGCGTGCCCAGTCCGCAGTCCCGCGCCACCCGTTCCACCGAGTGGTCCGTGGTTTCCAGCAGTTCCCGCGCCTTGCCGAGGCGGGCGTTGAGCAACCACTGCAACGGGGTCGTGCCCGTCTCCTCGGTGAACCGGCGCATGAAGGTGCGCTGCGAGAGCCCCGCGTGCCGGGCAAGCACGCGGAGTGTGAGCGGCTCGCCGAGCCGGTGCAGGGCCCATTCCCGGGTACCGGACAGCGACGCCTCACCCGCCACCGCGACGGGAGCCGGCACGTACTGGGCCTGCCCACCGTCCCGGTGTGGGGCGGCCACCAGACCGCGGGCGAGCTCGTTGGCCACCACCGCCCCCAGGTCGCGGCGCACGAGGTGCAGACACAGGTCGATGCCGCAGCACGCCCCGGCCGAGGTGAGCACATCGCCCTCGTCGACGTAGAGCACGTCGCGGTCGACCGTGACGGCCGGGAAGTCCCGCTCGAGCTCGTCGATGTGCTTCCAGTGGGTCGTGGCGTGCAGCCCGTCCAGCACACCCGCCGCGGCCAGTGCGAAGGCGCCCGTGCAGATCGACACCACCCGCCGGTCTCGGTCGCGGGCCTCGGCCAGCACGCCGAGCACGGTCTCCGGCGGCCGCAGAAGCGGTTCGTACCCCGGCACGATCACGGTGTCGGCGGCGCGCACCTGTTCCAGGTCCCCGTCGGCGACCAGGGCGAAGCCCGCCGTGGTGGCCACCTTCGCGTCCAGCGCGCACAGGGTCATCTCGTAGGGGGTTTCCGGCCGGGTGGTGAAGATCTGCGTCGGGATCGCCAGGTCGAGCGGGGTGACCCCGTCCAGCGCCAGGACCGCGACTCGATGCACTGCCATGGCAAGATTCTATCGAAGCGAGGAAATTTTGCCTCTCGCCAGGTCAGGGCGGTCGCGGCCAGGCTGAGGACATGACCGGACCTACCCGCGAGGCGACCGCCGACCTGATCACGCTGCCCGGCACACCGCTTGCCGACGCCGTCATGGATCTCATCCGGCCGGTGGAAACGCCGTCCGTGTTCAACCACAGCATCCGCAGCTACCTGTTCGCCCGGCTGGCGGCCGGCCGCCTCGGCCTCGCCGTCGGCCACGACTACCACGACGACCTGTTGTTCGCCGCGTGCGCGATGCACGACCTCGGCGTGGCATCGGACGGCCCGCACAGCCAGCGGTTCGAGGTCGAAGGCGCCGACCGGGCCGCGGCATTCCTCATCGACCGCGGAGTGTCCGCGGCCGACGCCGACCAGGTCTGGCAGGCCATCGCCCTGCACACCTCGCCGGGGATCGCGGAACGCCGCGGCACGCTGTGTGTGCTCGTCCGCGCAGGGGTCGCCCTCGACTTCGGCGGCCCACTGGGCGCCGACCACGTCGACGCCGTCACCGCTGAGCAGGCCGACGCCGTACACACCGCCTATCCACGGCTGGACATGGTCCGCTCGCTCACCGACGCGATCGTCGCACAGGCCGCGAAGAATCCGACGAACGCACCCCGGTACGCCATCCCCGGCGAATTCCTCCGCGAACGCGAGACCTTCGGCCGGACCCGGCTGGAGCACGCCTGCCGTTCGTCCCGCTGGGGCAACTGACTGACCCCACGGGCTCAACCACCCCCTCGACAAGGAAAAGGAAGCACCGCAATGACCGTCCACCCCATCGAGGTCCCCGAGGACAACGCCGTCTTCGGGCAAACCACCAGCGCCTTCGCAAGCTTCGGCTACTCCGCCGCGGTCCGCGCCCACGGCCTCCTGTTCATCGCCGGAACCATCGGCCGCCGCGCCGACGGAACCATCCCGGACACCATCGAGGAACAGACCGAGATCGCCATCCGGAAGATCGAAGAGATCCTTCGACTGGAGAACCTCGACCTGTCCGCCCTCGTCGACGTCACCAGCTACCACGTCGACATCCGCCAGCACCTGCCCGGCTTCGTCGAGGCCAAACGGCGCCTCGTCAAAGCCCCCTACCCGACCTGGACGATCATCGGGGTCAGCGGCCTCGCCAGCCCGGGACTCCTCGTCGAAATCCGCGCGACCGCCGCCTACCCCGACGGCGCATCCCGATAGACCGCTTCTCCCGGCCTCGCCTCGTCCACGGCAGGATGCCGCCATGCGTCACACTGCTGGGCAAGGCCGCCGGCCGGCACGCTCCTGTTGCTCGACGCCAGGCTCCGTGCCAGCCGGGCGGCCCGGGGGCCCGGGGGCCCAGGAGAGATTCACTCTCGTGCGCCGCGCAGCTTGAGAATGTATGTCGCGGTGAGCGCAACGGCACGGTCTTCATCATGTGACAGCTCCGCGAGGGCACGTGACGTCCGGATCCCCGGGATGTCCGCGAGCGCCTGTGCCAGCCGTCGACGTGCGGGGGCTCCCATGGTGCCTCGGGAGAGGCGGTCGAGGAGCCCGGTGGCGATCTGGTCCGCCAACTCGGGATCGCTCGCCAGCGCGCTCAGTGCGTCGGCCGCGTCGGCGTCGTTCCGCTCCTCGACGATCATGTCGATGAGCGTCGGGACCGCTTCGGCCACGCCACGTGCCCCGAGCGCCAGAGCCGCGTACCTGCGGACAGCGATGTCGGAGTGCGTGAGGGCGTCCCGCAGCAGTGCGGTCGCCTCATCATGCGGAATCTCGGCGATGGACTGGACGGCACGTTTCCGCACCTCGGCCGCAGATGAGCCGAGGCCCTCCCCCAGCAGTGCCAGCGCGTCCTCGCCCGATCGTGCCAGAGCCCAGCGAAGGGCCCCGGCGACGTTCGGGTCGGACTCGCTCAGTACGGCTTCGGCCAGGGCTTCCACCGGCACGGGAATCTCCTCCACCGCGGACAGGGCCGCGCGCTGCCGCGTTCCCGCGCTCTTCGACCCCAACGCCTGGAGGAGCGCGACGGTCTGGAGGACCTCCTCCCAGCCCGCGGGTTGCGCGGCACCGATCCGACGGAGTCGCGTGAGCAGCTCCGTCTCCGCCGCGACGCGGTCTCGCGTCTGGCGGATGAGGTCGTCGACGAGTTCCGCGGGCGCGAAGCCGGGGTCATCGAGCGCGCGCCTGACGTCGCGCAGCGACAGCCCCAATGTCCGCAGGCTCTCGATGTGGAAGATTCGCCGGATGTCCTCGCTGGAGTACTCCCGATAGCCCGAGTCGGTACGGCCCGTCGGCCGCACCAGGCCGAGCGATTCGTAATGCCTGAGCATGCGGGCGCTGACCCCGGACCGTCGCGCGACATCACCGATCAACACTGCCTACCGCCCCTCCCGGCCGCTCCCGCCGAGGGCTACGACGCGCTTCGCCTCCTCGATCGCGAACTCGAATCCGGCATCCGGGTCGCGCCACAGCCGTTCCGTGGCGAGTGCGTGCGTGCGCACACGAGGATCGGGATCCTTCGTCGCGGCGCCCAGTGCCGGCAACATCGCCTCCCCGAGCGCGATCAGCGCCCGGCTGAGGCTCAGCTGCGTCTCATGTCCGTCGCGCCCGAGCTGTGTCGCCAACACTACGGCCAACTCGTGCTCCCCGCCCTCGGGCACGAGCACGACCGCTGCCCGCCAGGCGCTCCGGGCCACCTCGTCGTCGGCGTCGGCCAACAGCGCCGGTGTGATCGCGGGCCACGCCCGCCGATCCCCGATCTTGGACAGCGTGTGCAACGCCTGGCTCCGTGCCTGCGCACCCTCCGAGCGGACTTCGTCGAGCAGCGCCGGGAGGGTCATTGATGCCGCGTGGCGGGTGAGTGCCCACGTCAGCATTTCGCGTACGTGGAACTCCGGTTCGATCGCGCATCGCTCCATGAGCTTGCCGATGAACGCCGGATCCGGGGTCGTGCCGACCGCCAGCGCTGCTTGCAGCCGGACCGATGAGCTGCTGTTCTCCAGCCCCCGGAGAACTCGTATCGTGTTCGTGTCCTCGCTCGGCGCCGTCATGGGGACCACCTCCTCGAGGCAGTGAAGTCCTTGTCACGGTGTCAAGGTCAAGCCGGGCAAGGCGGAGGGCCGCGACGAGGGCTTGGGCCGCTCAGCCCAGGACGTCGCGCAGCAGTCTCGCGTTCTTCACCACCTGGCCCGATGCGGAGCCCGCCGCGACGGCCGTGACCGCGGGGATCTTCGCGTGCCGCAGTACCGTCCGCACGGTCAGCAGCCGCTCCGGCCCGGGCAGGCACACGGCATCCGGTGCCGGCCTGGACGTGGGACGCAGGGTGTGGCCCGCGGGGACCACCCAGCGTGTCGTGCGGGCCTCGGAGCGGCGGGTGGCGGGGGCAGCGCCCTCAGCATGGCGGCCGCCTCCGCGGCGGGCACCTCGGCCCGAAGGGCGAAGCCCGCCGCGAGCACCTGGGCCTCGGCGAAGCCGCGCAGCCAGCGCTCCGGCGGCGGGACCTGCTTCCACGAACTCACCGTCGAAGGTGCGGACCGGCAACTCCTCCGGTCCGACGGTCAGATGGAGCGGGTCGAGCCCGCCGAGCCCGGCCAGCGCCCGCCGCAGCGGCGGGTTGACGTCCACGTTCGTGGTGCCGTGCCCGACATCGTCGCCGTCGAGGCCGGGCGCGAGGACATCGAGCCGGGCGTACACACCGCAGCAGCCGGAGAAGGACTCACACCGCAGCCGGTCGCCGTCGGCCGTCACCACCGGGTCCAGCGAGGCTCTGGCGCTCGGCCAGTGGTTCGGCCGGTAGTAGCGAGCGGCCGCCACGTCGGCGACCGCGAGCAGCGCCGTCGAGGCGGCGGCCGGCGCGGTCAGGAACCCGCTGAAGAAATGGGGGTTGGCCGCCTCACCGGCCGGGGTGGCGCCGCCGGAGGTATCCAGCGCGAGAGCCCGCCCGGCCGTGGAATCGCGCACGGCGGAGGGGCGTAAGTAGGAGTAGCCCTGCATGAGTTGGGTCACGCGCACACGCTACGATCACCCACTGACACCGGGGGCACCGCCCGGGTCTGCCCTGTTCGACAGCCTGCCCCCGGCCCGGGGCGAGCGGGGTCGGCCACGGCGTCCGCCGTCGCCGCCCGCGCGTGCCCGGACCGCCTCCGGTCCGGGCCGGACCAGGGAACAGACGGGCGGCCGGGCGGCCGGTGCCCTCCATCTCGAAGTCGGTGCCCTGCGGCACGCCACCCGAGACGTACCTGGCCTTGGCAGGGAATCATGTGCGCCATGACTCCGAAAGACGCCCTGACAACCCAGGCCACGGCCGACGCCGGCTCCGCGCCCGAACCCGACTCCGCTACTGAGGGGCCGTTCCGCGTACGACTCGCCGTACGCCACAGCGACCTGGACACCAACGGCCACGTACGAGGCTCCGCCTACGTGGACTTCGCCGACCATGCCCGTTGGGCCTGCGTACAGAAGGCCGGCGTGGATCCGTTGGAGATGACACGGTCCGGGCTGGGGCCCGTCAACCTGGAGACCACCATTCGCTACCACCGGGAGCTGCGCGCCGGCGATGAGTTCGATGTGACCTGCGTGTTCGCCTACGACGGCACCGACAAGAAGACGGGTCGCGCCACCCAGGAGTTCCTGCTCGCCGACGGCACCTTGGCCGCCACGGTGGAGAGCGTCATCGGCCTGCTCGACCTCGAGACACGCCGCCTCGTACCCGACCCGGCCTCCCACTGGCGCCGGCTGGCCACCGTCCCCGCACTGCTCGGAGCCGACTGACACCAGCAGCAACCCATCCACCGGCCCGCCGAGGACAATGCGGGGCGGCCGGCGGATGACGTCCAGGTGAATACGCAACCCGGACAAACCCGGCCTCCTGCCACAGCCGCGTAACAGCGGCCGCACGGGGACAACTCCCGCCCGACCCCGCCGGTCGAACCTGGTGCGTCGCACATCTGCGCTGCGGCGGAACCGGTGCCGCCCGGCGCGACTCCTCCAGTCCCGCAGTCCCGACAGAAGTTGGAGTTGACCCGTGCCCAGGAAGTCCCTGCCGACGCGGCTTGCCGCCACCGCCGCGCTCCTGCTCGCCGCAGGCGCCCTGTCCGCGCCCGCCGCCTCGGCCAAGCCCACGGACGCCTCCCCCGGCGACGCCTACGTGCTGAACGTGAGCACCAACCCGACCAGCACCGACTACGACAACCGCCGCGTCGACGTCACCGGAACCGTCACCAAGGCCGACGGCACCCCGGCGCCCAACATCCCCGTCACCGTCCAGGAGGTCGTCCTCTTCACCACCTGGAATCCGTGGGGCGATCCGATCGACCCCAACTACTACGAGCCGCGCGACCTGGGCACGCCGGTCACCGACGCCAACGGGAAGTTCACCATCCCCGACGTCGACATCGACCACGTGGGCGGCAGCAGCCTGCTCAATGTCCAGCACCGGGTGCAGATCACGGCCCTCTACGACGAGGACGGCGACCCCAACACCCCGCAGGACGGCTACTACGCGGACACCACCGTGGCCGCCAAGGCCAAGCCCAGCTCGGTCAGTTACCAGGTCAACAAGAAGAAGGTGAAGGCGGGCGACATCCTCACCGTCCAGGGCAAGGTCAGCCTCCCCCGAGGGGTCGAGCCGCAGGGCACCGAGGTCTTCCTTCAGACCTACTGGGAGAGCGAGTACCACGTGAAGACCACCGTGGAGGACGACGGCTTCTTCGTGCTGTCCGTGCGCGTCTCGCGCGACGACAACGCCTTCGAGCTGCGCACGGCTCCGACGGACCTCTACGTGGCGGGCGCGGACCAGCCGCTCCCCATCACCAACACCTCGCTCCCCCGCACATAGCCGTAGCCCTCCGGACGACCGGACTCCGGGCGCGAGTGGGCCGCGTGGCCCGCGCCAGGGCGTGGGCCACGAACCGGAAGCCGAGCCGGGCGGGTAGCGGTCCTGGCCCGGCCGGCCGAACAGGGTGCTGCGCTGGGCGACGGCCAGGGTCTCACCGTCGGCGATGTCGGTGCCGCGAAGCGTGAACCCCGGTACCGGAGGAAGCGCGCGGTAGGGGTCGTAGGTGCAGGTCAACCCCGCTTTGCGTGCTCATAGCCACCACAGGTGTGGCGGACCGCCGCCCGCCTATACCATGTTTTAAGGGAGGTATCTGCGCTAACCGTATCGAATGCCGACAAGAAGGCGGTTGCGCAATGGCCAAGGTACTTTTCGTGATGACCGGTACGCCGTACTGGACGCTCAAGGACGGCACCAGGTACGCGACCGGCTACTGGGCCGAAGAGTTCGCCGCCCCCTACAAGGCCCTCACCGAGGCGGGCCACGAGATCACCGTCGCCACCCCCGGCGGGGTCGTTCCGGTGGTGGACATGATGAGCCTGCGACCCGCTATGGCGGGCAGCGCGCAGATCGCACTCGATCTGGAGGCGATCATCCGCTCCGCGGAGGTGATGCGGCGCCCGATCCACCTCGCGAACGCCCGGCTGGACGACTACGACGCCGTCTACCTCCCCGGCGGCCACGGTCCCATGGAGGACTTGAGCGTCGACGCCGACGCCGGCCGCCTGCTGACGGAGGCCCTGCCCTCCGGTAAACCCCTCGCCATCGTCTGCCACGCCCCGGCAGCGATGCTGGCGACCAGGATCCACGGGAAATCCCCCTTCGTCGGCTACCGGGTCACCGGCTTCACCAACGAGGAAGAGGAGGAGGTCGGCCTCGCCAAGAGGGCCCGCTGGACACTGGAGACCGAGCTCATCGCACTCGGCGTCGACTTCACCAAGGGCGAGAAGTGGAAGCCCTACACGGTGGTCGACCGCAACCTGTACACCGGACAGAACCCCGCGTCGGCATCCCCCCTGGCGGAACGCCTGCTCAAGGTCATCTGAACGTACGCGCGCGTGCAGACTCCGTCTAGGGCTGGACGGGCGGATGGTAGGGCAGCGTGGTGGACAGCAGGGTGAGCAGGCCGAGCACGATCGGCAGCAGGGCGACGAGGTAGAGGAAGGTGTAGCCGACGATATCGCGGGCCTTGAGGCCGAGGACGCCCAGCAGCGGGAGCATCCAGAACGGGTTGATGAGGTTGGGAAGTGCCTCAGCCGCGTTGTAGACCTGGACGGTCCAGCCGAGGTTGACGTTGAGGTCATTGGCGGCCTGCATGACGTAGGGCGCCTCGATGATCCACTTCCCGCCGCCGGAGGGGATGAGGAAACCCAGGATGATGGAGTAGCCGCCCATCATCAGCGGGAAGAGGGCCGGGGATCCGACGCCGGTGAAGGCTGAGGCCAGGTAGTGGGACAGGCTGTCGCCCGAGCCGTTGGTGGCCTTGGTCATGATGGCGGCGATACCGGCGTAGAAGGGGAACTGAATGAGCACGCCGGCCGTGGCCGGAACCGCCTTGGTCACCGCCGCGAGGAATCGGCGCGGGCGCCAGTGCAGCAGCATGCCGAGCGTCAGGAAGAGCAGGTTGTAGGTGTTGAGTGCGGAGATCGCGACGATGGGGTCCTTGTCGGCGAACTCCTGCACGGCCCATCCGGCGACGAGGGCGACGACGACGAAGGTGAGCAGAGGGCTGTACTCCAGCCACTCCCCCGGCCGGGTGCGGGGCTGGTCGTCTTCGACGGGGTCGCTGGGGTCGATGCCGAGGTCGGCCGCGGTGCGGGCGCTGTCGCCACGTGGAGCGGTGAGATAGGCGATGGACACGCAGACGACGATCACGACGGCCGCGAGGGTGAGGGACTGCCAGGTGAAGATGGTTTCCCGGAAGGGGATGACGCCGGTGATCGGCAGCAGGGACGGCGGCAGGCTCTCCGCGTTGGCCTGGAGTTGAGCGGCTGAGGAGCTGAGGCCGAGGGCCCAGCTACCGCCCAGGCCGAGGTATGCGGCTGCCGAGGCGGCCCGGTAGTCGATGCGCAGATCGCCGCGCTCGGCCAGGCGCCTGACCAGCAGGGCGCTGAAGATGAGGCTGAAGCCCCAGTTCAGCAGGGCGGAGGTGAGGCTGATGGCGGCGACCATGGCGACGGCACCCCGCTCCGTGGCGGGGACCTGGGCCAGGCGGGTGATGACTCGCTGGACGGGGCGGGCGGTGGCCACGACGTAACCGCCGATGGCGACCATGGCCATCTGCATGGTGAAGGGGATCAGGTCCCAGAAGCCGTCGCCGAAGACGGAGGCGACCTTTGCCGGGCCCGATCCGATGCTCACCGCCGCGATGGCCACGACGGCCACGGTCAGGAGCGCGAAGACGAGGGTGTTGGGAAACCACCGTTCGGCCACGGCCGCACTGCGGGTGGCGGCACGAGCGAGGAACCCATCGCGCGGTGGTTGCCGAGGTGCGGAGTCGTCGCCCCCTTCGGTCCTCTGCTCGATCATGATGGCTCCTGGCAGGTGGTGTGGGCCCGGGGGGACGGACCGTGTGAGCGGTAGACCACCGAGGCGGCGGTGAGGTCGGCGAGTGCGCTGCCGACCGATTTGAAGACGGTGATCTCTTCCTGGGTACGGCGGCCGGGGATGGTGCCGGCGCACAGGTCGGGCAGGGTGCCGGCGATGTCGTCCGGGGTGAGGAGGCCGGCATCGACGGGCTGAGTCAGATCACCGGATTCGCGCAGGGCCTGTGGTGTGTCGATGAAGATGGTGCCGCGGCGTACGCACTGGTCGTCGGCCTCTCGCATGGTGGGGCGGAAGCTGCCGATGAGGTCGAGGTGGGTGCCGGGTTGCAGCCAGTCGCCCTTGATGACGGGCTCGGTGGCGAGGGTGGCGCAGCTGATGATGTCAGCTTCGCCGGCCGCGGGGGCCAGGTCGGCGACGGGACGGGCGTCGAGCCCCTGTTGCCTCAGGGTGTCGGCCAGGCGGTGGGCGCGGCCGGCGGTCCGGTCGTAGACGAGCACTGTCCGGATGTCGAGGACGCTGCGGTAGGCCTCGGCGACGAGACTGCCCACATGCCCCGCTCCGACCACCAGGTGGGTGGTGCTCCCGGGTCGTGCGAGGTAGGTGGCGGCCAGGGCGGAGGTCGCCACGGTGCGGCGCCGGGTCAGTTCATTGCCGTCGATGATGGCCAGGTGCTCCCCGGTGGCGGCGCTGGCCAGAACGAACGCGGAGGACAGGGCCGGCCTGCCGTGGCGGGCATTGGCGGGAAAGACGTTGACGAGCTTGACGCCCAGGAACTCGCGCTGGGACCAGGCGGGCATGAGCAGGATGGTGGCGTCGGTTTCGGCGTCGACGGTGTGGTGGTGGCGGGCGGGAGTGCTGGCGCCGTGAACGAAGCCTTGCCGGAGCGCGGGGATGAGGTCGTGGAACGGCAGTGCGGTGATGGTCTGTTGGGCGTCGATATTCAGCATCGTCGTCTTTCGATCAGCCGGTCGAGCGGTCAGGCGGTCGAGCCGTCACGCGGTCAGGCGGTCACGCGTCGAGCGTGACGTCGGTCATGGGCATGGCCTGGCAGGTCAGGCACTGGTCGTCGGCCAGGTCCTCCGGGCGGGTGACCAGATGCGCGACCTGTCCGTCCAGGACGGTGATGGCGCAGCTCTCGCACTGGCCCAAGCGGCAGCCGCTGGGCAGGCGGATCCCTTCCCGCTCCGCCAGTTGCAGCAGAGTGCCGTCTTCCCTGCGCCAGGTGACCTGGCGGTTGGCGCGGGTGAAACGCACGGTGGCCTGTGCGCTGTCGGGGATGTCGACGCGCTGTGGAGCGACGTGGAACTTCTCGGCGAAGATGTCGAAGCGCGGCACGCCTCGGTCGACCAGGCCGTTGGTGATGTCGTAGAGCATGTCCTCCGGTCCGCAGAGGTAGAACCGGGCGCGGCGTTCGATGAGTCGGGCATCGACGTCGGCGGCGCTGACGCGTCCGACGTGGTGGTGATCGCGGCCGAGGACGTCGTGGGGTTCCGGTCGGCTGTAGTGGGTGTGGACGCGTAGCTGTCGGATGAGGTCCCGTAGTTCGCTCGTGCGGTTCCGGAAGGCGTGTGAGGTGGAATTCCGGCTGCCGTGGTGCAGTACGACCTCGGGGACGCTGCCGCCGCTGCGGGCCAGTGTCTCGAGGTAGCCGATGAACGGCGTGATCCCGATTCCGGAGGCGAGGAGCACGACTGGCCGGCTGATGTCGGGCGGGATGGCGAAGAGTCCCGCGGGCGCCGTCAGTCGCACGCGCTTCCCCTCACGCGCGGTCGCGTGGATCCGGCCGGAGACCTCTCCGCCCGGCACGCGGCGTACGGCGATGCTGTACGAGGTGCGGCCCTTGTCCTCCGCGGGGCCGGTCAGGGAGTAGCAACGTGCCGCTGATCGTTCCGCGCCCGCGGGGCCGGTGGTGGGGAAGCCGAGGGTGATGTGCTGGCCCGGCCTGAAGTCGGGCAGCTCCGAACCGTCGGCAGGTTCCAGGCTCAGGGCCAGGACATCGGCTCCTTCCGGTACGGCGGAGGCGATGACGAACTCCTTGGTTCCCTCCCAATGAGACGTCGCGATGGGCTGGATGTCGCAACTGCCGGACCTCATCGGCACCGACCCACTGATCGGGTCGCGTACGTCGTCGCCGATGAGGAGGTTGTAGTTGCTGCCGGTCTCGGCATAGGGATCGAAGCTCGGCAGTGCCAGGTCCGGAGCCTGCTGCCACCAGCCGTATTCGGCGCACACGACGTCATCGTGCAGATCGTGGTCGATACGTGCGCGCATGCGGATCGTTCCCTTGCGCGTGGACAGCGCCACCCACTGGCCATCGCCGATGTCGCGCCGCCGTGCCAGTGCCCGGCTGATGTCGACGGTGGGTTCCGGGCTGCGCTTGCGCAGAGAGGACAACCCGTGGTGCTGGCTGTGGCAGAAGTAGCCGTTCTTCGCGCATGTCAGCGACAACGGGTAGCAGGAGTCGGGTCCGGTACCGGGCGCGGAATGGACGGGGACGGCGGAGTAGCCGTGCAGCGCGAGCCGTTCCGAGTACAGCTCGACCCGTCGGGTGGGGGTGGCGAACCCGGTGACCTGGCCGTCTTCCGTACTCTGGGCGTACTTGCGATAGACGGTTTCGAGGGGGATCCGGAGGCCGCCGGGATGGCGGCGGAGCTCATCGACGGTCAGCCCCAGGGGCCTCAGCTGATGATTCCAGCCATCCGCGACATCGCCGTCGAAGAAGTCGGCGCCCATGCCCAGACGCTGGGCGAGGTCGAAGACGACTTCGGTGTCGGAGCGTGACTGCCCCACCGGCTCCACCATGCGCGGCCGGAGCTGGACGTGTTCCTGAGCCCGCCGGCTGATCTCGAATCCCGCCTTGATCGCCTCGTGTTCCCAGGGGCTGTTGACCGGAAGAACGATGTCGGCGAACTGGGAGGTGGGGTTGGGGAAGAGGTCGAGGTGGACGTAGAAGTCGAGGTGGCGAAGGGCAGCGGCCGTGCGTCGCGGGTCCGGCTGTGAGAGCACCAGGTTGCTGCCGAATCCGACCAGGGCCCGTACCGGGTAGGGATCCTGCGACAGGATCGCGCGGCACAGATCCCGGCCGCTGATCCAGCCCTGGGCAGGAGGGCCGAGCGGGTGTTCCGCCATGCCGAGGGCCTTGGCCCGCTGGCCGGGTGGGAGCTGGGTCAGGTCGGTGACCGGATTCAGGGCGTGCCGCGGCCATATGACGTTGCCTCCGGGGGCGTCGTAGCTGCCGGTCAGCGCGTACAGCGTGGCGATGGCCCGCTCGGTCTGGGTGGCATTGGCGTGTTGCCCGACGCCGGTCCACGCGTGGTAGGACACGGACCGTGCCCGGATGAGTGCGTCGGCGAAGGCGGTCAGCTCCCCTGGTGCGATGCCGGTGGTGCGGGCGGTTTTCTCCACGGTCCATGGCCGGCAGGCGTCGCGGTACCGTTCGAAGGCGGGCTCGCAGTCGACCGTGCCGTTGCGTAGGCGCACTCGACGGGTGCCGTGCAGGGCGAAGCGGCCGGGGTTGCGCGCGGCGCGGAGCGTGTCGTACGACCGCCAGGTGTCGTCCACGGTGTCCCAGACGACGTAACCGCCGAGGTCCGGATCAACCTCCTGGGCACGCAGAAAGCGTCCTGTGTCACGGCGGACGAGCAGGGGGGCGTTTGTCCAGGCCCGAACGAATTCGTCGTCATAGCCGTGGCGTTCCAGCACGAGCCGGGCGACACCCAGGGCCAGGGCCGCGTCCGTACCAGGGCGGACGCGCAGCCAGTGGTCCGCTTCCCGCGCACTGGTCGAGCGGCGGGGGTCGATGACCGCCAGGCGGGCTCCTTCGGCTCGGGCCTGCGCGAGGGCCGCCGACTGCGCCAGCCATGTCTTGGCGGGGTTGTGACCCCAGAGCACGGCGAGGTCCGTTGCGGCGAAGTCCGCGGTCGGCAGTGAACTTCCGAACGTGAAGGCGTGGGCCCAGTCCTTGTGCCAGTTGCAGACCTCAGTGGAGTAGCAGGTGTTGGGGCTGCCGAAGAGGCGGATGAAACGCTCGATCCAGTCGATGGAGTCCGACAGCGCGGTGGCACTGGGCGACGTCACGGCGAAGGCCACAGCCTCCGCGCCGTCCTGAGCCTTGATCCGTGCCAGTTTCTCGGCGGTCTCGCTCAGCGCCTCCTCCCAGCCGATGGGCTCCCACTTGGGGTCCGGATCGGACTTGGGAGTGGTCCGCCGAAGCGGCCGGGTCAGGCGGTCCGGGCTGTGCACGATCTCTGGTGCCGCCCGTCCCTTCGGGCACATCGCCGCGCCCGTCGGATGCTCGGGGTCGGGCCGCACTCCCCGCAGAGCGCCTGCCTCGATGGTGTAGACGGCACCACATCGAGAGCGGCACAGAGTGCAGTACCCCTGCTTCTCAGTCATTATTACTCCTGAGTAACCGGTTACCGGCCACCGGTCGCCGGTAAGACGTTAAGATGCATCCAGGTGGGAGCCGCGTCAAGAAGAGATGAAGAGATGAGCGGAGAACCGATGGCACCCGACGCGCTGGCCGGTCCGCTTCAGCGCACGAACCTGCGCGAACAGGTCCTTGCCCTGGTCCGGCAGGCCCTGGTGTCCGGGGAGATCCGACCGGGAGACATCTATTCGGCCGCGGCCCTGGCGACCAGGCTGGGCGTCTCCAGTAGTCCGGTCCGGGAAGCCATGCTGACCCTGGTGAACGAGGGCCTTATGGAGCCCGTCCGCAACCGCGGCTACCGAGTGATCCCCATGAGCGAGCACGACCTCGACGAGGTCTACACCATGCGGTTGCTCTTGGAGGTCCCCGGCACGCTGCAAGCGGCCGCGAATGCCCGGCCTGAGGACCTCACGCGCCTGGCGGCTGTCGCAGACGAGATCGAGAAAACGGCCCGGGAGGGCGATGTCGTCGGCTTCCTCGAAGCGGACCGGCGCTTCCACCTCGGCCTGCTCCAACTGTGCGGCAACCGGCGCCTGGTGGCCACTGTCGCCGCGATGCGGGACCAGACCCGGCTGTACGGCCTCGAGGCGCTTGCCGAACGGGGGGTTCTCGACAACTCCGCCCATGAGCACCACCACATGCTCGAAGCGATCGCCCGCGATGACATGAGCGGCCTGGAAGACCTGATCCGCCACCACCTGCTGCACATCCGCTCCGACTGGGCCCGGCCCGACAGCGTCTCCCCTGCTCGCGATCGCCGAGCATGATGCCGCCGGCCGCGAGGTTCTCCTTCTCAGCGCCGGTCAGCCCTTGCACCTGCGTCTCCCTGCGGTAAGCGGGGGTCTTTCCTGGACCACCGACGCGCTTTCGACTGAGGGGGTGTCAGGCGCTGCCGCTGCCGAGGTGCCGGGCTGCGAGCTCGGTGACCTGGGCGGCCAGGCGCGTCAGGGCGGAGTCGCGCTGCGCGGCGGCGTGCGCGATCGATGCGGTGCGGATGCCCAGATCGAGTCGCCAGAGCGCGTCCGGGCCCTGCGGTGCCCGGGGCCGATCGTCGGCGCCTGCTCCGGCACGGTGAGCGCTCGTTCCGTCCTGGACGCGGCCTCGCCGCGAGCCGCGGCCATGACCGGTCGGGGAGCCGCCCAGGCCACCTCGCCGGCGTCGGCCTGGCCGCCCGGGGCCAGTGGGAGGGACGGCACAACCGACTGCGTTTGTGAGGATGCTGTGGGTGACGGGACATAGGGCTTCCGGCTTCCCCCAGCCCCTCCCTACCCTTCGGTTTTCATGACAAAGGACAACGCGCAGCAGTCCCAGGGGGACAACGGACACGGCCGCAGACGCTTCCTGGCGGCGACCGGGGCAGCCGTCGCCGGAGTCGTCGGCGGGGGAACGGTCGGCGTCCTGGGGACTGCCGGCAGCGCGGCCGCGGCCTCCTCCGGCAAGCGCGTCGCCGTCCTCGGCGGCGGAGTCTCCGGCCTCAGCGCCGCCCACGAACTGGCCGAACGCGGCTACGAGGTCACGGTCTACGAGTACTACGACGCCCTCGGCGGCAAGGCCCGCTCAATGGACGTCCCCGGGACCGGAACCGGCGGCCGCAAGCCGCTTCCCGGCGAGCACGGCTTCCGCTTCTTCCCCGGCTTCTACCGGAATCTGCCGGACACCATGCGCCGCATCCCCTTCCCCGGCAACGCGAACGGCGTCCACGGCAACCTCCGTGGCGGTACGGAGGAGTTGTTCGCGCGCGGCTCGGGCCGCCCGGACCTGCACTTCCCGCTGCGCCGGGTCACCACCCCACCCGCTCCCGGCGACCTCACCCCGTCCTGGATCCGCGACCAGATCCTGTCGGTGCTGGATCTCGCCACTCGCCTGCCCGCCGACGAGGCCGCCTACTTCGCCGACCGCCTCCTGGTCCACCTCACCAGCTGCGACGCCCGCCGCGAGGGCCAGTGGGAGAAGGTCCCGTGGTGGGACTTCATCCGGGCCGGCGAGATGAGCCGCGAGTACCAGGTGCTCCTCGGCATCGGCCAGACCCGTAACCTCGTCGCCACCCGCGCCGAGACGGCCTCCACCCGCACCGTCGGCCGCGTCATCATCGAGGCCCTCATCCTGTGGGGGCTGCTCGGCCGCGGCATGGACGGCGACGCGGACATCGACCGTGTGCTCAATGCCCCGACCAGCGAGGCGTGGATCGACCCCTGGGAGAGCCATCTGCGCTCCCTGGGCGTGGAGTTCGTGCTCGGCACCGAGGTCCGGGAGGTGGTGTACGGCGGCGGCCGGGTGACCGGCGTACGGGTGGCGGCGCGCGACGGCGGCCGGCCGCGCACCATCACCGCCGACCACTACGTCTCCGCCCTCCCGGTCGAGCACGCGCGCGTGACCTGGGGCCCGGCCCTGCGCGCCGCCGACCCGCAGCTCGGGCGGTGCGACGCGCTGAAGACGGACTGGATGACCGGCGTGATGTTCTATCTGCGCACGCCCACCCCCGTCGTGCACGGCCACATCAACTGCCTCGACTCCCCGTGGGCGGTCACCGGAATCGGCCAGACGCAGTTCTGGGACGTACGGGACTTTTCGCGCGACTACGGAGACGGGCGGGCCCACGAGTGCCTGTCCACGATCATCTCGGAGTGGGACAAGCCCGGCATCCTGTACGGCAAGACGGCCCGTGAGTGCACCAAGGACGAGATCGTCGCCGAACTGTGGGCCCAGCTGAAGGACGGGCTCAACGACTCCGGCAAGACGACGCTCAGGGACGAGGACCGGCTCGGCTGGTTCATGGACCCGGCCGTGACGGGCCTCGGCGGCCCCGATCCGCAGAACCGCGAACAGCTCCTCATCCACCCCACCGGCACCCTCTACCACCGCCCGTCCGCGAGGACGGCGGTGCCGAACTTCTTCCTCGCGGGCGACTACGTCCGTACGGATGTGGATCTGGCGACCATGGAGGGCGCCAACGAGTCCGCGCGACGCGCCGTCAACGCACTCCTGGACGCGGATAGTTCGGGCGCCGAGCGGTGTCACATCTGGGAGTTGTTCCGGCCGCCGGAGATGGAGCCGCTGAAGCGGGTCGACGAGGTGCGCTATCGGCTGGGGCTGCCCAACACCTTCGATCTGGGTTAGCACCCACGGCACCTGTCGGGGCGGTCCGCGGACGCGGGCCCGGGACGGCACCGCGTTCGTCGGGCTACCAGCGCCGCAGCAGCCGGTGCATCGCCTCCGCGGACTCGGTCATGGCGGCCAGCGAGCAGGATTCATCGGTGACTTGGGCCTGGTCCGGGTCGCCCGGTCCGTACACCACCACCGCCGGATCGCCGAGCCGGCCGGTCAGCACCGAGGCGTCGGTGAAGTAGGTCGCGTACTCGGCCGGGCGGGCCGAGGAGCCGGGGGCCAGGATCTCCCGCGCGGTGGCGGCGGCCGATGGGTCGGTGGCGACGCCGGGCAGGTCCAGGAGCGGTTCGAGGCCGCTGCCGTCGCCGCACAGCCGGGCGATCTCGGCGATCGCCTCGTCCCGGCCGAAGCCGGGAACGGTGCGTACGTCCAGCCACATCTCGGCGTGGTCCGGCACCAGGTTGGGCTGCTCGCCCGCGTGGAACGTGCCGATGTTGACCGTGGCCGGGCCGTGGGTCGGGCTCACCGGCCAGTCACGGTGCGCGTGGATCCTGCCCGCCGCGGCGGCGAGCGCGGCGATCGCGTTGCGGCCCAGCTCCGGGCGGGAACGGTGCGCGGAGACCCCACGGGCCGTCGCGGCGAGCCACAGCACGCCCTTGTGGCCGAGGACGGTCCGGTTGCCGGTCGGCTCGGCCACGATGAGCAGGTCGGTAGGGGTGAGTGACGCCGCGTCGAACCCCGCGGTCTTCGCGGCGGCCGGGCGCTCGAGCAGCGGCAGCTCGGTGAACAGGATCGACAGATTGACCGTGCAGGGAAGTCGGCTCTTCATCAGTGCTCCCGGCCGAGGCTCTTCAGGTGCGGACGCCAGCCACCGAAGTCGGTGATCTCCTTGTGGACGCCCCTCTCCAGCTCGCCGCGGCGAAGGACCATCGAGAAGGACGCGGAACCGTCCTGGAGCCGTATGATCCCGAACTCCAGTTCCGGCGGCTCGGCGGGCAGCAGTTGGTCGCGCAGCACCTCGTCGGGGATGTCGTAGACCTCGCCTTCCACCGCGGTGCCGACAGCGGGGTCGGGCAGCAGCCCGGGGCAGGTGTCCCGGATCGAGAAGAAGCGGTGGCCGTTGCGGATAGTATTTTCTGCGATACGGAATGACAACCCCCCGCTCGCCACTCGCCCCGGCGCCATCGCCGCAGGTCCCGCACTTCGGTGGCAGACTCATCGAGGCGGTGGCGACGTCCGGACGTACGGGCGGTGCGGGGACGCAAAAGCCTTGACAGGCCCTCATGGCGGACCTATACATCTGCCAAATCGAAAAATGAATTCCGCATGGCGAAAAGCGCTGGGGTCCCGCCTCTCCCACGCCCTGCGCGGCGTCCCAACGGCCCCGTCCCGACCGCACCGCACGAGATGTGCCACCCGTCCCAGACGGCCTCGCCCCACCCGTGGAGTACGGCCCGGCCCAGGAGGTTCTCGACATGAAACCCATCCATCTGCTCGGCGCGATCCCGTTCCTCGGGATCCTCGGGGGGATCTTCTTCGCGAACCGGGTGACGCCCTACGTCCTCGGTATGCCGTTCAACCTCTTCTGGCTGGTCATGTGGGTCGTGCTGATCTCGGCGATCATGGCCGTCATCTACCGTCTGGACCCGGCGAACCGTGAGGAGCAGAGCTCATGATCGCCCTCGCCGTCATCTTCGCCTTCCTGCTCGCGGCCCTGGGCCTGGGGCTGCGCGCCCGCCGTGGCAGGGACATGGATCTCGAACAGTGGTCGGTGGGCGGCCGCGGCTTCGGGACGGTCTTCGTCTTCCTGCTGCTGGCCGGCGAGATCTACACGACCTTCACCTTCCTGGGCGCCTCGGGATGGGCCTACGGCAAGGGCGCGCCCGCCTACTACATCCTCTGTTACGCCTCGCTGGCGTACGTCCTGTCGTACTGGCTGCTCCCGGCCGTGTGGCGCTACGCCAAGCAGCACCGGCTGATCTCGCAGTCCGACTTCTTCGTCGTCAAGTTCAACAGCCCGCTGCTCGGCGCGCTGGTGGCCCTCGTCGGAGTCGTCGCGATGGTGCCCTATCTCGTCCTCCAGCTCAAAGGGCTGGGGATCATCGTGTCCATCTCCTCCGACGGCCGGATCTCCTCCCACTGGGCCATCGTGCTCGGCACGGTGGCGCTGACCCTCTATGTGACGATCTCGGGCATCCACGGCTCGGCCTGGACCTCGGTGCTCAAGGACGCCGTCATCCTCGCGATCGTCCTCATCCTGGGCATCTACCTGCCGATGCACTACTTCGGCGGCGTGGGCGAGATGTTCCACGCGGTGGACAAGGCCCACCCCCAGCTCCTCACGCTGCCCTCCAGCGGCATGAGCACCTCGTGGTTCGCCTCCACCGTGCTGCTCTCGGCGGTCGGCTTCTACATGTGGCCGCACAACTTCAGCGCCTCCTACAGCGCCGAGAACGAACGCGTCTTCCGCCGCAACGCCATCTTCATGCCGCTCTACCAGCTCATCCTGCTCTTCGTCTTCTTCGTCGGCTTCACCGCCATCCTGGTCGTGCCCGGCCTCAAGGGCGCCGACGCGGACCTGTCCCTGCTGCGCATCACCACCGCCACCTTCCCCTCCTGGTTCGTCGGCATCGTCGGTGGCGCCGGGCTGCTCACCGCGCTGGTCCCCGGATCCCTGCTGCTCATGACCTCCGCGACCTGCCTGGCGAAGAACGTCTACCGCCTCGCCCGGCCCCACACCAGCGAGCAGCACATCGGCCGCCTCGCACAGCTGCTCGTCCCCGCCCTCGCCCTGGTCTCCCTCTACTTCACCTTCAACGGCGGCAGTTCGATCGTCTCGCTGCTGCTCATGGGCTACGCACTGGTCACCCAGCTCTTCCCCGCACTGCTGGCGAGCCTCGCGCCGCGGCAGTTCGTCACCAAGGAGGGAGCGGCGGCGGGCATCGTCGTCGGAGTCACCACGGTCGCCGTGGTCACCCTCTCCGACGCCACGGTGGGCAGCCTCCTGCCGGGACTCCCCCAGGCGGTGAAGGACCTCAACGTCGGCGTCATCGCCCTCGTGCTCAACGCCGTGGCCATGGTGGGCATCTCCGCCGTCACCCGCACCGCGAGCCCCGCCCCCGCGACCACCGCCGCCCTGCGCCCCGAACCCGAAGCCACGGCCGACACCGGCTGACCCGCTCCCCCGGGCCGGGCCCTCATATGGGCGCCCCCGGCCCGGGGCTCCCGCCGCCAGGTCCATGGCCTGGCGGTCAGTTGACGTCCGGCTCGACTGCCGGGTTGTCGCCGGGCAGCCCCATACGGCGGGTCGTTGCCCACAGGAGCAGGGCGGCGAGGCTGAAGGACGCGCCGAGAACCGTCACCGCCGGCCAGCCCGCCGTCGCGTAGGCGAGGGAGGAGCCGAGGGCGCCGAGGCTGCTGCCCGCGGAGTAGAAGACCATGTAGCCGCCGATGATCCTGCTGCCCGCGTCGGGCCGGACGGCGTGGATCAGGGTCTGGTTGGTGACGTGGACGGTCTGTACGGCGAAGTCCAGCAGGACGGCGCCGACCGCCAACGCCCACAGCGATTGCCGGGTCAGTGCGATCGGGAGCCAGGAGAGCGCCAGCAGGGCGAGGCCGACACCGGTCGTGCGCTGGGCGAGTCCCCGGTCGTTCCAGCGCCCGGCCACTCCGGCGGCGACCGCCCCGGCCGCCCCGGCGAGCCCGAACGCTCCGATCGCGGTGTGCGACAGCGACCACGGCGGACCACTCAGGGGCTGCGCCACGCCGCTCCACAGCGCGCTGAAGGCCGCGAACACCAGCAGGGCGAGCGCGCCCCGGATCCGCAGCAGCGGATGCCGTACGAACAGGGCGACGGTCGAGGCCACCAGTCGTCCGTACGACGCCTCACGCACCCCGGCGGACGGTGCGCCCGGGGGCAGCACACGACGCAGCAGCAAGGCGAGGACCGCGGTGACGCCCGCGGACACCAGGTAGACCGCCCGCCAGCCGGCGAGGTCGGCGAGGACACCGGCCGCGGCGCGGGCCAGCAGGATTCCGGTGACGATACCGCCGGTGACCGTCCCGACGGCACGGCCGCGCCGGGCGGGCGGGGTCAGAGCGGCAGCCGCCGCGACCATCGTCTGGGCGACGACGGCGAGCAGCCCGACCACGGCGAGCGCGCCGAGCAGCGCCGCCACGCCCGGCGCCAGCCCGGCGGCCAGGAGTGCCAGTGCCAGCAGCCCGAGCTGACCGGTGACCAACCGCCGACGGTCGAGCAGGTCGCCGAGCGGCACCAGCGTCAACAGGCCCACCACATAGCCGAGTTGAGTCACTGTGACGATCACGCCGAGCAATCCTGAGCCGAGCGCGAACCGCTCGCCGAGGGTCACCAGCAGCGGCTGGGCGAAGTAGACGGTGGCGACGGAGCTGCCGCAGGCGAGGGCGAGCAGGGGCACGAGCTTGGCGGGCGGCGGCGCGTCCGACGCAGGCACCGCGGCAGGGACTGTGGCAGGCGCCTGGTGGCCGCTGGTCCCGCCGCACCCGCCGACAGCACCGGAGCACTCGATCGCCATACCGACACACCTTCCATTCGGTTGCAACTTGCTACCGCCGTGACCGTAGCCGTGCGAGGTAGCATGTTGCAACCATCTCTGGAGAGGATCCGGGGAACTGGAGGAGAGGAGCCACGGATGGTCGCCCGCACCCGTTTCGACGCCGACCCCTGTCCCGTCGCCCGGACGGTGAACGCCATCGGCGACTGGTGGTCGCTGCTGATCGTGCGGGACGCCTTCGACGGCAGCCGCCGCTTCGGCGAGTTCCAGCGCAGCCTCGGCATCGCCAAGAACATCCTGGCGGCGCGGCTGCGCACACTGGAGGAGGCCGGGGTGCTGCGCGGCGAGCCCGCGCCGGACGGCGGGTCGCACCGCGAGTACCTCCTCACGGACAAGGGCCGCGCCTTGTTCCCGGTGATCGTCGCCCTGCGCCAGTGGGGCGAGGAACAGTGCTTCACCCCCGGCGAGGACCACTCCCGCCTGCTGGACCGCCGGACCGGCCGCCCGTTGCGCCCTTTGCGGATTCAGGCGGCGGACGGACGGCCGGTGGAGCCGGAGGACACGGTCGTGGAGAAGGTGCGGGAGAAGGAGGGCGGGAAGCGAGGGTGATCTCCGCCAGGTGACAGGGTTGTTGCCGCGGTAGTTGCCGCATCCGAGTCCCGCGCGCACACCGGCGGCAATACGATGCGAGCACACGACCCCGCCTCTCCGTCACGGTGGCCATCATGAACAGCGTGTACTCGCCCATCCTGGAGCTCAATCTCCTCCGGGAGTTCGACGACAAGTTCGGGACGCACAGCTACGCGGATGGCTTCGAGCTGCTCGACTACGACGACAAGAGCGAGCTCAAGGGCTGGCTGGACGATCCGAAGAACCCCAGCCGCGCCGAGTTCTTCGACCAGCTGATCCCCTTCGCACGGGCCACCGGCAGCGGTTCGGGCTACGCGCTGTGGCGGTTCGACGACCGGGCCGACCTCGCGGACCTGCCCGTCGTGTTCCTCGGTGACGAGGGCGACGTCTGGGTCCATGCGCGCAACCTGCGAGAGCTGCTCCGGCTGCTCCCCGTCGAACGCGACGTCGCCTACGAGGACGAGGATCTCGACGAGCTCTTCCCGGCACGTCAGGAATACCTGATCTGGCTGGACCGGAACTTCGGTCTCACCCCGCCCGACGAGGACGAGGAAGCGGCCATCGGCAAGGCGGCCATGTGCGCGTTCGGCCCGCGGTTCGCCACATGGCTGGCACGGTTCACGAACGAAGGCGTGATCGATGACATGGTCAGGCTGCTGGACGGCTGAGCCCGGCGCGGGCGGCCGCTCAGGCGGTCTCGGCCCGGGTGCGACGTGCCTCGTGGAGGAGTTCGCCCCACCACAGCAGCTCGTCGAGCATCGCCTTCGCGGCGCCGTTCGGGCCCTCCGGGTCCCGTAGCTCGCCCTCCGGGCCGAAGAGCTCGTAGTAGCGGGGGAACGTCACGACGTTGCGCACCGTGTGGGCCTGGAGTTCGGCGAAGACCTGGCGGAGCTGCTCGATGGCGAGCAGGCCGCCGCTGGCTCCGCTGTAGCCGACGAAGCCGATCGGCTTGGCCTCCCACTCCGTGTAGTGCCAGTCGATCGCGGCCTTCAGGGAGGCGGGGAAGCTGCGGTTGTAGTCGGGCGTCACCACGACCACCGCGTCGGCCTGCTCAAGCCGCCGGGTGAGGTCCGCCATCCCGGCAGGGCGGGCCATACGGGGTTCGAGGGCGGGCGGCACCGCCGGGAGGGCCAGTGGCAGGGCGGTGTCGGCGAGATCGACGAGGTTCACCGTGAAGCGACCGTACTCCTCGGCCCGTTCCGCGAACCACTTCGCGACCACCGGGCCGAAGCGGCCCTCCCGGACACTGCCGATGATCACCGCGAGGTCGAGGGGTGCACCGTTCTGGGACTCCATGGGCATGGTTGTTCAGCACCTTTCCTTGTGCTGGGGTCCGTTGGATCGCCTTCGAATCTGCCGGGGTCACCGGGTGCCAGGAAGGCCGGGCCGAGACTGGTAGTGGCACGGCCACGATCCGCACCGGCGCGGCTGCTACGTTCACGGCGTGAGCGACAACGAGCTGGGGCTCTTCCTCCGCAGCCGCCGCGAGGCCGTGGCCCCCGCCGACGTGGGGCTGCCCACCGGGCCGCGCCGCCGGACGCCGGGGCTGCGCCGGGCCGAGCTGGCCACGCTCGCCGGGGTCAGCGTGGAGTATGTGACCCGGCTGGAGCAGGGGCGCGACCGCAGACCGTCCGCGCCAGTGCTCTCCGCGCTCGCCGACGCGCTGCGGCTGACCGCGAGCGAGCGGGTCCATCTGCACCGGCTCTCCAAGGGCGCCGAGGGCGGGTTCACCTGCCGGGGCGGGGCGGTGCCCGGCCGTACGGTGCGGCCCACCGTGCGGGCGCTGCTGGACCGTCTCGAGCCCGCCCCGGCCGTTCTGCGCAACGGGCTGGGCGAGCTCCTGGCCTGGACGGAGGCGTACGAACGGCTCACCCGGCCGCTGGGGCTCCTCGATGCCCACGGTGCGGACGGCGGTCCGCCCAGCCTCGTCCGCTACGTCTTCACCGACCCGCGGGCACGCACCGCCTGCCCCGACTGGGACCGGGTCGCCGATGACCAGGTGGCCGCGCTCAAGCAGGGGCCGTTCCGCGCGGACCCCCATATCGCGGCGGTCGCCGACGAGCTGACCGTGACCGCCGGTCCGGACTTCGCCGAGCGGGTGGCGACCCTGCCCGGTCTGCCGAGGGCGAACGGCGTCCTGCGGCTCGTTCACCCCGAGGAGGGGGAACTCCGCCTGGCCTACGAGACGCTGGAGCTGCCCGCGGACGACGATCAGCGCCTGGTGGTGCACATCCCCGCCGACGACGCCTCCGCCGCCGCGCTGGACCGGCTGACGGGCCGCCGGTCCGGGGCGCTGCGCGCGGTGTCCGGCTGAGACCGCTGGGGACGGCCGTCGGCCCGACCACGGCGGTCGAGGACGTGGTGGTCACGGCGGTCGAGGACGTGGCGGGGTTCAGCGTGGAATCACCCAGCTCGGCGCCCAGGTCCCGGCGGCGTCGTGGCCGGTCGCCGTTGTCGCCGTGGTGGCGAGGTGGGCGCGGAGGGTGGGCAGCGCCGGGTGGGGGTTGTCGCGGTGCCAGAGGAGGGAGTGCGGGTAGACGGGTGTCGGGTCGGTGACCGGGATACGGCGCAGGCCGTGGCCGGCGGGCCAGACGGTGGGGGCACCTCCCGGCGGTAGCCGGGGGAGGGTCTGCTCGCTCATGAAGGTGGCCAGGGCCGGGGTGTCGGCGATGGTGTCGAGGAGCGCGTCGGAGCCGAAGTTGGGGCCCGTCGCCTCGATGGTGAGGCCGAACTCGGCGACGAGGTCGTCGTAGTAGGCGGCCCATTCGGTACCGGGGACGATGCCGGGCATCCAGATCCGGTGCCCGGCGAGCTGGGCTACGGTCACCGACCGGGCGCCCGCCAGCGCGTGTGCGGGGCCGGTGAGCAGTTGGAGCGGCTCGTCGAGCACCCGGACGGAGGCGATGTCCTCGGGAAGGGGCCGGCCGGGCATGGCGACGGCGCGGAAGGAGGCGTCGATCGTGCCGGACCGGATGGCGGCGACGGCCGTCTCGACATCGAACAGCATCACCACGTCGAGGTCGATCTCGGGGTGCGCGCGGTGGAAGCCGCGCATCAGGGCCGACTGTGCGGTGCGCGAGGCGATCACGTCGACGCGCAGCGGACGGCGGCCGGCGCGCACGGACGAGACCGCGCGTTCGGCGACGCGCAGCAGCTCGCGCGCGTGCGGCAGGAACGCCTGCCCGTCGATGGTGAGCTCGGCGCCGCGCGGAGTGCGGGTGAACAGCCGCACGCCGAGGTCGCGCTCCAGCGCGGCGATGCGCTTGGAGACGGCCTGCTGGGTGACCGCGAGCTCGGCGGCGGCCTCCTGGAACTGCCCCGCGTCGGCGGCGGCGACGAAGGTCCGGACGGTGTCGAGGTCCATGCCGAAACCCTAGGGCCACAACCATTGGTTGTGGCAGGTGGCCCTGCGGTTGTTTGATCCCTGGGTGTGGCGCTCGCTTTGATGCTTCCGATCGCGGATCGGTTGTACGAATGAGTGGCGAGGGGGCGTCGGGTATGCGGGGCGGGCACGGGCCGGGACATCTGCTCGGACATCGGCTGGGGCGGCGGTTCGGGTGGCTCTGGGGGGCGTACGGGACCAGCGCGCTCGGCACATGGCTCGCCTTCGGCGCGTTCCCGCTGATCGCCATCCGGGTGTTGCACGCCGGACCGGCCGAGGTGGCCGCGCTCTCCTCCGTCGGGGCCGCCGTGGGCGCGGCCGCGGCGGTGCCGCTCGGCCCGTGGGTGGAGTTCCGCCGCAAGCGGCCGGTGCTGATCGCGACGGATCTGGTGCGGTGCGCGGCACTGCTGACGATCCCCGCCGCGTTCGCGTTCGGCGCGCTCACCTTCCTCCAGCTCCTGCTGGTCTCCGTCGTCGTCGCGGCGGCCGACATCACCTTCCGCGCCGCCTCCGGCGCGTACCTCAAGGCGCTGCTGCCGGCCGAGGACCTGCTCGTCGCCAACGCCCGGTTCGAGTCCACGGCCTGGACGACCACGATCATCGGACCACCGCTGGGCGGCGCCGCGATCGGACTCCTCGGCCCGGTGGCGACGGTGGTGGCCGACGCGGTCAGCTACCTGCTCTCTGCCCTGGGCATCCGCGCGATGGGCGGGCACGAGCCGCGCCCGGAGCGCCGGGCGACCGCGCGCATGAGGACCAGGGACCTGCTCGACGGCTGGCGTTACATCCTCGCCGACGCGACGCTGCGCCCGCTGTTCTTCAACACCGCCTTGTTCAACGGCCTGGTGATGGCCGCCCAGCCGCTGCTGGCCGTCCTGATGCTGGGCAAACTCGGGTTCGCGCCGTGGCAGTACGGCCTCGCCTTCGCCGCACCCTCGATCGGCGGGCTGCTCGGTTCGTGGCTGGCCCGACCGCTCGTCACCCGGTTCGGGCAGCACCCGGTCCTGGTCGCGCTCGGGGCGCTGCGCGCCATCTGGCCCGTCGGCCTGGCCCTCGTGGAACCGGGCACCCGCGGACTGCTGCTGGTGATGGGCGTCGAGCTCGGGCTCATCTTCTGCTGCGGGGTCTTCAACCCCGTCTACGCCACCTACCGCCTCGAGCGCACCGCGCCCGATAGGGTCGCCCGCACGCTGTCCGCCTGGGCGGTGACGACCAAGGCCTCGACCGCGCTCCTGACGGCCCTCTGGGGCGTGCTGGGCGGCCTGCTCGGCCCGCGTACGGCCATCGCCCTGGCCGGGGTGCTCCTGCTGGCGACCCCGCTGCTGCTCCCCCGCCGCGCAGCGGCGCGTCTCCCGGAGCTGCGGCCGGAACCGTACCCGAGCCGGTCGAGCGGCAGCGCATGACGGGCCGCGACGAGGCCCGGCTCGGGCACGCCGAGCGCCCCGTCCCCGCCGAGCGGCACCCGCCTCTCCTGAGGCCACGGCCCCGAGGCCGTGCCACCGGGCAGATCACCCCGAAGACCTCACCCGGCAGGGATGGCTTCGCCGCCGCCTTGGCCGCCTCTGACGAAGGACTCGACCATCGTGGCGGCTTCTGGCGTCTCGACCGCCTCAGAGATCACATGGGCTTCTTCCCGGCCTCTCCGCTCGCGCGATGTGTCCCAGCGGCCGCGCATCACGTGTTTGGTCCGCCCCAGAGCGAACGCCGGTCCTGCGGCGAGCCGTTCGCTGAGTCGGAGTGCTCGATCACCGAGTCGTACCGCTGCCGCGCGCGGGTCGCCGGGCAGCAGTTCGGCCGCGGCCTTGCGCAGTACCGCGGTGCACGAGGGCTCCAGCCCGAGCAGATCGGGCACCGCGCCACCGCCGCGCCGGGCGCGGACGACCTCCACCAGGCGGACGTCCATCCCCTCGATCGCCACCGGGCGGTGCGGCAGCAGGGCCGGTACTCAGGGGCAAGGGCCCATCGACCAGTGCCGCTTCTACGAGCAGCTCAACGGGGATGAGTCAGGCCATATCGAGGGCGACCGCATGTCCTCGGCGAGCGAGCAGCGGTCAGCCCTTGCGGGTCTTGACCTCCTCGGTCAGCTGCGGGACGACCTCGAAGAGGTCGCCCACCACGCCGTAGTCGACCAGGTCGAAGATCGGGGCCTCGGCATCCTTGTTGACGGCCACGATGGTCTTCGAGGTCTGCATACCGGCCCGGTGCTGGATCGCACCCGAGATACCCGCCGCGATGTACAGCTGCGGCGAAACGGTCTTACCCGTCTGACCCACCTGATTGGTGTGCGGATACCAGCCCGCGTCCACCTTCGGAACGACCAGGTAGTCGGGCGCCAGCATCGCCGGAAGCACACCCATCGTGCCGTCCGTAGACGCCATCCCCGCAGACGACCAGGTCGTAGCCGGCCTTCTCGATGGCCCTGGCCAGCACCAGCGAGGTGCTTGTGTCCCCTGTTTACCGGCGACCAGCGCCCTGAGGGCTCAGGCGTCGTAGGTGTAGAAGCCACGACCGCTCTTGCGGCCCAGGTGACCTGCCGCGACCATGCGGCGCAGCAGGGCGGGCGGTGCGTACAGGGGTTCCTTGAACTCCTCGTACATCGACTCGGCCACCGCCTGGGCGGTGTCGAGTCCGATGAGGTCGAGCAGGCGCAGCGGCCCCATGGGGTGGGCGCAGCCGAGTTCCATGCCCCGGTCGATGTCGTCCGGCCGCGCCGAGCCCGATTCCACCATCCGCACCGCGCTCAGCAGGTAGGGCACAAGGAGGGCGTTGACGACGAAGCCGGAGCGGTCGGGTGCCTGGATGGCCTGCTTGCCGAGCTGCTGGACGAGGTCGCGGGTGCGCTGCACGGTCTCCTGGCTGGTGGTGAGAGCGGGGATGACCTCGACCAGCTGCTGCACGGGCACGGGGTTGAAGAAGTGCATACCAATGAGCTGGGCGGGCCGTTCCGTGGCGACGGCGAGGTCGACGATGGGAATCGAGGAGGTGTTGGTGGCCAGGATCGCCGCCGGGTCTTCCACGACCTTGTCCAGGGCGCGCAGGACTTCGGTCTTGATGTCGCGGTTCTCGGCGACGGCCTCGATGACGAACTGGCGGTCGGCCAGGTCGCTCAGGTCGTGGGTGAAGGAGAGCCGGGCGAGGGCCTGGTCTCGCTGCTCCTCGCTGAGCTTGCCACGCCGTACGCCCCCGTCGAGGGAGGCGGTCAGACGACGGCGGCCCGCCTCGACGGCGTCCGGGGTGGCCTCGGCGACACGGACATCGATGCCGTTGCGGGCGGCGACTTCGGCGATGCCGGAGCCCATGAGACCGCAGCCGACGACGCCGAGACGGGTAACGGGATACATCTGAGGTCCTATCCGGTGAGCGGGTGGTGTGCCTTGGCTGGTCAGACGTTGCGGCGGTACTGGCCGCCGACCTCGAAGAAGGCGTCGGTGATCTGCTGTAGCGAGCAGACCCGGGCGGCGTCCATGAGGACGGCGAAGACATTGCGGTCGCTCACCGCCGCTTCCTTGAGGGCGGCCAGCGCGGCGTGGGCCGTCTCGTGGTGGCGGGCCTGGAAATCCCGTACCCGCGCGAGCTGGGACTTCTTCTCGTCCTCGGTGGCGCGCGCCAGCTCGATGGCGGCGGGCGCAGCGGTGTCCGCATGCGGGTCGCGGAAGGTGTTGACGCCGATGATCGGCAGGGTGCCGTCGTGCTTGCGCTGCTCGTACAGCATCGACTCGTCCTGAATACGGCCGCGCTGGTAGCCGGTCTCCATGGCGCCGAGCACACCGCCGCGTTCGCTGATCCGCTCGAACTCCGCGAGTACGGCCTCCTCCACCAGGTCGGTGAGCTCGTCGATGATGAACGACCCCTGGAGGGGGTTCTCGTTCATCGCCAGACCCCACTCCCGGTTGATGATCAGCTGGATGGCCAGGGCCCGGCGGACCGAGTCCTCGGTGGGGGTGGTGACCGCCTCGTCGTAGGCGTTGGTGTGCAGGCTGTTGCAGTTGTCGTAGATCGCGATGAGCGCCTGAAGGGTGGTGCGGATGTCGTTGAAGTCCATCTCCTGGGCGTGCAACGAGCGGCCCGAGGTCTGGACGTGGTACTTCAGCTTCTGGCTGCGCTCGTTCGCGCCGTACTTCTCCTTCATCGCCACGGCCCAGATGCGGCGGGCGACCCGGCCGAGGACGGAGTACTCGGGGTCCATGCCGTTGGAGAAGAAGAACGACAGGTTCGGGGAGAAGTCGTCGATGTGCATGCCCCGGGCGAGGTACGCCTCGACGTAGGTGAAGCCGTTGGCCAGGGTGAAGGCCAGCTGGCTGATGGGGTTCGCGCCGGCCTCGGCGATGTGATAGCCGGAGATGGACACCGAGTAGAAGTTGCGGACCTTGTGGGCGATGAACCACTCCTGGATGTCGGCCATCATCCGCAGGCTGAATTCGGTGGAGAACAGGCAGGTGTTCTGCCCCTGGTCCTCCTTGAGGATGTCGGCCTGCACCGTGCCGCGCACATGTCCCAGGGCGTGCGCACGGATTTCGGCCGTCTCCTCGGGCGACGGCTCGCGGCCCTCGGTCTCCCGGAACCGGTCGAGCTGCTGGTCGACGGCGGTGTTGAGGAAGAAGGCCAGGATGGTCGGCGCGGGTCCGTTGATCGTCATGGAGACCGAGGTTGTGGGCGCGACGAGGTCAAAGCCGTCGTAGAGCGCCTTCATGTCCTCCAGCGTGGCCACCGAGACGCCGGATGTGCCGACCTTGCCGTAGTTGTCGGGGCGTTCGTCGGGGTCGCGGCCGTAGAGGGTGACGGAGTCGAAGGCGGTGGACAGGCGGGTGGCCGGCTGGCCCTCGGAGAGCAGCTTGAAGCGCCGGTTGGTGCGGAACGGGTCGCCCTCGCCGGCGAACATCCGCGCCGGGTCCTCGCTGTCGCGCTTGAAGGGGAACACCCCGGCGGTGAAGGGGAAGTGGCCGGGCAGGTTCTCTCCGCGCCAGAACCGCACCAGTTCCCCGTGGTCGGTGAAGCGGGGCAGGGCGACCCGGGGGATCTTGTTGCCGGACAGCGACTCGCGGGTCAGCTTGGTACGGATCTCCTTGTCCCGGATCTTCACGACCTGCTCATCGCCGGAGTAGGAGGCGATGACGGTGGGCCAGTTCTCGATCCGCTCCGTGATGTCGTACGGGAGCTGCCTGCGGGCGTCCTCGAGCAGCGACCGCACGTTCTCCGCGTCGGAGCCCGCCTCCTCGAGCTCGGCCGTGACCGCCTCCAGACGCTGTACGCGCCGTGCCGCTTCGGCCAGTCGACCGGTCTCGGCGTGGTACCCGCGGACCGTCTCGCTGATCTCTGCGAGATAGCGCACCCGCTCCGCGGGAACCACCTGCCGGATGCCGGAGGAGTGACGCACATCCACCGGCGCCAGGCTGCCCTCGGACAGCGGCAGGCCCTTCTCGGCCAGGACGGTCTTCAGGTGCTGGTGGAGCGCGGTGACGCCGTCGTCGTTGAACGTGGCCGCCGAGGAGCCGTACACCGGCATGTCCTCGGGCCGCATGGTGAACGCCTCGCGGTTGCGGACCAGTTGGCGGGCCACGTCGCGGAGTGCGTCCTTGGCGCCGCGCCGCTCGAACTTGTTGATCGCCACGACGTCGGCGAAGTCGAGCATGTCGATCTTCTCCAGCTGCGAGGCGGCACCGAACTCGGGCGTCATCACGTACATCGAGGCGTCGACGAACGGCACGATCGCCGCGTCGCCCTGGCCGATGCCCGGCGTCTCCACGATCACCAGGTCGAATCCGGCCGCCTTCACCACATCGATCACGTCGGACAGGTGCTCGGGCAGCTCACGGCCGCCGCGGGTGGCCAGACTCCGGAAGAACACCCGGTTGCCGTCGAGGGAGTTCATGCGGATGCGGTCGCCGAGCAGCGCCCCTCCCCCGCGGCGGCGGGTCGGGTCGACGGCGATCACCGCGATCCGCAGCTTGTCCTGCTGGTCCACCCGGAAGCGGCGCACCAGCTCGTCGGTGAGCGACGACTTGCCCGAACCGCCGGTGCCGGTGATGCCGAGCACCGGGGTGACCCGCGCCCCTGCCGCGGCGCGCAACTGCTCCAGGAAGTGCGGGGGCAGCGCGCCGAGTTCGGCACCGGTGATGGCGCGGGCGATGGCGAACCGGTCGCCCGCCAGCACGTCCGCGACATCGGCCGGTTGACGATCCCAGAGTCCGAAGTCGCAGTCCTTCACCACCGAGTTGACCATCCCGGCCAGGCCCATCCGCTGCCCGTCCTCGGGAGAGAAGATGGTCACTCCGCCGGCGCGCAGCCGGTCGATCTCCTCGGGCACGATCACACCGCCCCCACCGCCCACGACACGGACGTGGTCCGCGCCCTGCGCGCGCAGCGACTCCACGAGGTACTCGAAGTACTCGACATGGCCGCCCTGGTAGGACGAGACCGCGACACCGTGCGCGTCCTCCTCCAGCGCCGCGTCCACGACCTCCCGCACCGACCGGTTGTGACCGAGGTGGATCACCTCCGCGCCCTGGGACTGGAAGATCCTTCGCATGATGTTGATCGACGCGTCGTGCCCGTCGAACAGCGCCGAAGCGGTAACCAGGCGGACGGGGTGCACGGGACGGTGCAGATCGCTCATGAGGGCCTTCCAGACGGGTCAGAGGCGCCGACTGAAGAGATAGTAGGACGTCCTAATAAATTACTGGAGGCGAGGAGAGTGTGAAGAGAAGCACAGAGGCAGGGCGAGTGGTGCCCGCGTACGGTCAACGATCCGGCGGGCCCCCGCTCGGGGACGGTGCCCGCGGCGTGCCGGGAAGCCGAATCGTGACGAGGAGTCCGCCGGTGGGGCGGGGTGTGAGGTCGAGGGTGCCGTCGTGTGCCCGGGCGACGCTGTGCACGATGGCCAGCCCGAGGCCCACGCCGGCGTGCTCGTCGGTGCGTATGCGTTCCGTTACGCGCTGGAAGGGTTCGGTGAGGGCCGGTACCAGCTCCGCCGGGAGCGGATGGCCCGTGTTCTCGACCCGCAGCACGCTCGCGTCGTGCCGCCGTTCGGTGTGGACCGTTACGGTGCCGCCCACGGGGAGGTTGTGGACGATGGCGTTCTGGACGAGGTTCGTCACCATCCGCAGGATGAGCGCCTCGGAGCCGACGACCTGTGTTGTCTCGCCGGTGACGTCGAGCCTGATCTGGCGCTTTTCGGCGAGGGGAAGCAGCGTTTCGGCGGCTTCTTCGGCTACCAGGGAGAGGTCGACGGGCTCGCGGGTGAAGCTCCCGCGGTCGGCGCGGCTGAGCAGCAGGAGTGCCTCGGTGAGGTTGATCGCCCGCGTGTTGACCGTGTGGAGGCGTTCGATGAGTTCGCCCTGGTCCCGCGTGGGGTCGTTGCGGGCGGCGTCGAGGAGTGTCCGGGAGATTGCCAGCGGGGTGCGCAGTTCGTGGGAGGCGTTCGCGGCGAACCTCCGCTGCTCGGCGACCTGGGACTCGAGTTGTTCGAGCATGGTGTCGAACGCGTCGGCGAGTTCGCGGAATTCGTCCCGGCGGCCCGTCATGCGGATCCGGTGGGACAGCGAGCCGTTCGCGGCCGTCCGTGCCGCGTACGCGATCCGCGTGAGTGGTGCGAGCATCCGGCCGGCGAGGATCCATCCTCCCAGGAGGCCGAATACGAGGAGGAAGGCCAGTGCCGTGGCCACGGCGGGGGCGAAGCCGCGCAGGAGGTCGGCGCGATTGGGGCCGGTGATGATCACGGCGCCGAACCTCTTCCGGACGGATCCGGGGTCGTCGTCCGGTAGCCAGCGCAGCACGAACACCCACATCACGGCCAGCAGGAGAGCGCCGGCGAGGAGGAGGAAGCCGGCGTAGCTGATGGTGAGCTTCAGTCGGGCGCTGAGCCCTGAGCGGCTATTCATGAGTGCCGCCGGGGTGGGTGGTGTCCATGCCGGTGTCCATGCCAGTGTCCATGCCGGTGTCGATTCGGTAGCCGACGCCGGGCACCGTGGCGATGAGCCATGGTTCGCCGAGTCGTTTGCGCAGTGCGGAGACGGTGATGCGGACGGCGTTGGTGAAGGGGTCGGCGTTGTTGTCCCAGGCCCGCTCCAGCAGCTCTTCGGCGCTGACGACACCGCCTTCGGCGGCGACCAGGACTTCGAGCACGGCGAACTGCTTGCGGGTGAGCGCGACGTAGCGTCCGTCGCGGAAGACCTCCCGGCGGAAGGGGTCGAGACGCAGGCCCGCGATCTCGCGGACCGGGGGCCGGGCGTACGCGCGTCTGCGGTCGAGCGCCCGCAGCCGCATGACGAGCTCCCGCAGCTCGAACGGTTTGGTGAGGTAGTCGTCGGCGCCGAGCTCGAACCCGGAAGCCTTGTCGTCGATCCGGTCGGCGGCGGTGAGCATGAGGATCGGGATGCCGCTGCCGGATGCGACGATGCGGCGGGCGATCTCGTCGCCGGAGGGGCCGGGGATGTCGCGGTCGAGGACCGCGAGGTCGTAGGAGTGGATACTGAGCAGTTCCAGGGCGGAGTCGCCGTCGCCGGCGATGTCGGCGGCGATCGCCTCCAGCCGCAGACCGTCCCGGACGGCTTCGGCCAGGTAGGGCTCGTCCTCCACGATCAGCACGCGCATGTCCGAAGCCTAAGCAGCGCCACATATCGCCGACGTATGCGAAGACGTGCGCCAACCGGGCACGCGACTCAGCCCGCCGGTGCCGGCGCGGGGCGGGGCAGGTCCGACGGCGCTTCGGCCGTAGTGCGCCACCAGCGGCGCGACGCCAGCGCGGCCAGTACGGCGCCGGCGGCGTTGACCAGGACGTCGTCCACGGACGACACCCGGTCCAGCCGCAGGACGTACTGTGCGGTCTCGACCAGGGCCGAGCAGCCCGCCCCGAGCGCCAGGATCCGCGGCACGGACGCCAGCGCCGCGAACCGCATCGGGGCGAAGAACCCCAGCGCCGCGAAGACCAGCAGATTGCCGGCGATCCCGAGCGGCCCCATCGTGACCAGGTCCCGCAGAGGTACCAGGCTCACCCGCGGCGGGACGGTGCCGGCCCCGGCACCCGGCATCATGGTCATCCACAGGAACGGCACCGTCCCGTGGACCAGGCCCACCTCGGCCAGCGACATCCGCCACGCCGACGCGACGCCGGCGGCACGGCGACGGCGCGCCAGAGCCCACACCACCAGCGCGGCCGGCGGCAGTGCGACCAGCGTCATGAGCACCACACCGTTGAAGGTGTCGAAGCAGCCGTGCCACCGCCCGGCCACGCACCTCGGAGCGGCCATCATGAGCGGCCCCCGCACGACGAACACGGCGCTCGCCATGATGAGGACAGCCAGGCCGAGGAGCGCGATCGTGCGCGTGCGGCGGGGCGGTGCGGACAGGGATGCGTTCTGGTTCATGCCTCCATGGGAGACGGAGGGTCGTTGCGGTGGCGTATGCGATTTTCCATACGCCCGCGATATTCGATACGCCCGCGATACACGGAATCAGCAGCGCCGCACCTCGCTCGCGCAGCGGGTCAGAAGCCCACGTCGGCGGGGCGGTATGTCGGCGCTCTGCGGACCCGGTCGGCCTGCTCGTAGGCGTAGGCCAGGCGGAGCAGGGTCGGCTCGCTCCACGCCGTGCCCATGAACGTCAGGCCGACCGGCAGGCCGGAGGCGAAACCCGCCGGGACGCTGATCGCGGGGTATCCGGCGAGTGCGGCGGGCGTGGAGGCGCCGCCGCCGTAGCTGTCCCCGCGGACCAGGTCGATCTTGGCGGGCGGTCCGGTGGTCGGCATCACCAGCGCGTCGAGGCGGAAGCGCCGTAGCACCGCGTCGATGCCTTCGGCACGCGACAGCCGGTGGTTGGTGGCCAACGCCTCGCGGTACTCGCTCTCGGTGAAGTCCAGGCCGTGCACGGCCTCCAGTCCGTCCTGCCGCACATAGCGGAGCTCACGGTCGGCATGTGCGCGATTGAACGCGATCAGCTCCGCCAGACCGCGCGGGTGGTCGCCGGGGGCGCCGGCCAGATAGGCGTTCAGCGCCCGCTTGATCTCGTACACCTGAACGATCTTCGAGCTGGGGAGGTCCTCGAGCCGCTCGGCCGTCGGGATGTCGGCCGGGTCGACCACGGTCGCACCGGCGGCGCGCAGCGTGGCGATCGCCCGCTCCGCGATCTCGTCGGCGTGGTCGCTGTAGCCGAAGTACACCTTTCGCGGTACGCCGATCCGCGCACCCCGCAGTCCGTCGGCGTCCAGGAAACGGGTGTAGTCACGGTGGAAGTGGCCACGGCTCGCCTCGGTCGCCGGATCACGGTCGTCGACCCCGACGAGGACGCCCAGCATGATCGCGGCGTCGCGGACCGTGCGCGCGATCGGGCCGACACTGTCCTGGCTGGGCACGCCGGGGATCACTCCGCCGCGCCCGACCAGGCCCACGGTCGGCTTCACCCCGACGACGCAGTTCGCCGAGGCGGGGTCGATGATCGAACCGTTGGTCTCGGTGCCGATCCCGGCGACACACAGGTTGGCAGCGGCGGCGGCCGCCGTACCGGAGCTGGACTCGTTCGGGGACCGGTCCAGCTTGTAGGGGTTCCGGGTCTGCCCGCCGCGGGCGCTCCAGCCGGCGTGGTGGGTGAGCGACATCCCGCCGGCCCACTCGCTCAGGTTGGTCTTGCCGAGGATGACGGCACCGGCCGCGCGTAATCTGGCCGCGACCGTGGCGTCCCTTGCCGGTCGGAGGCCCTCCAGGGCGAGTGATCCGGCCGTTGTGTGCATGCGGTCCGCGGTCTCCACCAGGTCCTTCAGCAGAACGGGCATGCCGTGGAGGGGCCCACGGGGATGCTGCCCGGCGTCCAGTCGCCGGGCCTCTCGCAGCGCGTCGGGATTGACCTCGATCACCGCGTGCAGGAGCGGGTCGATACGTTCGATCCGGTCCAGGTAGTAGCGGGTCAGCCGTTCCGCGTCGAGCCGCCCCGCGTCCATCCGCTCGCGGAGCTCGGTGATGCCCAGTTCGTCCAGGCTTCCGGTGCCAGGGCGGGCCTGGGCGGGGGCCGCGCCGAGCAAGGGCGTGGCCGCCGCGGCGGTGCCGAGCGCGAGCATGCTCCGGCGCGTGGCGTTGATCCGGTCGATTCGGTACGGCGTGGTCATAGTCCGGCACGCTAGAGGCGCCGCCGACGTACCGCGCTCCGACGGTCCCCCGGCTCTTCACTGGTGATATCCCCCTGCCGTGCCGGGGGAACGCCTGAGACCGGGACCGGTCTCAGGCGGTACCGGTGAGGCCGAGCCGTAAGGACAGCTTCATGTTCCCCGCCTTTCGCGGCCGTGCCGCTCGATGAGGTCGGCGGCGGTGCGCAGCCCGTCGCGGGCCCGGATGGTCGAGGAGGCTTCCGCCAGCCGGTGCCGCAGGCGGGTGTCGCCGAGCAACTGCGCCAGCGCGCCGTGCAGTTGGGCGTCGGTGAAGCGGTACGGGTCCAGCCGGAGGCCGTAGCCGAGTTCGGCGACCCGCTGTGCGTTGTCGTACTGGTCCCAGAACAGCGGGAGCACGATCATGGGCTTGCCGAAGTGGAGGCTCTCGGTGGTCGTGTTGTTGCCGCCATGGGTGATGACGAGGTCGACGAGCGGGAGGATCCGCGTCTGCGGGAGGAACTCCGCGCCCCACATGGTGGGAGGCAGTTCGATCTGGTCGTGCAGCGGCCCCTTGGAGACGATGCAGCGGTGCGGGGTGCGTGCCAGGGAGGCGATGATCCGGCGCATGAGGCCGACGTCGGCGGAGCCGAGGGAGCCGAGGCTGAAGTAGATCAGCGCGCTGCCCTCGGGCCGTTCGGCGGCTTGCGGCGGCAGGGTGAACTCCTCGTCGGTCTCGCGGACCGAGGAGTCCAGCCGGTGCCAGGCCGGGCCCAGCGGGCGGGCTTCGGCGTAGTCGGCGATCTCCGGGTAGACGTACAGGTTCAGCTCGCCGTCGTGGATGAACTCCAGGTCGGGCAGCGGCCTCGCGCCCTGGTCCACGACCCAGGCGTTGAACTCGGCCCAGAGCTCGCGGTGCGTGCGGTCGTACTCGGCACGGAACTCGGCCCAGCCCGCGCGGTCACCGGCCGGGTACCCGGAGAAGGGCGGGGGAACGTGTTCGCCCTTCACTTCCAGCGGGTTGCAGGAGACGATCCGCACGAAGGGCGCGTCGGCCGTGGTCAGTGCGGGGAAGCAGACGACGTTGTCCTCGACGATCACGTCCGGCCGTACCCGGTCCACGATTCCCTTGAGCTGGGGTTCGCAGTACCGGGCGCCGGCGACCAGTTCCTCCCAGACCGGTCTGACCCACGTGCCCAGCTGTTCGATCGTGGGCTTTCGGAACTCGGGGGCGGTGTCCCGTACGAAGTCCTTCCAGAACTGGCCCGCCTCCTGGGGTGTTTCGGGCGGCGGTGCCAGATCGACCAGGTCCTCCTCGAAGCCGAGCGGGGCGAGTCTGCCCTTCCAGGACGCCTCCGCCGCGAACACCACGCGGTGGCCCCGCCGGCGCAGTACGTCGCCGATGCCGACGCAGTTGTTGGTCGGGCCGTACGCGCTCTCCGGCGCGAAGAGAATGGTCAGGGGTCCGCTCAAGGGGTGTCTCCCGTCGTCTCGATCAGTACCGCGCTCTCCGGGTCCCACGACAGCGCGACGCGGGCCCCCGAGGTCACCGTGGCCGGGCCCGGGACGGTCACCAGGACCGGCCGGTCCAGACCGGGGACCGTGACCGCGATCCTCGAGGAGCCGCCGAAGTAGCTGATGTCCACCACCGTGCCGTGCAGATGGGCGTCCGCGCCCCGGGCGGCGAGCCGGATGTTCTCCGGGCGTACCCCCACCAGCCCCGCCGCCTTCCCGGCCGGGGCGGGCAGGACGCCGACGCCGGGCACGTCGAGTCCGCCGGAGGGCAGCAGCCGGCCGGAGAAGAGGTTGTTGGCGCCGACGAAGCCCGCGACGAACCGGCCCCGGGGGTGCCGGTAGAGCTCGACGGGGGTGGCGACCTGCTGGACGCGTCCGGCGTCCAGGACGGCGATCCGGTCGGCGAGCGACATGGCCTCCTCCTGGTCGTGGGTGACGACGAGGAAGGTGATGCCCACCTGGTGCTGGAGGCGCTTGAGCTCCAACTGCATCTCGGCGCGGACCTGTTTGTCGAGCGCCGACAGCGGCTCGTCGAGCAGCAGCACACGGGGCCGTTTGACGATGGCACGGGCGAGGGCGACCCGCTGCCGCTGCCCGCCGGACAGCTGGTGCGGCCGTCTGCGGGCCTGCGCGGTCAGCCCGACGGTGGCGAGCACGGCCGCGACCCGTTCGCCGATCTCCGCCCGGGCGAGCCCTTCCCGCGCCAGCCCGTATCCGATGTTCTTCTCCACGTTCATGTGCGGGAACAGCGCGTACGACTGGAACATGAGGTTGACCGGCCGCCGGTGCGCGGGCACGCCCAGCAGGTCCCGGCCGTCGAGGGTGACCGTGCCGCTGTCCGGGGCCTCGAATCCGGCGAGGACGCGCAGCAGGGTCGTCTTCCCGCAGCCGCTCGGGCCGAGCAGGGCGAAGAACTCGCCCTCCGCGATCTCCAGGCTCACCCCGTCCAGGGCGGTGACCTCGCCGAACCGCCGGGTGACGGCATGGATACGGATCACAGCGCCTCCGTCAGCCGGCTGACCCGCTGGGCGGCGATCACCACGGTGAAACTGACCGCGAGCAGCAGGGTGGCGAGCGCGTTGATCTCCGGGGTCACGCCGAACCTGATCATCGAGTAGATGACGATCGGCAGGGTGGGATCCTTCGGCCCCGCGGTGAAGAAGGCGATCACGAACTCGTCGAGCGAGAGGGTGAACGTCAGCAGCGCGCCCGCCACGATGCCGGGGGCGAGGGTCGGCAGGGTGATGCGGAGGAACGTGGCGACCTCGCCCGCGCCGAGGTCGCGTGAGGCCTCCTCCAGGGAGGGGTCGACATGGGCGATCCGGGTGCGTACGACGGCCGTGACGAAGGCGAGGCCGAAGACGGTGTGGGCGAGCAGCACCGAGTGCAGGCCGAGGGTGGCCGAGACGAGGGAGTAGAAGGCGAGCAGGCCGATCGCGAGCACGATGTCCGGCAGGACGGCGGGCAGCACCGACAGGGCGGGCAGCAGCCGCGACCGGCCCGCGTGGCGGGCGAGCCCCACGGCGAGCAGGGTGCCGAGGACGGTGGACAGGGCGGTCGCGCCCGCGGCCACGATCAGCGTGTTGGCCAGGCCGCGCAGGACCTCGTCGTCGCCGGCCAGCGTGCCGTACCAGGCGGTGCTGAACCCGGACCACTCGTACGGGCTGTCCGAGCGGTTGAAGGACATCACCACGAGCACCACGACGGGCGTGTAGAGGAACGCGTACGTCAGCCACAGCGGGAGGAGCGTCACCCGGCGCATCAGCGGCCGCCCAGTCGGCGCCCGGCCCACGCCTGCGCCATGAGCAGCAGGACCAGGAACGCCATGAGGGCGAGGGCGAGCACCGAGCCGAACGGCCAGTCCCGTGCGGTGAGGAACTGGTCCCTGATCAGGTTGCCGACCATGACCGTGTGCCCGCCGCCCAGCAGTTCGGGGACGACGAAGTTGCCGAGGCTGGGCACGAAGACGAAGACGCAGCCGGTCAGCACGCCGGGCAGGGTGTGCGGGAGGGTCACGCTCCAGAACGTACGGGCCGGGCGGGCGCCCAGATCGGCCGAAGCTTCGAGCAGCCGGGGGTCGACCCGCTCGATCGCCGAGTACAGCGGCAGCACCATCAGCGGGAGATAGGCGTAGAGCAGTCCGAGGACGACGGCGGGTTCCGTGTAGAGGAGTTTCAGCGGCCGGTCGATCACCCCGATGCCGGTGAGGGCGGAGTTGACCACCCCTCGGCTGGACAGCAGCACGACCCAGGCGTAGGTACGGATCAGGAAGTTGGTCCAGAACGGGAGCACGACCAGGACCAGGGCGACCGTGCGCCACCTGCCGGGCAGCCGGCTGATCGCGTACGCGGTCGGGTAGCCGAGGAGCAGCGCGAGCAGGGTGGTGACGGCGGCGATGCGCAGCGAGTCGGTGAGGACACCGGCGTAGAGGGGGTCGGTGAGCCGCGCGAAGTTCTCGCCGGTGCTTCCGTCCTCGTACGCGATCCCGCCGAAGCGGCCCCGCCGGAAGACCGTGTAACCGATCAGCAGGGCCAGCGGCAGCAGGAGCAGGACGGCCAGATAGGACAGGCCCGGGCCGAGCAGGACGAGACGGGCTCGCAACGGTGGTCCTCCGGCCGCCTTCCCCCGGTGGGCCATCAGCCCGCGGTGACTTCCGTGACGATCCGGGTGTACGCCGTCGCGGCGTCCCCGAGGTCGACGGCGGACTCACCCTTGAGCAGTTGCTCGGGGGTCATGGCGAGCGCGGGGTGGCTCTTCAGCAGGGCCGGGTCGAGTTCGGCCATGGCGGCGGTGTTGGGGACCTTGTAGAAGATGTTCGAGGCGACCCACGAGTGCGTCTTCGCGTCGAGGACGTAGTCGATGAAGGCGTGCGCCGCCTCCTTGTTCTTCGACGACTTGAGAATGACCATCGTGTCGGTCCAAAGGTCGCTGCCCTCCTTGGGGACGACGAAGCCGATCCTCTTGTCGTCGGTCGGGCACCACCCGTCCCAGGCCTCCGCCAGCACGGCCTCCCCGGACTTCAGCCGGTCGCCGAACGTGGTGTCGTCGTAGGCGAGGAGCCCGTCCTTCGCGGTGAGCAGCAACTCTTTGACCCGGGCCAGCTGTTGTTCGTCGGTGGTGTTCACCGAGTAGCCGAGGGCCTTCTGGGCGGGGAGGAAGAGCCAGCGTTCGGTCTTCAGCATGGTGGCCCTGCCCTTGACCGCGGCGCGCGGCTTCAGCAGGTCGTTCCAGCTGTCGGGGGTGTGGCCGACGAGGTCCTTGCGGTAGCAGAGCCCGGTGGTGCCCCAGGTGTACGGGACGGAGTAGACGTTGCCCTTGTCATGGGCGAGCCGGGCGGCGAGCGGGTCCAGGTTCTTCAGGTGCGGGACCAGATCGTGGTGGATGGGTTCGAGCAGCCCCTGCGCCGCGAGCGCCTGCGCGTACTGGCCCGATACGAACGCCACGTCGATGCCGCTGTCGGCGGAGGCGGTCAGTTTGGCGACGATCTCCTCGTTGGTGCTGTGCTTGGCGACGGTCATGGGCGTGCCGACGGCCGACGTGAACCGGGCGGGAAGGTCCTTCGGCATATAGCCGTCCCAGTTCGAGACGGTGAGCCGCTGCTCGCGTAAGTCCGCCTCGGGGTCGAGCGACGCGGAGGCGGCGGGGCCGCTTCCGCCCGGTTGGCCGCCGCCGCCGCATGCGGGGAGAAAAAACGCCAGGACGGCCGCAGTCGCCGCCATGGACACGTGCCTGAACCTCAGTGCGCCTGACACGCCACTCCCCTTGCTGTCGAGATCAGCCGGCTGAGCGTGGGTCGCGCCCGGTTCGCCGAACGGCTCACGGGCAGGCATCGATGTCCGGAGTTTCGCATCATTGGCATGCACCGGGCAAGATGGCCCGTTCGCCCGGCCTCGTTCTCACTCCGTACGGACGGAGGAGTTCCGATCCGCTCCACGGCCGACACCGGTCGCGGCACTACCCTGCCGACATGACCGAAATCCAGGAGCCCCGCGCCGTCGTCGCGCTGACGGATGTCGCTGTCCACCGCCGTACCACCGGACAGGAGATTGTCCTTGACGGGATCAACTGGACTGTTCGGCCTGGCGAGCACTGGGCGCTGCTGGGGGCCAACGGAGCCGGCAAGACCACCCTGCTCCGGCTCGTCGGGGCGGTCATGTTTCCCACCGCCGGCACCGTCGACGTCCTTGGTGACCGGCTCGGCCGCGTCGACATGCGCGAGCTGCGCGCCCGCGTCGGCCTGGTATCCGCCGCCCAGAAGGTTCCGCTGGACGCCACCGCCCACACCGTCGTCCTCACGGGGGCGACCGGCACCGTGCAGCCGCTGTGGCGGAAGTACGACACCGCGACCCGCGAGCGCGCCCACGTCCTGCTCGCCGAGCTCGGGTGCAAGGAGCTCGCCGACCGCCGTTTCGGCGACTGCTCGGGCGGCCAGCGCGCCCGGATCCTCATCTGCCGTGCCCTGATGGCCGATCCTTCGCTGCTCCTGCTCGACGAGCCGTTCAACGCCCTCGACCTCCCGTCCCGAGAGGATCTCGTGGACTCGCTGCACCAGCTGGCGGCCGACCGGGTCGGCCTCGCCACCGTCACGGTCACCCACCACCTGGAGGAACTCCCGCCCAGCACCACCCACGCCTACCTGCTCAAGGAGGGCCGCGAGCTGGCATCCGGCCCGGTCGACGGCGTGCTCACCCCGGACAACATGACGGTCTGCTTCGGACGTCCCGTTCACGTGGCCCGTCACGACGGCCGGTGGTACGCACGCTCGGGCCGCTAGGAGGACATGCGGCGCCGGGGCTCCCACCGCCCTCGAGCTCGTAGGCAAAGCCGCCGCCGGGCCCGGCGTGCGTGACGCATTTCACGTCACATGTACCATTTGTGGTGTAAGTGACCTGCCACTCCTTGGCGGCGCGGTCCGATACCGCCGGGTTGTGCTCCCGCCCCCCGTCGCCGCCCGCCTCCCGACGACCTCCACTTGCCCGTATCCGCGGCAGGGAGGGGAGACAGACAGCGGACATGCCCAACCACGACGGGACCCAGGTGGAGGTCCGGAGGCTGTGGGCCCACCCTGCCCGGCGTCCGGTCGCCCTCCCCTCGAACGCCGATGCGGACCGCCTCCGGGGTCCAGTGGCCGGCCACCGCACCCGCCGCCGTGCTCGACCCGCCGCGCACCGACGCCTGGCCGGATCCGGGCTGCTCATCGGGGGGACGCGCGCCCGGGGAAGGGGGGCCGGTGACGTGAAGGCCCGTGTGTGGAGCACCTTCGCCGCCGTGACCGCGGGGTTCATGGCCGTGTCCCTGGCCGGCTGCGGGAACGACGGCGAGCCCAGCGGGGACAGCCTCACCGTCGGCCTGCTGCTGCCGAGCCGCGAAGTCCCCCGCTACGAGCAGTTCGACCGGCCCTTGATCGAGAAGAGGGTGAAGGCGCTGTGCGCGGAGTGCCATCTGACGTACGCCAACGCCGGGGACGATGTGACGAGCCAGCAGCGCCAGATGGACTCCATGATCACCAAAGGGGTCGGGGCCCTGATCCTCGACGCCGTCGACGTCAAGGCGCTCCGCTCCTCGGTCACCGCGGCGCACAAGGCGGGTATCCCGGTCGTCGCGTATGACCGGCTCGCCGAGGGCCCGGTCTCGGGCTACGCCACCTTCAACGGCGCGACGGTCGGCAAGCTCCAGGGCAAGGCGCTCCTCGATGCCCTGGGCAGCAAGGCGGGCCGCAGTCAGATCGTCATGATGAACGGCGATCCGGTCAGCCCCAACGCGGGCTGGTTCACGAGGGGAACGCTCTCCGCCATCAGGGGAAAGGTGAAGATCGCCAGGTCATACGACATTGTCGACTATCGGAAGTCCACCGCCCACGAGAACATGGCCGCCGCCATCGCCGCCCTGGGCCCCGGCCGGATCGACGGCGTCCTGGCGGCCAACGACAGCATCGCCGCCGGTGTCGTCTCCGCGCTCAAGGCCGCACGCATCTCACCGCTGCCACCTGTCACCGGCCAGGATGCCGACCTCAGCGCCGTACGGCGCGTCGTCAAGGGCGACCAGTACATGACCGTCTACAAGCCCTTCAGGGCCGAGGCGGACGCCGCCGCGACGATGGCAGTCGCGCTGAGGGGCGGCCAGAAGCTCGAAGGCATCGCCAGGACGACGGTCGACAGCCCCACCACCAAGGACATCCCGGCCGCCCTTCTGGCGCCGGTCGCCGTCACGGCCGACAACATCAAGCAGACGCTCGTCAAGGACGGTGTCTACACCATCGACAAGATCTGTACCCCTGAGCTCCGGCACGCCTGTGACAAGGCCGGACTCACCCACTGAGGCCGGACTCACCCGCTGAGGCTCCGCCTTCCGCTCGGACGGGACTCTTGGAAAGACTCTTGGAAAGGAGGTGGCCCCCATGCCGGTCGCGCCCCTGCTGGCGCTGCGCGGCGTCTGCAAGCGATTCGGCGGCGTCCAGGCGCTCACGGATGTCGAGCTGGAGATCCGGGCCGGTGAGGTCGTCGCCCTCGTGGGCGACAACGGCGCAGGCAAGACCACCCTCGCCAAAGTGATCGCCGGTGTCGGCCCCGCCGACGAGGGCGTCATCGAGTGGGAGGGCCGGGCCGTCGAGATCAAGCGGCCCTACGACGCCCAGGAGCTGGGCATTACGGCTGTCTACCAGGACCTCGCCATGTGCGACAGCCTCGACATCGTCGGCAACCTCTTCCTCGGCCGCGAAATCCACAGGCTCGGCGTCCTCGACGAGGTCGAGATGGAACGCCGCGCCCGCGAACTCATGCGCACCCTGACCGTCCGCATTCCCGATGCGCGGCTGCCCGTCTCCGCCCTGTCCGCGGGCCAGCGGCAGGCCGTGGCGATCAGCCGCTCGCTTCTCGGCGCGCCCAGGGTGCTCCTCCTGGACGAGCCCACCGCCGCCCTGGGAATGGAGCAGACCAGCCGGCTCCTCGACCTCGTCGAGGAGCTGCGCGACCGCGGCCTCGGGATCCTCCTCATCAGCCACAACATGGGAGACATCAAGGCCGTGGCGGACCGTGTCGCCGTCCTGCGCCTCGGCCGGAACAACGGTCTGTTCGAGGTGAACACCACCACCCAGGAACAGATCGTCTGCGCCATCACCGGCGCGGCGGACGACCCCGTCGCCCACCGCATGCCGAGCGCACAGGAGGTACGGCCATGAGCAGGAGGGAGACAATCCCGCAGGCACACCCCGGCCGGGCGGGCAGCGGCATCGGGACCGTGACCACCACCGGCGGCCGGAGCCTGGTGGCGCGGGGGCGGAACGCCAGGGAATACGCCGACGCGGCCTGGAGCAGGCTGCACAGCGGTGAGCGCGGTCCGATCCTGGTCACCCTCGGCCTCGTCGCGCTCTGGCTCGTCTTCTACGGCCTCAACCAAAACTTCCTCTCTCCCCGCAACCTGTCCAACATCAGCGTGGACATCGTGGGGACCGGCCTGGTCGCCGTGGGCATCGTCTTCGTGCTGCTCATCGGCGAGATCGACTTGTCGGTCGGCTCGGTCAGCGGGCTCGCGGGAGCCACGTTCGCCGTGCTCAATGTCAGCCTCGGCATGCCGGAATGGCTCGCCGTCATCGTGGCGGTGGCCTCGGGCATGGCGGTGGGAGCCGTCCACGGGTTCTTCTTCGCCAGAGTCGGTATACCGGCGTTCGTCGTCACCCTCGCGGGACTGCTGGCCTGGAACGGCCTGACCCTCCACCTGCTGGGCACCGGCGGCACCATCGACATCGACGAGGGCGGCCTGGTCGCCGCGCTGACCAGCTACTACTTCGGTGCCACCAGCGCCGCGTACAGTCTGGCGGCGCTCGGCTCCGCCGCGTACTTCCTGGCCTCCTACCGGAGCGCCAAGCGCCGCAGGGTGGCCGGGATCCCGTACCGGCCGCTGGGCGAGATCTTGGTACGGACGGGCGTCCTGGCGGGGATCGGGTTCACCGCCGCGTATGTGGTCAATCAGTTCCAGGGCCTGCCGCTCGCCCTCCTGATCTTCCTGGTCGTCCTCGTCGGCTCGGACTACGTCCTGCGCCGCACCTGCTATGGGCGCAAGATCTTCGCGGTGGGCAGCGGCGCCGAGGCGGCCCGCCGCGCCGGCGTCAACATCGTGCGGCTGCGGATCTCGATGTTCATCGTGTCGGGGACGCTGGCCGCGATCGGCGGCCTGTTCGTGGCCTCGGGGCTCACCTCGGCGAGCCCTACGACGTCCCGTGCGGCGGGCTCCGGCATGCTGCTGATCAACGCCGTCGCCGCGGCCGTCATCGGCTGCACCAGTCTGTTCGGCGGGCGGGGCTCGCCATGGTCGGCACTGCTGGGGGTGCTGGTCATCCAGTCGCTCGCCTCGGGGATGGCATTTCTGGGAGTGGAGGACTCCGTTCAATTCATGATCATCGGTGCCGTGCTGCTCGCCGCCGTGGCCACCGACTCGCTCGCCCGGCGTTCACAGGGGACGCGCGACCGGGCATGACGATTGGCCATGCCCGGCATGATGTGGCTATGCTTCCGATAAGTTGCCAAAGCCGAGCAATTGGGATATTCCCCTGGGGGAGCCGACGGACGGGCTCGCCGCGCCCATCGGAGTCCAATGAAGAAGCGCATCCCCGTCATCCATGTGGCTGTGAGCATCGCGGTTGCCGCGAGCCTGGCCCTTTCCGGCTGCGACGGCGTGGGGCCGCGATCCTCCGGTGGATCCGAGAGCATCAACGTGCTCACCGTCAATGTCCCCCAAATGGAGAACCTGAAGAAGCTCACGAGGAAGCACTTCACCGCGGAGACCGGCGTAAGGGTCAATTACACCCTGCTGCCGGAGAATGAGGCGCGGGCGCAGATGAACAAGGAGTTCTCCAGCCGGTCCGGACGATATGACGTCGCGAGCGTCAGCGCCTATGAAGTGCCGATCTACTCGAAGAACCACTGGCTCGCCCCCCTGGACCATCATGTGAAGGCGGATCCGTCATTTGACCAGAGCGATATCTTCCCCCATCTGACCGCCGCCTTGAGCGGCACGGACGGGAAGATCTATGCCGAGCCCTTCTACGGCGAGGGGTCCTTCCTGATGTACCGCAAGGACCTGTTCCGCAAGGCCGGACTGACCATGCCGCGAAACCCCACCTGGACGCAGGTCGCCTCACTCGCGGCCAAGGTCGACGGCTCGAACGGCGCGAAAGGCATCTGTCTGCGCGGTCTGCCCGGCTGGGGCCAGAACCTCGCCCCCATCAACTCCGTCGTCAACACCTTCGGCGGCACCTGGTACGACATGAAGTGGAACGCCCAGCTCACCGCGCCGGAGTTCAAGAGAGCCATTCGCTTCTACGTCAATCTGGTCCGCAAATACGGTGAGGCCAACGCCGCGCGCAGCGGTGTACTGGAAATCCTCGACCAATTTGTGCAGGGCAACTGCGCCATGATGTACGACGCCACTTCGACGGCCCAGACGGTCGAGGCCGACGGCTCGACCGTCAAGGGAAAGGTCGGCTATGTCCCGGCGCCGCACGAAAGGACCAAGAAGGCCGGCTGGCTGTGGACCTGGGCATGGGGCATTCATAACGCCAGCAAGAAGCAGAAGGCCGCCTGGAAGTTCATCTCCTGGGCCTCCTCCAAGGAGTACCAGAAGCAGGTCGGCGATACGCTCGGCTGGACCCTGGCCCCCGCCGGAACCCGGAAGTCGCTCTATGCCAACCCCGCCTACCAGAAGGCCGCCGCCGCCTGGTACCGGCAGGAATACGCAGCGGTGAAGAACTCCGCCGATCCGAAGAACCCGGGCGTCAGCCCGCGCCCTTACATGGGTACCACGTTTGTCGGCATCCCCGAATTCGCCACCCTCGGCACCGAGGTCTCCCAGTACATCAGCTCGGCCATCGCCGGAAAGCAGTCGGTGGACGCGGCCCTGAAACGCTCCCAGAAGCTCGCCCAAGCGGCGGCGGCGAGGTACCGCACCCACTGACCCGCGCACACCGACGCTGCCGAGGGGCGGATCGGCGATCAGTGGATGGCCGGGCCCTGAATCCGCGGACGGCGGGGTTCGAGCATGGACGCACACGCCGGCCCGCGGCCGATTCGCCGCAGAACGAGATGGACCACCCATGCCTCGGAACATCGACATCGACATCGCCATCCCCGACCTGTCCGGAAAGCTCGCCGTCATCACCGGTGCGAGCGACGGGATCGGGTTCGCCATCGTCCCCCGCCTCGTAAAAGCGGGTGCGGAGGTGATCATGCCGGTCCGTGACCCGGCCAAGGGCGAGAAGGCCACCGACGTCATCCGCGGCCTCGTCCCGGGTGCGAAGATCTCCACCCGGACTCTCGACCTGGCCTCGCTCGACTCGGTGGCCGCCCTCGCGGACCAGCTCTTGAGCGAGGGCCGCCCGATCGACATCCTCATCAACAACGCAGGTGTGATGCTCCCTCCCAGCCGGCAGGTCACCAAGGACGGATTCGAGCTTCAGTTCGGCACCAACCACCTCGGCCACTTCGCCCTCACCCTGGGGCTGCTGCCACTGCTGCGCGAGGGCGAGGCCCGGGTTACACACCAGACGAGCATTGCCGCCCGACGCGGCGCGATCCACTGGGACGACCTGAACTGGGAGCGCCGCTACGACGTGCGCAAGGCCTACAGCCAGTCGAAGATCGCCGTCGGTCTGTTCGCCCGCGAGCTCGACGCGCGCAGCGCCGCGGCGGGGTGGGGCATCACCAGCAACCTCTCCCACCCCGGCATATCCCCCACAAACCTGCTGTCCGCACAGCCGGGCATGGGACGGCGGAAGGACACCGGCCCAGTCCGCCTGATCCGCGCGTTGTCCCGCATGGGCGTCCTCGTAGGCACCGCCGACACCGCCGCCCTGCCCGCGCTGCTGGCCGCGACCGGCCCGGACTCACGGGGCAGCCAGTTCTACGGCCCCAAGGGACGCGGCAACCTCGGCGGCGCTCCCGCACAGCAGGAGCTGTGGGCTCCGCTGCGCGACATGGACGACGCCCGCAGGCTCTGGGAGGCCTCCGAGCGGCTGGTCGGCGTGCGATTCCCCGCCTGACCTCCCAGAGAACGGATCCCTCAGCGAAGCGCCTGCGGTCCTATGACGGACAGCAGCTGGAGCCTTTCGTAGCTCTCGCTGCCGGGATTGGCGGTGTAGACGATGAGAATGTGCGACTGGTCCGGGTCGAGGAGCGTCTGGCAGTTCAGCTCCAATGCGCCGACCTCGGGGTGGACGAAGTGCTTCACCTCGTCGGGGCGGATACCGACCTCGTGGTCGTTCCACACCTGTCGGAACTCTTCGCTTTGAGCGAGCAGCAGCTCGACGTAGTGGGCCGCGCGGGAACCAGGGCCCCGCAGCGTGGCCACCCCGCGCAGGCCCGAGACGAACATGCGGGTGAGGAACGCATGGTCCTCGGGGGCGTAAAGCCGTCGCGTGGCGGGGTCGGTGAACCATCGGTAGCCGAGGCTGCGGGCCGGGCCACTGAAGACCGTCAGATCGCCGGTGAGCGCGACGGCCGGCGGGGTCTGCCGCAGGGTCTCGCCGAGCTCGGTGACGATCTCCGCGGGAGTGTCGTACAGACGGTCGAGGATGCGCAGCAGACCGGGGCTGATGTGCTCACTGTCCGCGCCCCGTGGGGGTGGGGTGTGTCCGGCGAGCCGGAAGAGGTGATCGCGCTCATCGAGGGAGAGATGGAGTCCCTGCGCGATGGAGGCGATCATCTGCTCGGACGGCTGAGGACCGCGCTCCCGTTCCAGCCGCGCGTAGTAGTCGGTCGACATGTGGCAGAGGAAAGCCACTTCCTCCCGCCGTAGCCCATTGGTGCGGCGGCGCCGTCCACGCGGGAGGCCGACGTCTTCGGGTTGCAGCGACTCCCGGCGGCGCCGGAGGAACTCCGCCAGACCCGTCCGGTCGATCACTATGCGCACCTCATTCACCTGCGTGCCTCCTTCGAGGCATCATTTCTACCGCCCGCAGATCTCGGCATCCACGGATTGTCGATCCCCCCTTCTCGTGTTGATGCGGCCGCGTGCGTGGCCGGCCAGAGCTCGCTCTCGGCACCCGGGGTGAACAGGACGGGAACCTCGGGTGCTTGCGATCGTCCGGCGCCAGTCAGCCAGGACGGGCAGCGGCCGAAGGGCGTCCGTGTCCGCGTCCGCGAAGCAGCTCCGGATCCCAGCAGCCCCAGATCCCAGCGCAGCCGTCCACGCCATGGCAGAGTCATGCGCATGCGGACCTTAACGCCAGGGGCATACAGACACTCCGTTGCGACCGCCCTCTTCCTGGGTGCTGTCGTGTCTCTGACCGCCTGCGGTGAGCAGCGCGGCACGGACGTGGCGGCCAGTTCCTCGACCACACCCCCGAGTTCCAGCTCCAGCTCCCCCGGCGCTTCTCCTTACGTGGAGCCCGGGATCGTCGACGGTGCCCCACACCACGGCGACAACAATGCCTACCGTCGCTCCGGCGAGATGTCCGCCGCCAGCGCCAAGGACGCTCAGAAGGAGGCCGACCGTATCGAGCCCGTGCTCAAGCGACTATGGGGGCAGAAGAAGTGGGACCCCAAGAGTGTGCGCGCGGCACTACTTGAACTGGGGTACGAGGAGGAGCGGACCGGGCCGAAGGGAGAACGCCTTGGCGGGACGCTCACCGTACGGACGATGTATCCACGCTACGAGACCGACCACTACGTCACCCCCGAAGGCGCCCTGATAGGCCTACGCGTCCATGACGATGCCTGCGTCACGGCGTTCGTGCAGAAGACCAACTTCGAGGTCAAGACCAACGGGCCATTCATGGAGAGCGGCTGTTTCGAGCCGCCTTACGGCCACTGAGAGACGGTGCGGGGCACGTGCGGTGAGGCTCCACGCCCGCGGCCGCGCCGCCAGCCGCCGAGGCCGGTGCCGTGCCCCCTCAGGCACCAGACAAGAACCTCGTTGCGGCCTTTCGCCTCACGTCTTCGCCTTCGCCTTCGCGATAGAAGATCCACCCAGGCGGTCGGCTCGGCCTCGAACTGGGCACGATTCTCCGTCTCGCCCGCGACGAGCCGGGTCACGCAGTCAAGAACTCTTCGGGCGCACTGGTGATATAGGACGCGGTGAGCTCGGCTTTCGTGCGGTGATCCTCAGGTGCTCCCCGGCGAGGAAGTGCCGGATGTCAGCCGCCAGGGAAGCCATCTGCTCACCGGCCTCCAGCCAGGTGGTCACCGATGCGCCCCAGCCGCCGGTGACCTTCGGCCATGGCCGCAATGTCCAGGTCAACCCGACGTGCCCGCCGGACCGGAAGACGGCCGACACCGCCAAGTCCCGGTCGCTGGTTTGCCAGCTCCGTTCGCCGCCCCATCCCCGGTAGTCGGCGGCGAGCTCTTCCAGGAATGGGGCGAGATCGCTGTCCCAGATCCAGGCGACGACCTCGTTGACGCGAGCGGTCAGACCCGGGGCCCGCAGCTCGACGGCGTAGTGCACCGAGTCTGCGTCGAAATTGAACCGGTCGCAGAACGTCACGCCGACGGACGCGTTGTCCTGGCAGCGGATGGTCACGCTGGGCTCGTCATTGGTGTCATCGTCCGCCAAGGTCATGGGCGGAACGCTAGGTCAGTGTCGGTCTTGGCCGGAGGCCGCACATCCATCGGCTTGTCGAAGGCACTGAACGATGTGGTGTTGTGATAGTCAGCGCCCTTGTAAACGACCTTGAGGATGTATGGCTTGTCTCCGGTGGCGATGTGAAAGGTGTATGAGCCTCCCTTGTCCGCCTCGTCGGTCACCACCAGTGCAATCGCCGGGATGCCGTTGATCTTGGCCGGTTTGCCCTTCGTTGCCACCCCGAAAGAGGTGAAGTCCCGGGTGCATTTGGCAAGCCCGCTTCCCTCTTCCGCTTCGCTGGCGGGAGCCTTCACCCAGTGATTCTGGTCCTTCGGGGCGGGTGCGTCCTGGCCTGACCAGCGTTCGAGGTAAGCCCGGTTGGGGTGGATGTAGTCAGTTCCGCCGATGCGGATTTGTTCGAGGCGGGCACCTGTGGTCCAGGTTGTCTTGGCCGCACACCGGTCTTTGAGATTGGTCGTCAGGTGAGTGGAAGCGTCATCACCGTCAGCCACGATAGTGTTTGTATCGATTGTCACCGACTTGAGCGCTTTCATCGCTTTGTTCGCGTTGTCGAGCATTTGCTTGGCAGAGAGTTCCTTCTCTGTGGTCGCGCCGTCTGCGCAGCCGACCACGGCGGCCCCCATTGTCAGGCAGGCCAGTAAAGCCGCTATAACAGTTGATACGGATCGCATAATCCCCCCAGGTCATGGACGACTCACATTACCGGATATGTTGAGGCAAAAGGTACTGGCGTCGTGCCCGGCCACGCCCACTGAAGTGCGGGCATCGCGTAAGCCTTCTGGAGAGCCCGTAGGGACGTGGTGTTGCGGCCGCCTCGCTCCTGGCTCACCGCGAGATGCAGGCTGGCTGAACCGCCGTTCGCGAGGTTCAGCCGCACGCTCAACGACAGCGGTCACGTGGTTACTGATCTTTTCGGGTTGCCTTCGGGTGGTGACGTTGGGCGATCCCTGCGGTATGCCGGAGCTATGCGGTATGCGGATGGAGGAGGCCTGACGGCTGAGCGGCGGGCTGCGCGTGAAGGGATCCGGCTTGAGGCCGGGCATCGGTTCGCGCGAGGTGACAAAACGTCGGACATCGCCAAGGACCTGCGGGTGAGCGAGCGTTCGGTGGAGCAATGGCGCCGCAACTGGCGTGAGGGCGGCATGGAGGGTCTGAAGTCGAAGGGACCCGCGAAGCTGCCGAAGCTGTCGGATGAGCGGTTCGCTGTGCTGGAGGAGGAACTGGCCAAAGGGCCGGCTGCGCATGGCTGGGAGGACCAGCGGTGGACGCTGGAACGCGTCCGGACGCTGATCGGCCGCCAGTTCCACGTCAGCTGCTCCATCGCGGGAGTGTGGAGGCTCCTGCACCGCCACGGCTGGTCCTGGCAGAGCCCGGCCCGTCGCGCGTTGGAACGCGACGAACACGCGGTCGAGTTGTGGAAGAAGGACGTGTGGCCGCAGGTGGAAGGACAGCGGCGGCGCTCGGGGCCTGGATCGTCTTCGAGGACGAAGCCGGGTTCGCGATGACGCCGCCACGAGCGCGCACGTGGGGCCGGCGCGGACACACTCCGGTGGTCCGGGTGCGGGGACGGTCCCGGCGTCGGATCTCGGTCGCCGCGATGTGCTGCTACCGGCCCGGCGAGAGGTCCCGGATGATCTACCGGCCCCGCTTCCACTCCCTCCTCAAAGGCGCACGCAAGAGCTTCTCCTGGCAGGACTACCGCGACCTCCTGGTCCGCGCCCACCTGCAACTCGGCGCCCCGATCATCGTCGTCTGGGACAATCTCAACACCCATCGCACCGCGGGACTGCGTGACTACGCCGCGGACCACGACTGGCTCACGATCACCCAGCTTCCCTCCTACAGCCCGGACTTGAATCCGGTGGAAGGGGTCTGGTCTCTGCTACGGCGAGGCCCGATGGCCAACACCGCATTCACCGACCCCGACCACCTCACCCGCACCCTCCGTCGAGGCCTCGCCCACATCCAGCGCCACCCCGAACTCATCGACGGCTGCCTCACCGAAACCGGACTACCCCTCACCCAGACCACCCGAAGCTAATCCGACAAGGTCAGTAGGCCAACCGCCCCTGCGCAGGGCTGTGGCCGGGCGGGATGCATCACGAAGACGCGTTCGTATGCGAGACCAGCCTCGCCGGCAACGGCGACTTCGAGCTGTAGATCCGTCCCGGGACAGGCACCAACGGCGTCCGACCGGGCCAACCGCCGCCGTCCCGGTGACCGGCCGGACCGTCCATGCCATCGCCCTGCACCGGCTCCTGGCAGCCGCGAAGAAAGACGAACTGACCGGGCTGCTGCGCCGCCACGGCGACGACGTGTGCGTGCTCCTGGTCGACCAGGACCATCTCAAGGACGTCATGGGCATTTTGGCCATCCGGCTAAGGACACCGCGCTGCGGGCGACCGCCGACCGGCACACGGCCTGGGCCGGCCCCGCGCGTCGGTCGGCAGGCTGGGCGATGACGAGTTCTCCGTCGTGCTGTCTCTCCCCCGCGACCGCCGACCAGTCCGCCTTTCGAGTGAATAAAGGGGAATACCCACGGTATGAGCAAGCCGTCGGCCAAATAGTGAGCAAGGCAACCGGGCATGAACTGCCGGTCGCGCCCAAACACGGCAGCCCACGGATCGAAGAAGGGTGACAACATTCATGCGCACGGAGGCCACCAACCGGGTCGCACACGTCTTCTCCCTCTTCGACGCCAACGGCAACGGCGTCCTGGAAGCAGATGACTTCGACCTCATGGCGAACAACGTCATCGCGGCCGCGCCCGGGGCGGACGAGGCGGCGAAGGACGCGATGCGTGCGGCGTTCCGCCAGTACTGGACGACCCTGGCCGCGGAACTGGACGCCAACGGCGACGGCAAGATCAGTTACGAGGAGTTCGAAGCCTGCGTGCTCTCGCCCGAGCGCTTCGCCTCGACGATCGGTGTGTTCGCCGAGGCGCTCGCCGCGCTCGGCGACCCGGACGGCGATGGACTCATCGAACGCCCCGCGTTCGTCGCGTTGATGACGGCGATCGGCTTCAACCGAGCGAACATCGACGCACTCTTCGACGCCTTCGGCCCCTCGGACCTGGACCGGATCCAGGTGGCCGTCTGGGTCGCCGGGATCAAGGACTACTACGCCCCCGACAAGGCAGGCATCCCGGGCGACCTCCTGGTCCCGGGCCCGGCGATCTGACGCGTTACCCCGTCAGTCGCTGACCAGCCTCCGGAACTTGCGCACGAGCTTGACGCCGCCCCAGACAACGAGGCACCCCAGGATCAGCAGGAACAGGATCGCCTGCCAGAGGGGCATCTTCTTCTTACCGGTGGACGAACCGCCGTCGTTGCCGCCCGAGGAGTAGCCGCCGCTCCTCGACTTCTTGTAACCGCCGCTCTTGCTCACACCACCGCCGCCCTTGCTGACGCCACCACCGCCGCCGCTGCCACCGCCTCGCTTCGACGACAGCGCGACGTACGAGACGGAGTCACGCGACGACGCCGCCTGGGCCGTGGCGGGCGCCACTGCGAACAGGGCGCCGATCAGGAGGAGTGTGGTTGCCAAACGCATGAGAGATCCCCGTGATGGTAGGCCGGAAGGATAATCGCACCAGGGCGCGGCGTTGCACCCTAGGCCATGGATCGGCGCCGTCGAAACTCGGGTTCCGGTCCGCCCGCGGGCTAAGCGCTCCGCGGGAAGTGCCGCGAAATGCCGTCGTGCGTCTGCGGCCGCATCGTGGCTGGTCGCGCCCACCGAGGGACCGCCGGACGAAGAGCGTCCCCCGGTCCAAAAAAGCAGCGAAGAATCGGTCCGGCTCAGCGGAAAAGCTGTTGGCGCCCGCCGTTCGTCGACTCCCGGGTGTGCAGCCAGTGCGGAGCGGTGTGCACCTCGAACGGCAGGGGCACGTCCGAGCGGATGCGGGCCGCCAGGCACTTCACGGCGAGCGAGGCGATCGCGGCCTTGTCCGGGACCACGGACGTCAGCGACGGCGTGCTGTAGAGCGCCTCGTCGGAGCCGTCGATGCTCGCCACGGCGACGTCGTCCGGGATGTGCAACCCCGCTTCGAACAGGGCGCGTTGGGCCCCGACCGCCAGCAGGTCGCTGAAGCAGAAGACCCCGTCCGGCCGCACCCCGGCCGGGAGGGCGGCGAGGGCGCGCATCGCCATCAGGCCGTTGAGCCGGTCGAACTCCTTGATGGAGGGCGCGAGCCGGGGGTCGTACGTCACCCCGGCCTCGTGCAGGGCGAGCTGAAAGCCCTCCAGACGCTGACGGCTGGTCGCCGACGCCTGCCGGTCCACGCCGATGGCGGCGATCCGGGTACGGCCGAGGGCGGCCAGGTGCGCGGTGGCCTCGCGCGCCGCCGCGACATTGTCGATCAGGACGTGATCGGCCCCCACCTGGTCACGCTCGTAGCTGCGCTCGCCGAGCAGCACCAGCGGGAACTCGTTGGCCACGGCAGCGAGTTCGTCGGGCGAGACGCCCAGCGGCGACAGGATCACGCCGTCCAGCAGCGCCGCGCCGACGCCGGTCGCCAGGCGCAGTTCCTCCGTCGCGTCGCCCGACGTCTCCTCGATCAGGACGGTCAGGCCCAGCTGCGCCGCCTCGGCCCGTACGTGCTGGGCGAGCTCGGCGAAGTACGGCGTGGCCAGATCCGGGACGGCGAGGCCGATCAGGCCGCTGTGGCCGGTGCGCAGCCGGCGGGCCGACGGGTTCGGCCGGTAGCCGAGCTCGTGCACGGCCTTCAGTACGCGCTTCCGCGTGGCCTCGGACACGCGGGGAGCATCGCGTACAACGTTGGACACGGTCTTGATCGAGACCCCTGCCCGCTCCGCCACGTCCTTGAGTGTCACCGCGGCCACTGACCGAACCCCCTCACCTGTGTTTCTCCGCATTATGCACCGGTTCCGGCGGGCTGTCAGTGCCGGGACGGCCCGGAATCCCGTTCCTGACGAGGGGTTGACCCTGGCGAGATTTCGCAGTTACAACGTTGGAACAGATCGATAGCAAGCGGTTGCTCCCGAGGGCGTCACGCGGGCCGCCGACGACCATCCGTCGGGCGGTCCGGGCTGCCCGCCCAGGCCCACGGCGCCACGCTCAACCACCCATCTCATGAGAGGGCCCGCATGTCTTCGCACCGCTCCACCACCCCACTGCGCACCGCCGTGGTCGGCACCGGAGGCATCGCGCGCTCCAGTCACCTGCCCGCGCTGTGGACGCTGAAGGAGGAGGCCCCCGCATGACGCCCGCCCCGCACCCGAGCCGCCGGGCCGTGCTCGCCGCGGCCGCCATCGGCCTCAGTACGGCCCTGACCGCCACGCTCTCCGGCTGCTCCGCCGCGAGCGGCGGCACCTCGGGCGGCATCACCCTCACGTTCTCCTGGTGGGGGAACGACGACCGTGCCGCGCGCACCGAGAAGGCGGTACGGCTCTTCGAGAAGGAGCACCCGGGCGTCAGCGTCCGCACGTCCAACGGTGAATTCGGCGCCTATCTCCAGAAGCTGGCCACACAGGCCGCGGGTGGCGGCATACCCGACGTGGTCCAGCTCGACTACCGGCAGGTCTCCCAGTACGCGGGCGGCGAAGCGATCATGCCGCTGGACGACGTCATCAAGGCCAGGACAATCCGTACGTCCGAGATGGACAAGGGTCTGCTGCGCACCGGCACCTACGGGGGCGGGCAGTACGCCCTGCCCATGGGCCGTGGCATCACCGGCTACGCCTACGACTCCGCCGTCTACAAGAAGGCGGGAATCCCCACGCCCCGGCCGAGCTGGACCTGGCAGGACTGGGGTGAGGCCAACAAGAAGATCGCCGCCCTGGGGCTGAAGTCCCCCGACGGACGCCCCTTCACGGGCTCCAACGACGGGGGCACGAACGAGGACGTCTTCGAGACCTGGCTGCGCGGCCGAGGCGGGAAGCTCTACGCCGGGCAGACGAAACTCGGCTTCACCGAGGACGACTTGACCGCCTTCTGGTCGTTCTGCGATGGACTCCGCAAGGACGGTGCCATCGCCGAGGCCAAGGACACCGTGCAGGCCAAGAGCACCGAGACCAGCCCCATCGGCCGCCACCTCGCGGCCGCCGACTTCACCTGGGACGCGCCGTTCCCCGGATACACGGGCCTGCTCGGCAAGGACATCCACTTCGCGCCCGTGCCCACCACCGGCGGCCACCAGGGTGCGTACTTCAAGCCGAGCATGCTCCTCGGCATCGGTGCGAACAGCGAGCACCCCAAGGAGGCGGCCCAGTTGATCGACTTTCTCCTCAATGACCCACGGGCGGGCGACATCCTGGGCTTCTCCCGCTCCACCCCGCCCAACCGAAAGATCGCCGCCCGGGTCGCCACGACGCTCCAGGGGCCGGAGCGGGAGATCTACGACTACGCGCGGACGATGGAGAAGTACGGCCTGGACGACCCCCCGACCGCGCCGCCGCCCGGCGACCTCGCGATCCAGACGGCGTTCAAACGGGGCTACCAGCGCGTGATGTACGGCATGGCCTCCCCGCGACAGGCGGCGCGCGAACTCATCGACGAGGCGAACCGGGAGCTGAGGTCATGAGCACGGTGTCGACGACGAGGGCGCCCGCGCGCGTCGGCCGCACGACGGCTCCGCGCCCGGACAAGAGCAGGCGGCGCCAGGTCCGTGAACGGCAGTGGCCCGCCTATGTGTTCCTCTCCCCGTGGATGATCGGCGCGGTCGTGCTGACCCTGGTGCCGATGGCCGTGTCGCTGTACCTGTCGTTCACGGACTACAACCTGTTCGACCCGCCGCACTGGGTGGGCCTGCGCAACTACCGGGAGATGCTGTTCGAGGACCCGCGCTACTGGCGGTCGGTCGGCACCACCTTGCTGTACGTCGTCGTGGCCGTCCCGCTGAAGCTGGGCCTCGCCCTCGGCGTGGCGATGCTGCTGAAGAGCCTCGGCCGGGGCCGGGGCTTCTACCGCTCCGCGTTCTACGGGCCGTCGCTGCTCGGGGCGAGCATGTCCATCGCCCTGGTGTGGAAGGCGCTGTTCAACGACGGCGGCACGGTCCCCGACATCCTGGACGCGGTCGGCATCCACACCGGCGGCTGGGTCGGCGACCCCGATCTCGCGGTGTACGGGGTCGTCCTGCTGACGGTCTGGCAGTTCGGCGCGCCCATGGTGATCTTCCTGGCGGGCCTCCAGCAGATCTCACCCGACCTCTACGAGGCCGCGGCGCTCGACGGCGCGGGCCGCTGGCGGCAGTTCGTGTCCATCACCGTGCCGATGCTGTCCCCGGTGGTCTTCTTCAACCTGGTCCTCGAGGTCATCAACTCGTTCCAGGTCTTCACCCCGGCCTTCGCCATCAGCGGCGGCGACGGCGGACCCGCCGACTCCACGATGTTCTACACGCTCTACCTGTACGAGCGCGGCTTCACGGCCTCGCACATGGGCTACGCCGCGGCGATGGCCTGGCTGCTGCTGATCGCCATCGGCGCGATCACCCTGATCCTGTTCCGGACCTCCCGGTCCTGGGTCTTCTACGCGGACGAGGAGGGTCGTTGACTTCCTCCCCCTGCCTAAAGGCGGGGGATTCCAGCGGTCGCCCGCTGGGCTTCCTGCTTCACCGACGACCGCCCCGTCCGGGAGGACTCCCGTTGAGGTCTTACACCGTCTCCACAGGCAGACGCCGCCAGCCCGGCGGCCAGAATGTTGCGTGCCGCGTTCACATCACGGTCATGCACAGCGCCGCAGTCACACGTCCACTCGCGGACGTTCAACGGCAGCTTCTCGCGGACCATGCCGCAAACCCCGCACAGCTTGCTGGACGGAAACCAGCGGTCGACCATCACCAGTTCACGCCCGTACCAGGCGCACTTGTACTCCAGCATCATGCGCAAATCCGTCCACGCCGCATCCGAGATGGCACGCGCGAGGCGGCCGTTCTTCAGCAGGTTACGGACGGTCAAGTCCTCGATCACGACCGTTTGGTTCTCACGGACGAGCCGAGTCGACAGCTTGTGCAGGAAGTCCCGGCGCCGGTCGGTGATCCGCGCGTGCACGCGGGCGACCTTCCGGCGTGCCTTCTCCCGGTTCGCGGACCCCTTGGCCTTGCGGGACAGCTCCCGCTGCGCCTTCGCCAGGCGGGCCCGGTCGCGCCGTTCGTGCCGGGGGTTGACGATCTTCTCCCCGGTGGACAGGGTCACCAGGGAGGTGATCCCCGCGTCCAGGCCGACCGCCGCACTCGAGGCGGGGGCAGGGACGATGGTGTCCTCGACGAGCATCGAGACGAACCAGCGGCCCGCACTGTCGCGGGACACGGTCACCGTCGTCGGCTCCACACCCTCCGGCAGGGGGCGCGACCAGCGGATGCCCAGCGGCTCGGCCATCTTCGCCAGCGTCAGGCGCCCGTCGCGCCATGTGAAGGCGCTGCGGGTGTACTCGGCCGACGCGCGGGACTTCTTCCGCGACTTGTACCGCGGATACTTCGCACGCTTGGCGAAGAAGCTCCCGAACGCCGCCTGAAGGTGGCGCAGCGCCTGCTGGAGGGGGACGGAGGACACCTCCGAGAGGAAGGCGAGTTCCTCGGTCTTCTTCCACTCCGTCAGCGCGGCGGAGGACTGCACATAGGAGATGCGGCGCCGCTCGCCGTACCAGGCCCGCGTGCGCTCCTCCAGCGCCTTGTTGTACACCAAGCGGACACACCCGAACGTGCGCGACAGCTCAGCCGCCTGCTCGTCCGTGGGGTAAAAGCGGTACCTGAACGCCCGCTTAACTTGCCGCGCCATGCCTCACATTTTATCAGCTCCAGTGTGAACACGTGTCAGCCGGTGGTCGGTGGACACCGAATCGCCCTAACGGCGATTCCGCTTTCCCTGCCCTGCTCCGCAGGAGTCCGCTTCCTCCCCGGCCCGAAGGCCGGGGTACCCATGGAGAAAACCTGATGAACATCGCCACGAAGCGGTGGCTGCCGCACACCGTCGCGGCCGGGTGTCTGCTCGTCCTGCTGTACCCGCTGGCCTGGCTGCTGGCCACGTCGCTGAAGCCCGCCGACGAGGTGGTGACGAGCCTGGACCTGCTGCCCAGCCACCTGGAGTGGTCGAACTACACGACCGCCCTGGACGGGGTCTCCGGCGTCACCGTCACCCGCCTGCTGGGCAACACCCTGCTGATCGCGGGGGGCGCCGTGCTCGGCAATGTACTGTCCTGCTCGCTGGCCGCCTACGCCTTCGCCCGACTGCGCTTCCGCATGAGCAAGGTGATGTTCGCCTTCATGGTGGCGACGCTGATGCTGCCGCACCACGTCGTGCTGATCCCGCAGTACATCATCTTCAACCGCCTCGGCCTGGTGGACAGTTTCTGGCCGCTGATCCTGCCGAAGTTCCTGGCCACCGAGGCGTTCTTCGTCTTCCTCATCGTCCAGTTCATGCGCGGCCTTCCGCGCGAGCTGGAGGAGTCCGCGCGGATCGACGGCTGCGGTCCCTTCCGCGCGTACTGGTCGATCACACTGCCACTGGCCCGGCCCGCGCTGATCACCACGGCCATCTTCACGTTCATCTGGACGTGGAACGACTTCTTCACGCAGATGATCTATCTCTTCGCACCGGAGAAGTTCACCATCACGCTCGCCCTGCGCAGCTTCGTCGACCAGTCCAGCACCTCCGCGTACGGGCCCATGTTCGCCATGTCGGTGATCTCGGTGCTGCCGATCGTGCTGTTCTTCCTGGTCTTCCAGCGCTACCTGGTACAGGGCATGGCCACGTCCGGACTGAAGGGGTGAGGCACACCATGGCCCACGCACCGATCGCGCACCGGCGCGAGCGCCGGGAACCCGGAGAGGTCTTCGGCTCCGGCTTCAGCCTCTTCGCGGACATGCTGCTCGTCGGCCTGCTCACCAGCCTCGCCTGTCTGCCGGTCGTCACGGCCCCGGCCGCGTTCGCCGCCGCGTCCTCGACGCTTCGGCAAGCGGCGGACGATCGCGTCCAGGTCAGGGCCGGCACCTACGGTGCCCACTTCCGTGCCCACCTGTCCGCGCGGTCGGCGGCCCTCGGTCTGGTGCCGCCGCTGCTCGCGATGATCGTCCTGGTCGATGCCGCGCTGCTGCGCGCCACGCTGCCCGGAGCGGCCGTCATGGCGCCCGTCCTCGCGCTGCTCGTCCTGGGTGCCACGGTCGTGGCGCTGCGGGCGACCGCGCTCAGGGCACCGCATCCGCTGTCCGCGCGCGAGGCGTTGCTTCGCTCGGCCGCGGACCCGCGCGGCAGTCTCCTCCTGGCCGGTGGCGTGCTCCTCGGCGCGCTCCTGGCCTGGTCCATTCCGCTGCTGGTCCCGCTACTGCCGGGCCCGCTGGCGTTCGCCGCCACGGTCGTGGACCTCCGCTCGGACGCCCTGGAGAGCTGAACCGCGGCACGCCACCTCCCCGCCCCTCCCCTACGCATCACACCACCGGATACGCATCACACCACCGGAGTTCACGCATGCCCTACCCGCACCTGGACGCCGCGGGCCATCCGAGGCCGCAGCTGGTCCGCGATCCCCACTGGCGCGACCTCGGCGGCCCCTGGCGGTTCGCCCACGACGACGAGGACCGCGGCCGCACCGAACGGTGGATGGACCCGGCGGCCTCCGCGCCGTTCACCGACACCGTCACCGTGCCCTATCCGCCCGAGTCCGCGGCCTCGGGTGTGGCGGACACCGGCTTCCACCCCGTGCTCTGGTACCGGCGCACGATCGAGGTGTCCCGGCCGGCCGCCGGGCGGCGGCTCCTGCTGCACTTCGGTGCGGTCGACCACCGGGCCGAGGTCTGGCTGAACGGCCGCCTGGTGGGACGTCACGAGGGCGGGCACACCGGCTTCAGCTGCGATCTGACCGATGCCGTCGACCGGGACGGCGAGCAGACCGTCGTCGTCCGCGCCGAGGACCAGCCGCTCGACGCCGCGCAGCCCCGCGGCAAACAGGACTGGCGCCGGGATCCGCATGTCATCTGGTACCACCGCACCTCCGGGATCTGGCAGCCGGTGTGGCTGGAGGAGGTCCCGGCCGAGCACATCACGCTCCTGCACTGGACCCCCGAGGTCGCCCACGCCCGCGTCCGCTGCCGGTTGCGTCTGGGCCACTGGCCGCGGCGCCCGCTCACCGTGACGGTCCGCCTCACGCTCGGCGAGCGGGTGCTCGCCGAGCAGCGGACGCTGATCGAGGGCCAGGAGGCGGAGTTCGACGTCGCGGTGCCCGCCCTGCGCCACGGGCAGGATCTCGACGGCCTGCTCTGGAGTCCGGAGCGGCCGCAACTGGTCGACGCGGTGGTGGAGTTGCGTGACGCGGCCGACGACACACCGGTCGACCGCGTCACGTCCTACCTCGGTCTGCGCGACATCGGCTGGGACGACGGTGTCTTCCTCCTCAACCACAAGCCGTATTTCCTCCGGTTCGCGCTCCAGCAGGGCTACTGGCCCGCATCGCACCTGTCGGCCTCGGCCGGCGCATTGCGCCGCGACGTCGAACTGGCGAAGGAGATCGGCCTCAACGGGCTGCGCGTCCACCAGAAGGTCGAGGACCCGCGCTTCCTGTACTGGGCCGACCGGCTCGGGCTGCTGCTGTGGGAGGAGATGCCGTCGGCGTACGCCTTCGGCGTGCAGACCGTCGAGCGCGTGGTCGCCGAGTGGACCGAAGCCGTCTCCCGCGACCTCAGCCACCCCTCGATCGTCGCCTGGGTCCCGATCAACGAGTCCTGGTCCGTGCCGAACCCGGCGCTCGTCCCCGCACAGCGCCACTTCATCGACGCCCTCTACCACCTGACCAAGGCCCTGGACCCCTCCCGCCCGGCCGTCTCCAACGACGGCTGGGAGATCTCCGCCGCCGACATCTGGGGCGTCCACGACTACACCCAGCACGGGGACGTACTGCGCGAGCGCTACGGCCACGCCTCGCTGCGCCAAGGCGAGTTCGCCGAGCGGTGGCCCGGCGCCAAACGGCTGACCTTGGATGGCGTCCGCCACCAGGGGCAGCCGGTCGTCCTCAGCGAGTTCGGCGGCGCGACCTTCGAACCGGCGGAGGGCGCCGAGTGGTTCGGCTACGACACCGTCGCCACGAAGGAGGACTTCGCCGAACGCCTCGCCGGTCTGGTGGCCGCGGCGGTGGACTCCGGGCTCGCGGGCTTCTGCTACACCCAGTTCACCGACACCGAACAGGAGACCAACGGCCTGCTCACCCCGGACCGCCAACCGAAGATCCCCGTGGCCGAACTGCGCGAAATTCTCACCCGAACCCGTGCATGAGGAGAAACCGCAATGGCGCGATCCGAGTACGAGTACGAGTACAGTCGTCGCCGAGTGCTCCAGGCATCCGCTCTCGCCCTCGCCACGGTGCTGAGCCCATGGAGCGCGGCAGCCGGCTTCGCCGCATCGGCGGGCATCCCCGATGAGGACGGCTACGATCTCTGGCTGCGCTACCGCCCCACCGCCGATCCCCGGCGGCTCGAGGAGTACCGGAAGGCCCTGGCCGGTCTGGCCCGTCAGGGCGAGGGCCGGGTCATGGAGAACGCCGAGCTGGAGCTGTGCCGGGCCGTCGAGGGCTTCATCGGCAGCGCACCGGTCCGGGCTCCCGCCGGTCGGGCCTCGGTTGTCATCGGCACGGTGGACGAGTCGCCGGTCGTACGGTCCCAGGTGAGCCCGGATCGGCTGGCCCGGATCGGTGCGCAGGGGTTCGTGATCGAGATGACCGGCACGCCGGGCAGGCGACGACTGGTCATCGGGGCCCACACCGATCGCGGCGTGCTGGCCGGGGTCTTCCATCTCATCCGTCTGCTCCAGCTCGAGCGGCCACTGCACAAGCTGTCCGTCCTACAGAGGCCGCGTATCGCACGGCGCATGATGAATCACTGGGACAACTTCGACGGGTCGGTCGAGCGTGGCTACGCGGGCACGTCGATCTTCGAGTGGGACAAGCTGCCGGACATCTCAGACCGGGTCGTCGACTACGCACGGTCCATGGCATCGATCGGCATCAACGCTTCGGTGCTCAACAATGTGAACGCCAGCGCCGACTTCATCACCAGCGAGACGCTGACCGGACTCAGACCCCTGGCGGCGCTTCTCCACTCGTGGGGGATCTCGACCTGGCTGTCCGTCAACTACGCCAGCCCGATGATCCTGACCGCGGACGACGCCGATCCGATCACGACGGCCGATCCCGCCGACCGACGGGTCCAGCGGTGGTGGCGGGACAAGAGCGCCGAGATCTTCACGAGCCTGCCCGGATTCGGCGGTTTCCTGGTGAAGGCGAACTCGGAGGGGCAGCCAGGGCCGCTCGACTACGGACGCACCCATGCCGAGGGCGCGAACATGCTGGCCCGCACGGTCGCACCGCACGGCGGGCAGATCGTCTGGCGCAGCTTCGTCCACGAGGACTTCGGCGACTGGGCGGAGTACCAGTACCGGGTGTTCGCCCCGCTGGACGGCGCGTTCGACGACAACGTCATCCTCCAGACCAAGTACGGACCGATCGACTTCCAGATCCGCGAGCCCGTACACCCCCTGTTCGGCGCCATGCGCCACACCCACCAGATGCTGGAGCTCCAGCTCACTCAGGAGTACACGGGCCACGAGATCCACACCACCTATCTGGCTCCGCTGTGGCGGGAGGTGCTGACCTTCCCGACTCAGGGGCCCGGCACCGGACCGACCGTCGCCGACGTCCTCGCGGACGGCGACGGCCGGGCGCCCCGGGCGGGCATCGCCGGGGTCAGCAACTTCGGCAACGCCCGCGACTGGACCGGCCAGCTGCTGGGAGCGGCGAACACCTACGCCTTCGGCAGGATGTGCTGGAACCCGGACGCCGATCCCCGGGACCTGGCCGCGGAGTGGGCCGGGCTGACCTTCGGCCACGACCTCACGGTCACCGGGGTCGTGGCCGACATCCTGACGCACTCGCGCCGGACGTACGAGGACTACACCTCGCCGCTGGGGATGGGGTACCTCACCGACCCCGGTGGCGACCACCTCGATCCGAGCCCGCTGGGCACACTCTTCCAGTCACACCACTCCACGGCCGAGGGCACCGGCTTCGACCGCACCGAGGCGACCGGCAGCGGCTTCACCGGGCTCTACCCGCGGCCGTGGCGGAAGCGCTACGAGTCCACGGCGACCTGTCCCGACGACCTGCTGCTGTTCATGCACTGGGTGCCGTACGACCATCGACTGCGGTCGGGCAAGACGGTCATCCAGCACATCTACGACACCCATTTCACCGGGGTCGACCGCATCGACCGGTTCCGCGCCGGGTGGAGCGAGCTGTCCGGGAAGGTCGACCGGCGGCGCCATGCCGCCATCGAGGCGGGCTTCGAGGCCCAACGGAGCCACGCGACGTTCTGGCGCGACACGGTGGTCGGATTCTTCTTCGACAGGAGCCGCGTCGTCGACGCGGAGCGGGAATGGCTGCACGTGGCACTGAACGGCCCGCGGGTGCTGCTCGGCGGCCGGCCGAACCTCTTGCCGGTGGCCGTCACCAACGCCTCGGCGCGGGACCGCGACATCGCGGTCGCGCTGCGGCCGCCGTCGGTGGGCTGGCACACCGAGCCCGCCGAACGGTCCGCGGCCGGCGCCGCGACCGCTGAGCTCGAGCTGCCGGTCACTCCCCCCTTGCCGGGCACCGTCGCCGCCCTGGACCTGGAGGTGGCGCCGCAGCTCACCCGGCTCGACGGCCGGCCGCCCGCGCTGGTCGTCGCCCCCGAGGGCAGTCGATGCCTCCTGGCGCTCAACGCCGGGCCGCGGAACGGGACTTCGATGCCAGGCTACGACGCGCTGACCCCTGAGTCGGCCTGGTCCGCGTCGGCCGGCCACGGCTGGGTCGGCGCCGCCCCGTCGGCCAGGGACCGCGGTGGCGAGCCCCTGCTGCGCGACCACCTCTGGCACACCTCGTCCCGGGTGCTGCGCCTCGCCCTGCCGGCCGGTAAGCACACCGGGTACGCGCTGGTCGGTGACACCGGTGCCACGGCCTCGCCGACCCGGGTCGCGGTGGACGGCGCCACCGTCGCCACCAGCCCGAAGCAGCCCGGCGGAACCTTCACCTGGCTGGAGCTGCCCCTCGACGGAGGTACCATCGGCCGCACCACCGACATCACGTTCACGGGGGTGGGCGGCCCCTGGCGGCTGTCCGCGTTCGCCGTCACCGATCCCACCGCCCCGGAACCGTCCCTGGTCGTGCTGAAGGCGGTGGCGGAGCCGGTGTGGTGGACGGGCCGGGCCAACCCGGTCACGGTGCTGGTACGCAACACCGGCGCCAAGGACCGTGCCGTCACCGCCCGGCTGGTCACCCCCGACGGCTGGTCCGGCACCGAGCGGACCGTGACGGTCGCCGCCGGAGCCGAGCGAGAGGTGACGGTCACCACGACCCCGGTGTCCACTCCGGGGTTCGCCACCGTCGAGATCCGGCTCACCAGCGGCGACGAGGAGATCGAGCGCGGCCGGTCGGTGTCCGTGGTCACCACGCCGCACCCCGATGACGTGGCGTCGGCGTTCGACGCCGGCCCGCCGGCCGGCCCGCTGCTGACCGGGTACACCAGGCTGTCGCCCGAGGACGGCTACACCGACGACCGCGGCTTCGGCTGGGTCGGCGACCGGCCGCTCACCCGTGACCGGGGCAACGCCGACGACCTGCGCCGCGACATCGTCATGCAGAAGGGCGAGCCCATCGTCCTGCGTATCCCGGTGCCGGCCGGCACGCACACGGTGTGGGTGCTCACCGGCGACTCCCTCACCGATTCGGGTGTCACCACCATCTCCGAGGGCGGCACGGTCCTCGGACGCTCCGGCGACGACAGCCTGCCGAGCCGCGCCTTCGTCTGGTTCTCCTTCGACCTCGACGGCGGCCCGGACGGGCGCACCGCCGACCTGGAGATCACCGGCTCGAAGCTGAACGGCCTCTGGCGCATCGCGGCCCTGGTCGTCGGCTGAGCTCACCCCGGGCCGTACAACTACCTGTTTTCCCGGGCGCGGTCCGCGCCCCGGCGCCCCGGTATCTCCGCATCTACGGATCTACGGCATCTACGGCATCTCCAAAGGAGAGCTCCCGACATGGCATCGAAGTCAGCACGATTCCCCGCGGTCCGCGGCAGACGTGGCAGACGCGGCAGACCCGGCGTCGTCCTCCTCGCCCTGCTCATGGTCCTCGGCCTCGGCGGCGCACATCCCGGACCGGCCGTGGCCGATCCCGCCGATCCGCCCGGGACGTACCAGAACCCGGTGATGGACGACGTCGCGGACGCCTTCTCCGACCCGTCGATCATCCGGGGCAAGGACGGCTACTGGTACGCCTATGCGACCCAGACCAGCATGCGCCGGGACAACCAGGGAGGCCCCTGGGAGTCACAGCACTTCATGCCGATCACGCGCTCGGCCGACCTCGTCAACTGGACCTACGTCGGTGATGTCTTCGGACCCGACAACCACCCGGAATGGCGCGACTTCAAGACCACCTACTACTGGGCACCCGACATCCGGTACATCAACGGCACGTACTACCTCTACTACTCGGTCGCCGGCGGCGACAAGAACACCATCGCGCTGGCCACCGCGGACCACCCGGCCGGCCCGTGGAAGGACATCGGCCACCCCGTGCTGCCGTACGGGACGACGGTCAATCAGATCGATCCGTCGGTGTTCCTCGACTCCGACGGCCAGAAGTACCTCTACTACGGCTCCTTCCGCGACGGCGGAATCCATGCGGTGCGCCTCAATACGGAGGGCACCGCGCCGGTCGGCGATCCGGTGCAGGTGGTCGGCGCCCGGCGTGGCGAGGCCGCGTATGTGGTGAAGCGGGACGGCTGGTACTACCTGTTCTACTCCGGCCTGGGCTGCTGTGCCCGTGACCAGGGCGCCTATCCGGTGTTCGTCGGGCGGGCGAAGGACCCGATGGGCCCGTTCACCGACGCCGAGGGCGTCGGCCTGGCCGACCTGAACCCCGGCGGCACGATCGTCAACGCGCCGAACGGCAACAAGTGGGTCGCGACCGGCCACTCGGCGAACGTCGTCGACAAGTCCGGCCAGGACTGGATCCTCACCAACGGATTCGACCGCCACGAGAGCGATCCGAACTGGGGCGGACGGCCGACCATGATGGACCGGCTCGACTGGATCGACGGCTGGCCGACCGTGCGCGCGGGCGCCTGGACCAGCGAGGACCGGCAGACCGCACCCGTGGGCGACTGGGGCTCGGGGAGCACCTTCGACGACGGCCTGGTCGACTTCGACACCCTCGGACACGGCTCCTGGACCACGGCGTCGGATCCCGACTCGGGACGCTATGCCCGTGGCCGGTCCTTGGCTGCCCTCCCGCAGCTGCTGCTGCCGCGGCGGGCCCCGGACGGCGATGTGAGGATCGAGGCCGACCTCCGGCTGCGCGGCGACGACGGCCGGGTCGGGCTTGTCCTGGCGTCCGCGGGCCGGTCCAACCACGCCGTGGCCTGGCTGGATTCCACCGGCACCCTCTCCGTCGAGGTCACCCGGGACCGGAAGGTGGTGCGGAAGCAGACCGCTCGCCTGCACGCGAACACCGATCCGCGTACCTGGCACTCGCTCACGGCCGAGATCCGCGACGGCGCGGCGCACATACAGGTCAGCTCGGCCCTGCTCGACATGCCGCTGGCCGAGCTGACGGTGGACGTACCGAAGGGCTGGCGCCGCGGCGGTGTCGCCTCGACCCGCGGCGCCGGCGAGGCGGACAACGTCGGTGTGACCCGGCCCTACACACCGGTGACGGTCAAACAGCCGGCCCCCTCGATCGGAGCCCGGCTGCCGGAGTACGACGAGGACTTCGACGACAGCCGGCTGGACGGCTGGAGGTGGTTCGGCCCCGCCGACGGGCAGGTCGCCGACGGCCAGTACGTGTGGCCGACGCAGGACGCCGACTTCTCCGGCAAGGGGACCATGGCGTCGGCGCTGCTCCGTGACGCTCCGACCGGCACCTACACGGTCGAGACCAAGCTGCACTTCCCGATCAGCGACGCCCCCGACGGGCGCAGCCAGGCCGGGATGATCGCCTTCCAGAGCCCGGAGGACTCGATCCATCTGGCTCCGACCCGGACCGGCCCATCCCGGCAGGCCTTCCTGTGGATCGGCCGGGACCGTGACAGCTGGCCGGAGATGCAGCTGGGCCCGTCGGCCGACACCATGTGGCTGCGGCTGCGCCATACCGCCGACCCGAAGACCGGCGAACACAGATTCCAGCCGGCCACGAGCCGGGACGGGAAGCACTACATCTGGGGCGGGGTCTGGCAGCTGCCCGCCGGTTCCGCCCCGTCCATCGGCCTCGTCTCCCTGGCCGGCAAGGGGGTGACCGCACGCTTCGACTATGTGCGCTTCTACTCCTGACGCCGCGTCACTCTCCTGCACGGGCACCGGCCGCCGCGCATCGCGGTCCAAGATCGATTGTCAGTGGTGGGTGAGAAGGTAGGAGCATCGAGAAGGAAAAAGAGGGGGCGCGGCATGTCCGGAGACCAGAACTACATCAATCACGTTGCTCTTGTGCTGGACGCCAGTTCGTCCATGTCACACCTGCGCGGAAAGGTCGTCGAAGTCGCCGACCAGCAGATTGCGTATCTGGCCCGCCGATCGAAGGAACTGGACCAGGAAACCCGCGTTACGGTGTACGTCTTCGCCGACAAGGTGGAGTGCGTCATCTATGACAAGGACGTGCTGCGGATGCCGTCCCTGAAGCAGCTTTACCGGGTCGGTGGAATGACGGCTCTGCTGGCGGCCACACTGAAGTCGCAGCGGGAGCTGGCGCAGACCGCCCAACTGTACGGCGACCACAGCTTCCTGACGTTCGTGCTGACGGACGGCCAGGAGAACGCGAGTCATCGCTGCTCGGATGCCCTCACCAAGAGCCCGCGTGAACTGGTGCGGGCGGTGGCCGAGTTGATGGAGACGCAAGAGGACAACTGGACGCTGGCCGTCCTTGTGCCGGACCAGATGGGCAAGCGCGAGGCCATGCAGTGCGGCTTCCCGAAGGACAACATCGCCATCTGGGACGCCACGAGCACTCAGGGCCTGGAGGAGGCGGGGCAGGTTATCCAGCAGGCCACCGAGAACTTTATGGTGGGCCGGGCCCAGGGCATCCGGGGATCGCGGGCGGTGTTCTCCACGGGTGCGGAGGCGGTCAACAAGGACACCATCAAGGCAGCCGGCCTCACCCCGGTGGACCCGTCGAAATACCAGCTGATTCCGGTGGCCCGCGAAGCGGCGATCCGGGAATGGGTCATCGAATGCGGGCACACCTTCCGCACCGGTTGTGCGTTCTATCAGCTGAGCAAGTCGGAGAAAATCCAGGCGCGAAAGCAGATAGCGGTGCTGGAGAAGAAGACGGACCGGGTGTACACGGGGCCGGAAGCCCGATCCCTGCTCGGCCTGCCGGACACGGAAGTCCGCGTCAAGCCGGATCACAACGACGACTTCACGATCTTCGTGCAGAGCACCAGCGTTAATCGGAAGCTGACACCGCACACGCGGCTGCTGCTCATGATCTGAGGCCGTGGAGGCCCCGCCGGTCCGACGGGCGGGGCCTCCTCCCCCGGGAGCGGCTACCGCCGTGCGGCGGCCTGGTGCGCATGGCGGCTCACATCGCCGATCAGGTTGATGCGGACGCGTCGCTCCGCGAAACGCCACTGCCCGTCACGGCGCTCGAAGCGGTCGTGGTACCGACCGGCGGCGATGGGTTGCAGGGGCAGGTCGGGCAGTGCCTGGAAGACGGTGACGTACGAGCGCGAGACCGCCGTGTTCGCTTGCTCATCGACCTCGATGGCGACATTGGTGGTGACGTGGTGGGTTCGCGGCGTGCCGTCGGCGTAGACGATCAGAGTCTCCTTGAACATCTCCTCGATCGCTTCGCGCCCGCTGACCGGCTCGCCACTGCCCGTGAAGGTGGCGTCGGCGAGCAGCGTGCCGAGTCCCGCGAAATCACCGTCGTCCACGAGTTCGGCGTAACGTGCGATCAAGTTCTCGATGGCTCGATGGCTCAACGTCGGATCGGCGGGCCTGCCGATGGATGTGGACATGGTCTCCTCCAAGCGAAACGGGAGATCTTCAGCGTGCTGCTCCAGGCCACAACAGGACCGCGATCGACCGGTTGCGAGACGTCAGCTTGCCACGTTCGATGACATCTGATCGCGTCGTACGGACTCCCGGCCGGGCTCATGCCGGGCAACCGGCGCCTCTTGGGAGGATGCCGGGGGACGGACACCGGCGCGGGTGGCGCCGACGCTGGCCACGACCACGAGGACCAGACCGAGTGTCGCGGCCGTCCCGGGGCGCTGGCCGAGAACGAGCAGACCGACCATGAGGGCGATGGCGGGCTCGAGGCTCATCAGCGTGCCGAACGCGGACGTGGTCAGATGGCGCAGGGCGAGAAATTCGAGCGCGAAGGGGATGACGGGGCTGAGCACCGCCAGAGCCAGCATGGTCCACACCGGTGACCAGGTGATGCGGTCGGCGAGGTCCGGGGCGGCGATGGCCAGCCCCACCACCGCGGCGACCGGCATGGAGACGGCCAGTCCTTTCAGGCCGGTGACACGATCACCGACCCGTTGGGTCAGCAGAATGTACGCGGCCCAGCATCCCGCGGCGAGCAGCGCGCTCCCCACCCCCAGAGGGTCGGCGCCGCCGTGCCAGGGTTCGGTCAGCAGCACGACGCCCGTCGCCGCCGCGGCCGCCCAGACCAGGCGTCCCTTCCTCGGTCCGAAGAGGGAGACCGTCAGCGGTCCCAGGAATTCCAGCGCGCTCGCGGTTCCCAACGGGAGACGGGCGATCGCCTGCATGAAGAAGACCATCATTCCGGCGGTCACGAGACCGAGCAGCATGCAGGCGAGAAGATCCCGGGAGCTGAAATCACGCGGCCGGGGGCGGATGGCGACCAGCAGAATCAGCCCCGCCCAGCCCAGGCGCAGCCCCGCGGTTCCCAGCGCCCCGAGCTGTCCGAACAGCGGAACCGTCAGAGCCGATCCGAGCTGCACGGTACACATCGCGGTGGCAGCCATGAGGGCACCGGCGCCGGCATGGCGCGAGCGACGGGACGGAAGAGTCTCGGGCGGTTCGGGAGCGTTCATGGGCTCCAGTAGAGAGCCTTGACACCGTTCACGTCCACGTGCCAATCCCGAATGATTCGTTCGGGATTCATGGACAATAGGGGGATGGAAACACGCCGCCTCCAGATGCTGGCCGAGCTGGCCCGGCGAGGCTCGATGCGCGCCGTGGCCGAGGCCACCGGCACGACCACCTCGACCGTTTCCCAGCAGGTCGCCGCCTTGGCCCAGGAGATGGGCACGGCACTGATCGAGCCGCATGGGCGCAGGGTCAGGCTCACACCGGCGGGCCGCCGACTGGCGGAACACGCCGTGACGATCCTTGCGGCGGTCGAGGCCGCACAGCGGGACTTGAGCCCCGACGCCCCGCCGACCGGCACGGTGCGGGTGGCCGGCTTCGCCACGGCCATCCGAGCCCAACTGCTGCCCATCATCGGCGACTTGTCGACGAGCCATCCTCAGCTCAGCGTCCTGGTGCGTGAGCACGAGCCCGCCGAAGCCCTCCAGCTGCTGGCGAACGACGAGGCCGACCTCGCGCTCACCTACGACTACAACCTGGCACCGGCCGAGCCGGACCCCGCGGTCGTGATCACTCCCCTGTGGACCGCTCCCTGGGGTCTGGGCGTTCCTGACCACGCCGCCCGCCCCTCAGTGCCGGGCGCCCCCGAGCTCTTCCGCCGGTTCCGCACGGCGGACTGGATCGGCAACTCGCGCAACCCCGGTGACGAGACCGTCATCCGGACACTCGCCTCCATGGCCGGTTTCACCCCCCACCTCACGCACCAGGCGGACAGCCTCGACCTCGTACAGGGCATGATCGCGGCAGGGATGGGCGTAGGGCTGCTGCCGATGGGCACCTCCACGTTGCCCGGTGTCCAGCTGGTGCCGCTCACCGCGCCGGACGTCGTCCTGCGCGCCTTCGCCGTCGCCCGCCGGGGTCGCGACAGCTGGCCCCCGCTGGCCCTGCTGACCGACCTGATCATTCGGCAATCGGCGCGGAGCACATAGTCTCGGCGGAACGCAGCGTCTCGGCGGAACGCAGCGTCTCGATCGCCGCACCGGCTACCGGCGTGGACGGCGTGCCGGGGGCGTGGAGCGTCATGACAACGCCCCGTCCGGACTCCGCGCGCCCTGCCGTGGGCCACGGGACGCGGCGATGATGAGCGGACCGCGCGTGATCCACACGACTCCGCACAGCCGCCCCCTGGGCAGGTGGTATGCGGTGGAAGGACGCCACGTTGTTGCTTCTCATCTCCCCGGACGGCGTCGAGGAGGCCCTCGACTGCGCGAAGGCGGCGGAACACCTCGACATCGTCGATGTCAAGAAGCCCGACGAGGGCTCGCTCGGCGCGAACTTCCCCTGGGTCATCCGGCAGATCCGCGACACGGTCCCGGCGGACAAGCCGGTCTCCGCCACCGTGGGAGACGTCCCCTACAAGCCCGGCACAGTGGCCCAGGCGGCGCTGGGTGCGGCGGTCTCCGGAGCCACCTACATCAAGGTCGGCCTCTACGGATGCACGACGCCCGAACAGGCCATCGATGTCATGCGCGGGGTCGTCCGGGCGGTGAAGGACTACCGGCCGGACGCGTTCGTCGTCGCCTCCGGCTACGCCGACGCCCACCGGATCGGCTGCGTCAACCCGCTCGCGCTGCCCGACATCGCCCGCCGCTCCGGCTGTGACGCGGCCATGCTCGACACCGCGATCAAGGACGGGACACGGCTGTTCGACCACGTTCCGCCCGACCTCTGCGCGGAGTTCGTCCGGCAGACCCACGAGGCCGGTCTGCGCGCCGCCCTCGCGGGCAGCGTCAAAGCCGCGGACCTCGGCGCGCTCACCCGCATCGGCACCGACATCGTGGGGGTGCGCGGCGCGGTCTGCGAGGGAGGCGACCGCGACACCGGAAGGATCCAGCCGCGGCTGGTGGCCGCCTTCCGCGCGGAGATGGACCGGCACGCCCGGGAACACGCGGCGTCCGTCGCGACCGCGGGCTGAGGCCCGGCATGCCCATATCCCGGCCCCGTCGGGCGCCCGGGACCCGTGGCGGGTGCTTCGCCGTCCTCGATCCGGCCACCGGCGAGGCCTTCGACGAGGCCCCCGGCCAGCGGCCGGATGAGCCGGACGCCATCGTCGGCCGGGCCCGCGCCGCCTGGCGCGGCCGGCGCGCCGACCCCGCCGCCCGCACCACCGCGCTGCTCGCGGCAGCGGACGCCGTGGAGGCGGCCGGGGCCGGCCTCGCCCCGCTGCTCACCCGTGCACAGGGCAAACCCCTGGCCGAGTCGTACGCGGAGGTCGCCCGCACGGCGGCGATGCGGAACGGCGTGGATCAACAACCACGCCGAGACCTCCCTCGCCCAGCCCTTCGCGGGCATCAAGGACAGCGGTGTCGGCGTGGCGGGCGGGCTGTGGGGGCCGTGAAGGCTGTACGGCAACCTCAGCCCGTTCGTCGTACACCGACCGGTTGAGGTGCGCGGATGAGGTTCGCCGCGGCGGTACTGCGCTCGTACGAGAGCCCGTTCACCCTCGAGGAGGTGATGCTGCACGCGGGGCCGGGCGACGGCGAGGTCCTGGTGAAGATCGCGGGCTGCGGGATGTGCCGGACCGATCTCGCGGTGCGGCACTCGGCCGGCCGCTCACCACTGCCCGCGGTGCTCGGCCACGAAGGGGCCGGAGTCGTTGTGGAGACAGGCGGCCCGGACACCGGCCTGAGCACCGGCGACCACGTCGTTCTGAGCTTCGACTCCTGCGGACGCTGCCGGAACTGCATGGGCGCGGCGCCCGCCTACTGCGACTCCTTCCCCAGCCTGAACCTCTTCGGTGGACGCGGGGAACACGCGGCGCGGTTCACCGACGCGGACGGAGGCGCGTTGGCCCCCCGCTGGTTCGGCCAGTCTTCCTTCGCCGAATACGCGATGGTCCCGGCCCGCAACGCCGTCCGGGTCGATCCCACGCTGCCCATCGAACTCCTCGGACCGCTCGGCTGCGGCTTCCTCACCGGCGCCGGAGCGGTCTTCCACTCCTTCGGCGTCGGCCCCGGCGACACCATCGCGGTCTACGGCGCCGGAGCGGTCGGCCTGGCCGCGGTGATGGCGGCCACCGCCGCCGGGGCGGTGACCGTGGCCGTCGACCGGCACCCCGGGCGGCTGGCCCTCGCCGAGCGGCTCCACGCGATCCCGCTGCGCGCCGCATCGAACGACTCGCCCGGCCCGCCCGACCTGCCCGACCTGCCCGACCGCATCCGGCAACTGACCGACGGCGGCACACACTACGCGCTGGACACCACGGGCTCCCCCCGGATGATCAACGACGCCCTCCGGGCCCTGCGCCCGACCGGCCACCTCGGCCTGGTGGCACGTCTCCACACCCCACTGCCACTGGAACCGGGGACCTTGGACCGGGGCCGGAGGATCTCCCACATCTGCGAAGGGGACGCGGTGCCCGGACTGCTGATCCCGCGGCTGACCAGGCTCTGGCAGGCCGGGCGGTTTCCCTTCGACCAGCTGATCCGCACCTATCCCCTCACCGACATCAACCAAGCCGAACGCGACTGCGACGCGGGCCGCGTGGTCAAACCCGTCCTGATTCCCGCGGGGCCAAGGGAGGACACATGACCGACACAGCGCATCACAACACCGGTGTGGAAGGCGTGGAAGAGGGCGTCGGCCTGACCGCTCTCATGGTCGCCGCGGCCCGGGCGATCGAGACCCACCGCCACGACAGCCTGGCACAAGACATCTACGCGGAACACTTCGTCCACGCCGCACCGGCCTCCGCGGACTGGCCGGTGCGCATACACCAGGTCGCGGACGGAGACGCGAACCCGCTGTGGGGGCGCTTCGCCCGCTACTTCGGCCTGCGGACCAGGGTCCTCGACGACTTCCTCCTCCAGTCGGTGCGGGCAGGAGGGGCGCGCCAAGTGGTCCTGCTCGGGGCGGGGTTGGATTCGCGGGCGTTCCGACTCGACTGGCCTCCCGGCTGTGTGATCTTCGAGATCGACCGGGAAGGCGTGCTGGAGTTCAAGCACAAGGTGCTCGGCGGACTGCCGACCACCCCGAAGGCGGCCCGCGTACCGATCCCCCTCGACCTGCGCGCCGACTGGGCCACGGCGCTGACCGACGCGGGCTTCGACACGGCCGCACCGACCGCCTGGCTGGCCGAAGGGCTGCTGTTCTACCTGCCGAACACCTCCGAGACGAACCTCATCCACACGGTGGACCGGCTGAGCGCGGGCGGAAGCGCGCTGGCGTTCGAGGTCAAACTCGAGAAGGACTTGCTCGAATACCGCGACAGCCCCCTCTACACCGCGACGAAACACCAGATCGGCATCGACCTGCTCAATCTGTTCAGCCTGGAACCGCGGCCCGACTCCGCGGGCGACCTCGCGGGCAAGGGCTGGACCACAACCGTCCGGACCCCCTTCGACTACACCCGCCGACACGGACGCGGCCCGCGCCCCGAACACAACGACGCACTGGCGGGCAACCGATGGGTGTTCGCCCACAGGCCCCGCCCCGGACAGCGGCGATAGCACAGCACGAACGGGGGGGTACCGGTGGGCCCCGCTTTCTGCGCGGGCGCGGGTGGCCTCCCGCGCTGGCCCCGCCTCGGTCGTGACCGTGCTGTTCCTCGAGGGCGGCCGCCTTCGAGCACCGCCTCGCCGCGTGCGTGCTGCACGACGGCGCCTACGACTTCCACGCGGTCATCGCCGCGACCGCCGGCCGCGCCGCAACGACCAGTTCTTCCAGGGGCAGCCGCAGCGTGTCTCGCCGGCTGACCTCGCGGGCCGGCCTGTGTCGCCCGGGGAGTCACCGGACTCGACGAAACCGCCCCTGACGGAGTCCTACTGGGCGGTCGGCCCCGGCCACGTGGCCTGCGCCAGCTCCTTCACGAGGCCGGGGTGGCCGGGATCCCGGTCCAGCTAGTTCCCGGAGCCGACGATGGCGGTGACGCGGATCTCCACGCGCATGGCGGCGAGGCCGAGGGCCGTGACGCCGGTCTCGGTCCAGATCGGCGCGCGGCCGTCGAGGCGACGGCGGAACTGCTCGGCCATGACCGTGTTGTGGTCGTCGCCGATGGCGTCAGCTCCCGGTGCGACCTTGTGGTAGGAGTTGACGTGAATGACGTCCTTCCATGTCGCGCCGACCGTGGCGAGCGTGCGCTCCACGTTGTCGAAAGCCTGGATGATCTCGTCTTCCAGCGAGTCGGGGATGACCAGGGCGTCATCCACCCCGGCCTGACCGGAGATCTCGACCCGGTCGCCGACGCGGACGGCCCCGCTGTAGCCGAGGGCCTCGTGCAGCTTCTCGCCGGAGCCCGGAGTGATGCCGAAGGTGACGGTGCTCATGATGCTCCATCTTCCTGTCCATAGGGGTGCGTTTCCTCGTACATGAGTTCACGCGTAAAGTGAGACTAGCAGGCGATGACTTCAAGCGTAAAGTCATTCCGGCCTTCGCCGGAGAGCCGGGGAGATCCATGACCAGCACGGGAGGGCCCATGAGCGGCGCGGGCGAACACGAGGACGACGAGGAGCTGCGGTGGCTCGACGAGCAGGAGAAGGCGGCGTGGACGGGGATGATCTCCCTTGTCCTGCTGCTGCCCGGCAAGCTGGAGTCGCCGCTGCGGCAGGAACACGGCCTCACCCTGTTCGAGTACCTCGTGCTCAGCCACCTCTCCGAGGCCCCGCAGCGCAAGCTGCGGATGGGAGAACTCGCCTTCCTCGCCAGCGGGTCGCTCTCCCGCCTGTCCAACGTCATCAAACGCTGTGAACAGCGCGGCTGGGTCGTACGGACACCTGACCCGGCCGACGGCCGTTACACCCTCGCCGAACTCACCGACGCCGGCTTCGACATCGTGCACCTGGCCGCGCCCACCCACCTGCGCGCCGTACGCCGCATCGTCCTCGACGCGCTCAACACCGCCGACCAGAAGGCACTCACCCGCATCGCACAAAAACTCCGCATCGTCCCCGACGACTTCGGCTGACAGCCGCCCCATGCGACGACCCGAGGCGAGTCGTTCAGGTCGCCCGCGCGTTCAGGGACCGCTCAGGCTGTGGTGTGCGGGTATTTCGCCCCCGGAGCCGGTGGTCGACGACCATCCCACCAGCTCGGCTCGTGACGCCGCGCTTGGGCCTGGATCACGCTCTACTCGACACACGCCCCTTCGGGACGCGGCGGGCGCCGGCCTGGGCCGGCAGGAGGTGGAGCGGGAGGACTCTTTCAACGTCATTGGCACGCTGGAGGCGGTCAGGGAGGCTATGCGCAAGGACATGGGGACAGATGCTCTTGCGGCCTCCGCAGGCCAGGACGGCTGACGGCGGCGTGGCGGTGCCGTCAGGGGGTGCGGAGGCAGGGGGTGCGGAAGCCGCGGAACGTTACCCGCTTCCGGCTCGCGAAGCCGAGCCGTTCGTAGAGCGCGATCGCGCCGGTGTTCGTCTCGGCCACGTGCAGGAAGGGGCGTTCGTTCCGAGCCAGGATGCCTGCGACGAGGGCACTGACCAGGCGGGCGGCGTGGCCTCGCCCGCGTGCCTCGGGGGCCGTGCAGACGGCGCTGATCTCGGTCCATCCCGGGGGCCGGAGCCGTTCGCCCGCCATGGCCACCAGTGCGCCGCCGTCGCGGATGCCGAGGTAGGTGCCGAGTTCGAGGGTGCGCGGCCAGAACGGTCCCGGTTGGGTCTGTGCGACCAGGTCGAGCATCTGAGGCACATCGGCAGCGTCCAGTTCGACCACGTCGGTGCCGTTCGCCGCATGAGGCTGATCGGGGCGGCTGTTGCCGGGCCAGATCATCTGCCGGCCTTCGAGGACGAAAACCTGCTCCCAGTCCGGAGGAGGGGACGCCTGGCAGCTAAACATGTCGGCGAACGCGTCAGGGCCGAGGAGCCGTGCGAGACCGGCCCAGTCCGCCGTGTCCGCGTCGGCGGGTACCGCGGAGAAGGTCGCGACTCCCGGCAGGTAGGTGGCAGCCCGGCCCAGTCGGCGCCCCAGGTCTGCGTGGCGGCCGCGCAGCGACTCGCCCACCGGGTCGTCGAGTGCCGCGGTGTCACCGCCGGCACCGGTGGTACGGCCGTCACCGCTCATCATCGTGATGTGCCTTTCCCACTGTGTGCGGTCGGCCGAGCGACGCGATACCGCAACCGCCCGGGCGCGTTTCCTCATCTGGATTCCTGCCGAGGCGTCCGGTAGTGGCGCCGAGGTGAGGGAACCCCAACCGCCCATGGAACCCTAACCACCCCCGGCCGTCGCTTCGCGAGGGGGTCGGCGCTCTCCCGGCCTCCCTCCGGCCCGGGTCGCGCGGCCATCGAAGGACTGGTCGTCATCCGCCACTCAGCCGCTCAGAAATCCCGTGGCCGGTCACGGCCGGCCGGTGTCAGACTGACCGCGTCAAAGGGGCGTAGCTCAGCCCGGCCAGAGCAGCGGACTCCAAACCCGCGCGCCGCAGGTTCGAATCCTGCCGCCCCTGCCGTGCGATGCGCTGGTGTGCGGGCGAGCCGCCCGCAACCACCACGCCGCTCCCCCGCCCGAACTGGGGGTGATCGGACGGAAAAACCGTGGTGTCGGTCGCACATCGGTGGCTGTCGGTCCGTTGTCGGTGGTCGGTCGGCGGGGCCTGGAACCTTTCGCATGGATCCTGCCGGGCGCCCATCCGGCAGGCGTGCGACAACAAGGAACCATCATGACCACTGACGTCACGATCATCGGCGCCGGACTCGGCGGCCTCACGCTCGCCCGCGTCCTGCACGTCCACGGCATCCCGGCCACCGTCTACGAAGCGGAGGCCTCCGCAACGGCGCGCGCACAGGGCGGCATGCTCGACATCCACGAGGACAGCGGACAGCCGGCTCTCGAGGCGGCCGGCCTGACGGATGAGTTCCGCGGCCTCGTTCTGGAGGGCCGCCAGGCGATACGGGTCCTCGACCGGGAAGGGGCCGTCCTGTTCGACAAGGTCGACGACGGTACGGGTGACAGCCCCGAGGTGTTGCGCGGCGAGCTGCGGCAGATGCTCCTCGACTCGCTCCCGGCCAACACCGTCCGGTGGGGGCACAAGGTCAGCAGGACCCGTGCCCTCGGGGAGGGCCGGCATGAGGTGACCTTCGCCGATGGCACCACCGTCACCACCGGCCTGCTGGTCGGTGCGGACGGCGCGTGGTCCCGGGTCCGGCCACTGCTGTCCGACGCCAGCCCCGAGTACATCGGCATGTCGGCCGTCGAGACCTATCTGTTCGACGCCGACACCCGCCACCCGGCCAGCGCGAAAGCGGTCGGCGGCGGGTCGCTGTTCGCGCTCGCGCCGGGCAAGGGATTCCTGGCTCACCGGGAGAAGGGCGGCATCCTGCACACTTACGTGATGCTGGCCCGGCCGCGCGACTGGTTCGCGAACATCGACTTCACCGATTCCGCCGCGGCCACCGCGCGGATCGCGCGGGAGTTCGCCGACTGGGCCCCGGAGCTCACCGCGCTGATCAGTGACGGCGACACCGCTCCGGTGCCGCGCCCCCTCTTCGCCCTGCCCGTCGAGCACCGCTGGGCACGGGTGCCGGGGGTGACCCTGCTCGGGGACGCCGCCCACCTCTCGCTCCCGAACGGCGAGGGCGCCAACCTGGCCATGTACGACGCCGCCGAACTCGGCAAGGCCCTTGCCGCGCACCCCGGCGAGGTCGAGACCGCGCTCACCGAATACGAGCGGGCCATGTTCCCCCGCAGCGCTGCGGCCGCCACCGAAGGCATCCACGTCCACGAGTTGTTCTACGGAGACGAGGCACCCCACGGCCTGATCAACATGTTCACCGGAGGCGAGCAGACCCCGTGAGCCGCCGACTCCCGCACTGAGACACATGGCCCATCGAAATCGGATCGCCTCAGACGGACGTGTGCTGGCAGGCTGCCCCCATGGATCACGCGGAAGTGCTGCTCATCGGAGGGCGGGCCGGAGTCGGCAAGACGACGGTGGGGTGGGAGGTATCGGCCGTACTGCGGGCCGCGGCCGTCTCGCACACGGTCATCGACGGCGACTTCATGGGACAGGCCCATCCGCCCCCTGAGGGAGATCCTCACTGCTCGGACATCACCGAAAGCAACCTGACGGCCGTGTGGGCGAACTTCGCCCAACGCGGCTACCGCCGGCTGATCTACACCAACACCGTGAGTGTGCTGCCTGAGTCCACGGGAATGTTCCAGCGCGCTATGGGAACGGGGACACGGATCATTCGGGTTCTGCTCACCGCCTCCGACGCCACCGTCCGAGAGCGGCTGGTACGCCGGGAACTCGGCTCCGAGCTCGAGCAGGAACTGGAAAGCAGTGCTCGCAAGGCACGGCTGCTGGACCAGAAAACCACCGCGGAGACCGTACGGGTGATGACGGATGGGCGTGCCGTCGTGGATATCGCGCGCGAGGTGGTAACCGCGACAGGCTGGGCCGAGCAGCACTCCGCCAGCAGCACCTGAACAGATTCTCGCCGCCAGCGGAGGGGAGTCCTGCTCAGCGTCGATGTCCAACGGCGACATGCGGTGCTCTCGACGCGGCAACGGGCCAGGGCCGCGATACAGCATGCGACGTCGAGTCGTACGGTCGATATTCCAGTCGCGACGGCAGCGCGGTCCTGCCTGCGGAAAACCTGTCGCCCGCCGGTATCGAGGCACCTAGCCTGAGTGCATGCCTCCCGCGAAGACCTCGTACGTGTGTCTGCCATGCCGGGCCTCGTACAAGCAGCCCTACCACGGTGACCACGACCGGCCGTGCCCGCGCTGCGCAAAGCCGATGATCCACGTGGGGTCCGCCTTCGCTGCCCCTCCCCGGCGGGACAAGGCAGGGTGGCGGGTACTTTCCGTGCTGCTCCACGCGGGCGTGCGATTCCACAAGAGCTGCTGCGGAGGGCCCGGATACCGCCCACGCACACTCCGCGAGGTACGCGAACGCATGGCATACGCCCAAACCACCGGTGAGCCGTTCAGCCACGCGCTCGTCCGCCGTGAGCTCCCATAGCCACCGCGACGGCCACCTTCCGCCCGAGTGGTGGTGAGCCGTCGGCCATGGATCCCCGCCGGCCGACCCAAGTCGGCCTTTGCTGCTACTTCGTCACCAAAGCCTTCGAGCCGACCCCCCAGACCTGCTCACCGGGAACTCGGATTCGATCACGTGATGACCAGTGCCTCATTCCAGGTCATCGAGTTCACCGGTGGTGAGGGGTGGTTCCTGCGAGCGGACGAGCCCTGACTCGTAGGCGCTGATGACCAGTTGCGCACGGTCGCGCGCTGCCAGCTTGCTCAGCAGCCGCCCGATGTGCGTCTTGACGGTGCCGTGGCTGAGGTGGAGGTACTCGGCGATGTCGGTGTTGGAGAAGCCGCGGGCCACCAGGAGCAGTACCTCTCGCTCGCGGTCCGTGAGGTGCTCCAGCGAGGAGCCGGGCGCCGGACAGGCGTGGGGAAGACGGGCGAACGCGGCGATCAGGCGCCGGGTCACCGAGGGTGCCAGGAGGGACTCTCCGGCGGCGACGGTGCGGATACCGGCCAGCAGGACCTCGGGCGAGGTGTCCTTGAGCAAAAACCCCGCTGCCCCGGCCCGCAGCGCGCCGTACACGTACTCGTCGAGGTCGAAGGTGGTCAGGATGAGGATGCGTGTCCGCGCTGTCCCGGGCGACCGGGCTATGTGCCGGGTTGCCTCGATCCCGTCCATGCCGGGCATCCGGATGTCCATGAGCACCACGTCCGGGCGTAGCTGCCGGGTGCTCTCGACGGCTTCGGCGCCGGTGCCGGCCTCGCCCACCGTGGTCAGCCCGGGCGCGGTGTCGATGAGCACCCGGAAGCTGCCACGGAGCAGGGACTGGTCATCGGCGACCAGGACCCGGATCGGTTCGGTCACGCGGTCGGCTCCCTTCGGTCCGGTGCGACGCCGGGCGCGTGTTCGGCCTGGAGGCGGGCCGAGACGGCGAACCCGCCGCCGGGCCGGGGCCCGGCGTCAAGTGTGCCTCCGTACATCATCACCCGTTCCCGCATCCCCACCAGTCCGTGACCGCCCCTGAGGTCCCCTCGACCGGACACGGCCGCCCTCCCCGCTCCGTCGTCCACCACCTGGATATGCACCTGGCCGCGCGAGTCGGCGGTGACGGTGACCTCACAGTGCGTTCCGTCGCCGGCGTGCTTGACGACGTTGGTCAGCGCCTCCTGGACGATGCGGTAGACGGTGAGTGCCATCCCCGCGGGGAGGTCGGCCGCCAGCCGGGTACGCAGCCTGGTGCGGATACCCGCCTGCTCGGCGCGTCGGACCAGGGAGGGCAGGTCGTCCAGTCCGGGCGGAGGTGCCAACTGCGCAGAACCGGCACCTGGTGCGTACGGTACGGCGTCGGCACCTGGCGGGTGTGCTGTGGCGGTGTCGCCGCGCAGTACGCCCAGGGCGCGCCGCATCTCGGTCAGCGCCTCCCGGCCGGTCCGCTCGATCGCGCCGATGGCGTCCTGTGTCTCCTCGGGGCGTTCCTTGGCCACGTGGTTGGCGACGGACGCCTTGACGACGATCACGCTGAGGCTGTGCGAGACGATGTCGTGCAACTCCCGGGCGATGCGCAGGCGTTCCTCGGTCAGCGCTTCCTCGGCCAGGCGCCGCTCGCGCCGCGCCGCCCGGGCCCGCCGCTCACGTACGGCACGGCCCGCGCCCCAGGCGCCACCGGCCACCAGCCACACCAGCGCCGCGGTTCCGGCCGCTTCCGGCCATGGGCCGGATGGGGTCAGCGCCGCCTCCCCGGTGATGACCACGGCCGCCGAGACGGCCAGGGTCAGTGCGAGCGCCGCCACGGCCCGGCGGGGCGGTACCAGGAGCGCCACCGCGTAGAGGGTCAGGGCGGTGGACACGTAGGGGTCGCGGGTGATGTCGAGGAGCGTCGCCGCCGCCGTGGCGCCCAGCGCCACCGCCAGGGCGGGCAGGGGCCACAGGCGCCGAACGGCCAGCGGTGCCCCCACCCCCGCCGCCACCAGCCAGCCCGCCCACGCTGGGCCGGAGAACCGGGGCAGGCCGTCGGACCCGCCCTGCCCGGCCAGTGCCACATACGCGGCCGTCACCACGCCCGCCACACAGGCGTCGACTGCCAGCAGATGCGGCCCGGTCCGCGGGCGCCACCGCACAATGCGCACCGCACGACAATACCGAGCGCTCATCCCGCCTGCCCGAAGCAGAACATCGCGGTGGCCACCGCAGCCACCAGCACAAGCCGCCCGACGACGGTGGCCGCCCGCGGAGTCGGCCCTGCGCGCCACGTGGCCACGCCCAGCGGTACGAGTGCCACGCACAGCCCCGTGGCAGCCGCGACCGACCACGCGGTCGTCCCTTTCAGCACCCCCAGTGGCATCATCGACACCAGGCCAAGGGCCGCCGCACGCAGAGGTCCGAGCACCCGTGCGCGGTGGGCGCCGACGGCCAGCAGGATCCAGCCGCCCATGATGGCCGCGTTCAGCACGCTGAAGACGTGGAAGGCGCCATAGGTCTCGCTCACGGTGCGCGCCGCAGACGCCGCGCCATCGGCGGTCACCAGTTGGAAGTCCGCGTGGTCCACACCCGCGTGAAACGCCCGGGCGAACAGGCCCAGGACCGTGAGAACACCACCCCATACGGCCAGCTCCCGGAAACGTTCACCGATCCGGGCGGCCAGGAGCGCCACTCCCGGCCAGAGCAGCACCCACCCCGCAGCGACAAGGCTGTACGAGGCGGTCATGAGATGCGGGTGCCGCTCGTACGCGCGCAGCTGCGCGGGAAAGAAGAAGTCGAAGCGCATACGGAGCAGCACACCGGTGAGCACCAGCAAGGGCCCGACCACGAGGGATGCGCCACCCACCCAGCGTCCCGGGAAGAGAGCCCGCGGCGCGGCGGTTGACGGAGAAGTGACGGTCATGGGGGCAACGATGTCGCCGGCACGTACGCCACGTCGTCGGAGCACGGACCACACTTCCAGATCGGACCGTGGTCGTACCTCCCCCGCCGCGCCTCGGCCCCTGGTCCGACCTCGCACGTACCCCGTGACCCGGTCGAAGTGCGCCTTCGAGACCATGGGGCCCAGAAACCGGCGACGCGCAGGGTCGACGCGGCGGCCGCGAGATCGGCGTCCGGTAAGATCACCACCGGGGCCTTGCCGCCGAGTTCGAGATGCACCCGCTTGAGGCTGTCGGCCGCTGCCCGGGCCACGGCACGGCCACTGGTGACCGAACCGGTCAGGGCGATCATGTCGACGTCCGGGTGCTCGGCGAGCCGCGCCTGTGGACCACGCCGGCGGGCAGGCCCCGTATGCACCGGGAGGATCCGCGGGGCGCCACACACTGAGGCGGACGCCGCGTACGGCCGGATCCTGCCTCAGATCGCGGCGCGAATGGCCCGTTCGAAGCCCTCGACATGGCTGTGGGCGAGCTGTGCCGCCTTGTCGGCGTCACCGGCGACGACCGCCTCGATCAACGGCCCGTGCTCTCCGACGTGACCGGCCATGTCGGACAGACGGTCGATGAACAGGCACCAGATGCGGGTGGCCAGATTGTCGTGGCGGACGAGCGTGTCCTCCAGGTACGGGTTGTGCGTGGCGGCGTAGATCGCGCGGTGGACCTGGAGGTCCAGGCGCATCAGCTCGGCGGCGTCGCGCTGGGGTGAGTCCGCGCCCGCCAGCTCGCGCAGGGCGGCCGTCAGGGTCGCACGGTCCGCGGCCGTGGCGCGCCGCGCGGCCAGGGCGGCGGCCAGGGGCTCCAACTCCTGGCGCACCTCGGAGATATGGGCCAGGTCGGTGATGTTGACATCGGTGGCGAAGGTGCCGCGCCGGGGGTAGGTCGTGATCAGGCGCTCGTATTGGAGCCGCTTGAGCGCCTCGCGCACCGGTGTGCGTCCGACGCCGAGGGACTGCGCCAGCTGGTCCTCGTTGATCGGCGCGCCCGGGCGGATCTCGAGCATGACGAGCCGGTCGCGGATGGCACGATACGCGCGCTCGGCGAGGGAGAGTTCCTCGCCCGCGGGTTCGGTCGCCACCTGCTGCATGAAATGCCCCCTTGACCTGTGTCGCGAGCTCTCATACCTTACCGCAGAGGCTGATATATCAGTTGCCCATTAGTTGGCTCTCAGGATGGTGCACAGATGGCAATCAATCCGTCGACCAGCACATTCGCCTCCCCGCTCACCCTCCCGCTCAGCGAGCTCGACCCCGACATCGCCGCCGCGGTGGCGGCCGAGCTGCACCGCCAGCAGTCCACGCTCGAGATGATCGCCTCGGAGAACTTCGCCCCGTCGGCGGTCATGGAGGCCCAGGGCTCGGTCCTGACCAACAAGTACGCCGAGGGCTACCCCGGCCGCCGCTACTACGGCGGCTGTGAGCACGTCGACGTGGTCGAGCAGATCGCCATCGACCGGGTCAAGGAGCTCTTCGGCGCCGAGGCGGCGAACGTCCAGCCGCACTCGGGCGCCCAGGCCAACGCGGCCGCGATGTTCGCCCTCCTCTCCCCCGGCGACACCATCCTCGGCCTCGACCTCGCGCACGGCGGCCATCTGACCCACGGCATGAAGATCAACTTCTCCGGCAAGCTCTACACCGTCGTGCCGTACCACGTGCGCGAGTCCGATCTGCGCATCGACATGGACGAGGTCGAGCGGCTGGCCAAGGAGCACCGCCCCAAGATGATCGTCGCGGGCTGGTCGGCCTACCCCCGCCGGCTGGACTTCGCCGCCTTCCGCCGGATCGCGGACGAGGTCGGCGCGTATCTGATGGTGGACATGGCGCACTTCGCCGGGCTGGTGGCCGCGGGCCTCCACCCCAACCCGGTGCCGTACGCCGATGTCGTGACGACCACCACGCACAAGACCCTCGGCGGCCCGCGCGGCGGGGTGATCCTCAGCCGTGCCGGCCTGGCCAAGAAGATCAACTCGGCGGTCTTCCCCGGTCAGCAGGGCGGCCCGCTGGAGCATGTCATCGCGGCGAAGGCAGTGGCCTTCAAGGTGGCGGCGGGTGAGGAGTTCAGGGATCGCCAGCGGCGCACCCTGGCCGGAGCCCGCATCCTCGCCGGGCGGCTGCTGGCCGACGATGTGGCCGAGGCCGGGATCACGGTGCTCACCGGCGGCACCGAGGTCCATCTGGTCCTCGTCGACCTGCGCGACTCCGCGCTCGACGGACAGCAGGCCGAGGACCGGCTGCACCGCGTCGGCATCACGGTCAACCGCAATGCGGTGCCGTTCGACCCCCGTCCGCCGATGGTCTCCTCGGGGCTGCGGATCGGCACACCGGCCCTGGCCACCCGCGGCTTCGGCGAGACGGAGTTCCGGGAGGTGGCCGACATCATCGCCCAGGCCCTCAAGGACGAGCGGCTCGACGACGAGCGCGCGGGCCTGCTCCGCGACCGGGTCGAGAAGCTCGCCTCCGCCTTCCCCCTCTACCCCCGCCCGAACGGAGGCGCGGCATGACCGCCCAGCCGCTGCCGGAGCACCCGGACTTCCTCTGGCGCAACCCCGAGCCACGCTCCTCGTACGACGTCGTCATCGTCGGCGCGGGCGGCCACGGCCTGGCCACCGCCTACTACCTGGCCAAGAACCACGGCATCACCAACGTCGCGGTCCTGGAGAAGGGCTGGCTGGCCGGCGGCAACATGGCGCGCAACACCACGATCATCCGCTCCAACTACCTCTGGGACGAGAGCGCGGCGATCTACGAGCACGCGCTCAAGCTGTGGGAGGGGCTGCCGGAGGAGCTGGACTACGACTTCCTGTTCAGCCAGCGCGGCGTGCTCAACCTCGCCCACACCCTTCAGGACGTCCGCGAGGGCGTGCGCCGGGTGGGCGCCAACCGCCTCAACGGCGTGGACGCCCAGTGGCTGACGCCGGACGAGGTCGCTGAGGTCTGCCCCATCCTCAACGTCTCGTCCCGCACCCGGTATCCGGTCCTCGGCGCCACCTTCCAGCCGCGGGCCGGTATCGCCAAGCACGACCATGTCGCGTGGGCGCTGGCGCGCCGGGCCGACGCCATGGGTGTGGACCTGATCCAGGGGTGCGAGGTCACCGGCTTCCTCAAGGACGGCGACCGGGTGGTGGGCGTCGAGACCAGCCGTGGCCGCATCCGCGCGGGCCGGGTCGGCCTCGCGGCCGCCGGGCACAGCAGCGTGCTGGCCGAGCTGGCCGGTTTCCGGCTGCCGGTGCAGTCCCATCCGCTCCAGGCGCTGGTATCCGAGCTGCACGAGCCGGTGCACCCGACCGTGGTCATGTCGAACCATGTGCACGTCTACGTCTCCCAGGCGCACAAGGGCGAGCTGGTGCTGGGCGCGGGCGTCGACTCGTACAACGGCTACGGGCAGCGCGGCTCGTTCCATGTCATCGAGCAGCAGATGGCCGCCGCCGTCGAGCTGTTCCCCGTCTTCGCCCGCGCGCATGTGCTGCGGACCTGGGGCGGCATCGTCGACGTCACCCCGGACGCCTCCCCCGTCATCGGCACCACCCCCGTCGAGAACCTCTACGTCAACTGCGGCTGGGGCACCGGCGGGTTCAAGGCCACCCCGGCCGCCGGCTGGACCTTCGCGCACACCATCGCCAGGGGCGAACCGCATCCGCTGAACGCCCCCTTCGCGCTCGAACGCTTCGCGACGGGCGCGTTGATCGACGAACACGGCGCCGCGGCCGTGGCCCACTGAGAACCCGGCCGAGCGCCCACTGAGCGCTTGCCGAGAGCCCGCCGAGAGCCCGCTGAGAGCCCGCTGAGAGAAGGACACCGTGCTGCTGATCACCTGCCCATGGTGCGGTCCTCGCGACGAGGCCGAGTACCACTACGGGGGACAGGCCCATGTCCCCTACCCCGAGCGCCCCGCCGACCTCGACGACGAGCAGTGGGCCGCCTACGTCTTCTACCGGGACAACCCCAAGGGCCCCTTCGCCGAGCGGTGGACGCACAGCACCGGCTGCCGCCGCTGGTTCAACGTCCTGCGCGACACCGTCAGCTACGAGGTGCTGGCCTCCTACCGGCTCGACGCGCCCCGCCCCGAACTGCCCCAGGCCGGAGGAAATCGATGACCGACCAGCCCCATCAGCGCTGCCGGCTCCGGCAAGGGGGCCGTATCGAGCGTGGCACCGTGCTGCGGTTCACCGTCGACGGGCGGGAGCTGACCGGGCACCCCGGGGACACCGTCGCCTCGGCGATGCTGGCGAACGGGGTCGTCGAGGTCGCCCCGTCGATCTACCGCGGCCGCCCGCGCGGCATCGTCGCCGCGGGCGTCGAGGAGCCCAACGCCCTGGTACAGCTCGGCGGTCCGTGCTCGGAGGGCATGCTTCCGGCGACGACCGTGGAGCTGTACGACGGGCTGTCCGCCACCACGCTGTCCGGGATGGGACGGCTCGACCCGGCCCCCGACCCCGCCGTCTACGACAAGAAGTACATCCACACCGACGTCCTGGTCATCGGCGCCGGACCGGCCGGACTCGCGGCCGCCGCCGCTGCCGCGGGCTCCGGCGCCCGGGTGATCCTCCTCGACGACCAGCCCGAGCCCGGCGGTTCGCTGCTCTCCGGGCGCGCCGAGCGGGTCGGCGCGCAGACCGCCCTCGAGTGGGTCGCCGAGGTCCGCGCCGCGCTCGACGCCGCCCCGGAGGCCGTCGTCCTGCACCGCACCTCGGCGTTCGGCTCCTACGACGACAACTATGTGCTGGCCGTGCAGCGGCGCACCGATCACCTCGGAGCCGAGGCGCCCGACCCCGCCGAGGGCGTCTCGCGCCAGCGGCTGTGGCACATCCGCGCCCGCCAGGTGGTGTTGGCGACCGGCGCCCACGAGCGTCCGCTGGTCTTCGCCGGGAACGACCGGCCCGGGGTGATGCTCGCCGGAGCCGTGCGCTCCTACCTCAACCGGTACGCCGTGGTGCCCGGTTCGCGGGCGGTGGTGAGCACGACCAACGACAGCGCCTATGACACGGTCGCCGATCTCCACGCCGCCGGGATCGACATCGCCGCCGTCGTGGACGCGCGTCCCGAGCTGTCCCGCCGGGCCGCCGAGGTCGCCACGGCGACCGGTGTGCGGGTGCTGACGGGCAGTGCGGTGGTCGGCACCGCGGGCGGCGGCCGGCTCACCGGTGTCACCGTCCAGGCCCTCGGCGAGGAGGGTCGGCTCACCGGCGAGCCGGAGTCGTTCGACTGCGACCTGCTCGCCGTCTCGGGCGGCTGGAGCCCGGTGGTGCACCTGCACAGCCAGCGCCAGGGCAGGCTGCGCTGGGACGAGGACCTGGTCGCGTTCGTACCCGACGGCACCGTACGGGACCAGCGGGTCGTCGGCGCGGCCCGGGGGCGTTACGACCTCGACGGCTGTCTGGCCGAGGGGGCGCGGGCCGGTGCGGGGGCCGCGACGGACGCCGGGTTCCCGGTCCCCCTGCCGTCGCCCGGGGACGCACGGCCCGGAGCCGGCCCGATCCGCGCGCTGTGGCTGGTGCCCGCCCCCGAGGGCGAGCCCGGCGGCTGGGACACCCACTTCGTCGACCTCCAGCGCGATGCCACCGTCGCCGACATCCGGCGGTCCACCGGGACCGGCATGCGCGGTGTCGAGCACGTCAAGCGCTACACCTCGCTCGGCACGGCGAACGACCAGGGCAAGACCTCCGGCGTCAACGCGATCGGTGTCATCGCCGAGCTCCTCGGCGCGGGCGCGTCGCCCGGAGAGATCGGCACAACGGCCTACCGGGCGCCGTACACGCCGGTGGCCTTCGCCGCCCTGGCCGGACGGGAGCGCGGTGAGCTGTTCGACCCGGAACGCATGACCTCCATCCACCACTGGCATGTCGCCCAGGGGGCGGTGTTCGAGGACGTCGGGCAGTGGAAGCGCCCCTGGTACTACCCCCGGCCGGGTGAGGACATGGACGCGGCCGTGGCCCGCGAGTGCTGCGCGGCCCGCGAGGGGGTGGCGTTCATGGACGCCTCCACCCTCGGCAAGATCGAGATCTGGGGCCGGGACGCCGGGGAGTTCCTGGGCCGCGTCTACACCAACGGCTTCAAGAAGCTCAGGCCCGGTATGGCCCGCTACGGCGTGATGTGCAAGCCGGACGGCATGATCTTCGACGACGGCGTCACGCTGCGCCTCGAGGAGAACCGCTACTTCATGACCACCACGACCGGCGGCGCCGCCGGGGTCCTGGACTGGCTGGAGGAGTGGCTCCAGACCGAGTGGCCCGAGCTCGACGTCCACTGCACCTCGGTGACCGAGCAGTGGACGACGATCGCCGTGGTCGGCCCGCAGTCGCGCGAGGTGGTCGCCCATCTCGCCCCCGACGTCGACCTGTCGAACGAGGCGTTTCCCTTCATGGCCCTCCGCGAGACCACCCTGGCCTCCGGTGTCCCGGCCCGCATCTGCCGGATCTCCTTCTCCGGCGAACTGGCCTACGAGATCAACGTCTCGGCGTGGTACGGCCTTGCGGTCTGGGAGGAGGTGTACGCGGTGGGCCGACCGTACGACATCACCCCGTACGGCACCGAGACCATGCACGTCCTGCGGGCCGAGAAGGGCTACATCATCGTCGGCCAGGACACCGACGGCACCGTCACCCCGCAGGATGCCGGGATGTCCTGGGTGGTCTCCAAGCAGAAGGACTTCATCGGCAAGCGCTCGTACTCCCGCCCCGACACCTCCCGCCCCGACCGCAAGCACCTGGTCGGCCTCCTGCCGAGCGATCGCGTCACCCGGCTGCCCGAGGGCACCCAGCTCATCGCGCCGGACGTGCCCGTCACCCCCGAGGCCGGGCCGGTGCCGATGCTCGGCCATGTCACCTCCAGCTACCACAGCCAGGCGCTGGGCCGGCCGTTCGCCCTCGCCCTGGTCAGCGCCGGGCGGGACCGCGTCGGGGACACGCTGCTCGCCCCCGTCGGCGACGACCTCGTATCCGTCCAGGTCACCGAACCCGTGCTCTACGACCCCGAAGGGACCAAGCGAGATGGCTGAGCCGACCGACGCGGGCCCGGTGGGGCTGCGCACCAGCCCCCTGGCACATCTGGCGGACCGGATGCGCGCGGCCGCCGTCACCGGCGCCCGCGGCGTCACCCTGGCCGAGCGGCCGTTCCTCTCCATGGTGAACCTGCGCCTCGACCCCGCTTCGGAGGCGGCCGGCCGCGTGGAGAAGACCCTGGGGGCGCCGCTGCCGCGGGAGTGCGGACACACCGCCGCGTCCGGCCCCCACACGGCCGTCTGGCTCGGCCCCGACGAGTGGCTCGTGCTGTGCGAAGCGCCCATCGACACCGCCGAGTTGCGGCAGGCACTCGCGGGAGACCCGGGCTCGGTCGTGGACGTCTCGGCGAACCGCACCACGCTCGAACTGAGCGGCCCGGCCGCCCGCCAGGTGCTGGAGAAGGGCTGCCGGCTGGACCTGCACCCCCGCGCCTTCGGCCCCGGCCGGGCGGTGTCGACCACGGTGGGCCCCGTCCCGGTGCTGCTCTGGCAGCTCGACGACGCGCCCACGTACCGGCTCCTCCCCCGGTCCTCGTTCGCCGACTATCTGGCGCGCTGGCTCATCGACGCGATGCGCGAGTACCGCGGACCGGAGGTGCCCTGACAGGGACGGCGCGGCCGTGTCCACCGGACGTCCAGTCCTCGTCCAAACGTACGACGCAACCTGAGGAGGAACACACACCGAACCCGGCCAAAGGGGAGGAACTCCGATGAAGATCAAGCTGGCGTATGTGGAGCCCAATGTCACCGTGCTGGGCACGGTCGAGGAACTGACCGGATGGCTCACCATCGGGCAGACCTTCGACAACGTCATCACCACGCACCGGCGCCTCAGCTGACGGCGGCCGATACCACCCGCTCCGCTCCCGCCCCCTTCGGGCGGGAGCGGATGCGCTCGGCCCCGCCTGACCTGGGCGGGGCATCAGGTACCGGCTGGACCATGTGGCGAAAAGGGGTGCTCTGTTGCTGGTCGGGGACTTTCTCGGAATCTCCGGTCGGGTGGACTTCGACGCCGCCGACGCGGAAATCGGGCTCGCCCGCCTGCCGTTCGCAAACCGGGGAACACCGCCGACACCTCACCGGGCGGTGCGGCGACCGGCCCCGGACACTTCCCTCCGGCCGGTGGAGACCGGCCCCGGGGAGCATCTGCTGCTGTCCGGTCCGGTGACCCGTCCGGCGGCGGACGGATGGCAGCGGCGGATCGCAGATCTGGTCCGCGAGGGCCGCCACGCGGAACTCGCGCGGCTGCCCGGTGAGCTGTGCGGGGCCCTGGTGACCCCGCGCAAGGTGACGCTGTTCCGGAACCTCGTCAGCACCGAGGGACTGCTGTACCGCAGGGACGGCCCGGTGGTGAGCTGGTCCACCGACCCGGCCGGCCTGCTCGACCGGGAACGCGAGGAGTTCAGCCGGCAGGCCATCTGGCGGTGCTGTCGCGGCGACGAGGTCTTCATCTACCACGGACTGACCCCCGTGCGCCCCGGCGAGCTCGTCGTCGCCGACCAAAGGACCCTGTCCACCGTCCGGTTCGACGCCCTCGCGCCGCTGGACCTGCCGCGCCGCACGCCCCTGGCCCAGTACGCCGAGCTCGCCTACGAGATGCTGCTGCGGGAGGCCCGGGCGTACGTGGGCGCGGGCCGGGTCGGAGTCATGGTCAGCGGCGGGCTCGACTCGGCGGCCGTGCTGTGCGCCCTGGTCGAGGCCGGGGCCGATGTGGTGGCCTACCACCATGTGGTGGACGACCCGCTGGCCGACGAGTCCGCCTATGCGCGAACGATCTGCGACCACCTGTCCGTTCCGCTGGAGATGGTCAAGGCGGGCTACGACGGCGACTTCCCACCGCGCGGGCGCGCCTTCCCCCACCCCTTCCTGAATGTGGGGTTTCCCTGGCTGGAGCAACTGGCGGAGCGGGTGCACACCGACGGCGTCAGACTGCTGGTGTGGGGCAGGGACGGCGACCTGCGGTTCGGCCCGCTCCGCTACGGGCTGCACGACGCCCTGGCCGGAGACATCCCGTTCCGCGAGAGGGCGGCGCTCTGCGCGGGTCTGATCAGCTCCCGCTGGGAATCCCCGCGGATCGTCCGCACCGCCTCCCGGACCCGCTCGCTGTTCGACGACATCCGGTCCGGCGGCGGCCTCGCCCGGGCCACGGATTTCCTCGAACCCGTGCCCGGCGTCCCGGACGACCCGTTCGCAGACGTACCGGCCGAGGACGACTACTCGGTCAAGGACGCCTGCGCGCAACTGACGTCGTGGCGGCCGCGCGGAATCATGATGTGCAACCCTCTGGGCTCCCGGGACCTGCGCAGGCTGGCCGCGCGGATGCCCGACGCGTACCGGATGATCCCCTACCAGGGGCAGGTGATCACCAAGCCGGTGCTCCGGCTGCTGCTGTCCACCCGGCTGCCCGCGTCCGTATGGCGCCGGTACGGACGCCTGTGGATGTCCTCCGCGCACAAGCACCGCGCCCTGGCGGACACGGACGCCTTCCATGAACTGATGGGCGGGCCCGACTCCCGGCTCGTCCGCATGGGTGTGGTGAACCCGGCACGGCTGACCGAGGTGCTGACCGACCCGCACCGCAGGCGCCGCAACGCCGAGACGCTGGTCCACGCCGCCATGACCGAGATCTTCCTGCGTCACTACGAGGGAAGGACCCCATGACCGTGAACCCCGCTCCCCCTCTGCTGCGCCTGGCCGACCACGCCGTCTTCGATCCGACCGACGAGGCGGGGGTGATCCTCGACACCCGTAAGGACGTCTATCTGGCCCTGAACGCGACCGCGACGCTGATGCTCGGCGCCGCCCTGCGGTTCGGCACGGTCGAGGAGGTGGTCGCCCATCTCGGGGAACTGGTGGAGGCACCCAGCGGCACCCTCGAAGCCGGCGTCACCACCCTCGCGCACCAGCTCGCCCAGCACGGCCTGCTCGCCCCGGCCGAGGAGGGGCGACCGTGAGAGCCCTCACCAAGCCGCTGGCGGACTGGGAGTTCTTCCTGGCGGATCCGGCCCCGGGCGCGGCGCCGCCGCCGGGCGTGCCACCGCTCTTACGGCTGCGCGCGCTCCGGGCCACCGCCGTGGCAGCGTGGACCTACCGCCGTCGCGGCTGGAGCAGGGCCCGCCCGCTCCTCGAAGGAGCCCGGCCGGCCCCGGGCGCCTGGCGTCCGCGCGAACTCCACCCGGATGTGGGCGTCCTCCTGGCCCGGCGACAGGTGTTCTGGTCCCAGTCGGTGCTGCGGGTCCTGCTGCCCCGGGCGGACTGCCTGCCCCGCTCACTGGCCCTGGCCCGCTATCTGGCGGCGCTGGGCCTGCCCGCCGAGGTCTGTGTGGCCAGGGCGCTGACCAGCACGTTCGAGAAGGACACCTTCCATGCCTGGACCGAGGTCCACGGCGTCGTGCTCAACGACAACCAGGACGTCACCGTCGGCTATCGCGTACTCCAGCGCATCGGCTCCGCCCAGCCGGCGGACACTCCGGCGGCGCCGGGACGGCGACGGGGGCTCACCCCGTGAGCGGCGCACCAGGCGCGTCCGGCCGCCGGCCGTCCCGGCTGTGGCCGTACCTCGCCCCGCACCGCGGCGCGCTGCTGGCGGTCATGGGGCTGTCCCTGGTGTCGGCGGCGGCGGCCCTCGCCCAGCCGCTGCTGGTCCAGCGGACGCTGGGGGCGGCGAGCGGGGGCTCCGGTCTCGGCGCCGCCCTCGCCTTCCTGGTCGGTGTGGTGGTGGCGGCCGCGGCCCTGGAGGGAGTCCAGCGCTATCTGCTCCAGCGCACCGCGGAGGGCGTGGTCCTCATGGCCCGCCGCACCCTGGTGGGGACTCTGCTGCGGCTGCCGGTCGGGGAGTTCGACCGGCGGCGCACCGGGGACCTGATCTCCCGGGTGGGCGCCGACACCACTTTGCTGCGGTCCGTGGTGACCGGCGGTCTGGTGGACCTGGGCTCGGGCGTGGTGGTCGCGCTCGGTGCCGTGGTCCTGATGGGGAGCATCGATCCGCCACTGCTGGTGGTGACCCTGCTGTCGGTGGGGGCCGGCGTCGTCGCCGTGGCCACGGTCTCGCGCCGGGTCCGGCACCTGAGCGGCCTGGCGCAGCAGGCCGTGGGCGCCATGACGGCCTCCGTCGAGCGGGCGCTGACCGCGGTGCGCACCATCCGTGCCGCCCGCGCGGAGGAACGTGAGGCCGCGCAGATCGAGCGGAGCGCCGCGGCCGCCTACGAAGCCGGGCTCCGGGTGGCCCGCCTGGAGTCGCTGGCCGTACCCCTGACCAATGTCGCGATGCAGGCGGCCCTGCTGTCCGTGCTGGGCTACGGCAGCACCCGCGTGGCGTCGGGCGCGGTGGACGTGGCGGACCTCGTCGCGTTCGTCCTCTATCTCCTGCTGTTCGTCCAGCCCATGGCCCAGGCGCTCCAGGCGTACACCACCTTCCAGGCCGGGCTCGGGGCGCTCGCCCGGATCGAGGAGGTACGGGCCCTGCCCACCGAACCCCAGGCCGGCGCCGCGGCCGTCCACCGTCCTGTCCCCGTCGGCCCGGCGCACCGGCCGGTCCTCGCCTTCGAGAACGTGGACTTCGACTATCCCGACGGCACACCCGTGCTGCGCGGCGTCAGCCTGGACATCCCGCGGGGCTTCCGGGTCGCGCTGGTCGGGCCGTCCGGCGCGGGCAAGAGCACCCTGCTCGCCCTCGCCGAGCGGTTCTACGAGCCCACCGCGGGCGCCGTCCGCCTCCACGGGGTCGACGCCCGTGAACTGCCGCTCGCCGTCCTGCGCGGCCAGCTCGGCTATGTCGAGCAGGACGCGCCCGCGCTGGCGGGCAGCCTGCGGGACAACCTGCTGCTGGGCGCGCCCGGCGCCGACGACGCCGCCCTGCTGCGCGTACTCGACGCCGTGAACCTGTGCGGTCTCGTCCACCGCACTCCCCAGGGGCTGGACGCCCAGGTCGGGGACGGCGGGGTGCTGCTCTCCGGTGGCGAACGCCAGCGGCTGGCCATCGCCCGCGTGCTGCTGGCGGCGCCACCGCTGCTCCTGCTGGACGAACCCACCGCCAGCCTGGACGCCCGCAACGAGGCCGCTCTGGCCGAGGCGATCGACTCCGTCTCCGTCAACCGCACGGTGCTGGTCGTGGCCCACCGGCTGTCCACGATCGTCCGCTCCGACCTCATCGTCGTACTCGAAGAGGGCCGGGTCGTCGCCCGCGGTACCCATGCCGAACTCCTCGACGCCTCGCCCCTGTACCGGGAACTGGCCGGACGTCAGCTTCTCGTCTGAGCCGAAGGCGCGGCCGGGTGGCGGGAGGGGGCCGGCGTGGGGCTAACGCAAGGTGGGGGACGCGTCGGCGGCGTCGCTGTCGCCACGCGCCAGCGCGGCGCCGAGCCGGGCGCGCGCCTGCTCGTCGCGCTCACCGGTGCTCGCCGCGACCGCCTCGGCCCTGACGTGGTAGACGACGGCCTCGCCGGGGCGCCCGGCCCCGCGCAGCGCCTCGCCCAGGCCGTTGAGCGCGGACGCCTCGCCGTAGCGCTCGCCGTTGGTACGGAACAGGCGCAGGGCCTGGCGGTGGTGGTCGGCGGCCACGAGAGGCAGCCCCTGCCGCAGATACACATCCCCCAGGCCGGTCATCGCGTATCCCTGCCCCCCGTGGTGACCGAACCGGCGGAAGAGCTCGAGGGCCTGACCGTGGTGGTCGGCTGCCGCCTCGTAACGGCCCTGGCGGAGACACACGGTGCCGAGGTTGGTCAGCGTCCGGGCCCGGCCGATCTGGTCGCCCGTCACGCCGTGCAGCTCCAGTGCCCGGCGCTGATAGGCGTCGGCCAGGTCGTACTCCCCCTGCCGCTGGCACACATTGCCGAGGTTGGTCAGGGTGCGGGCCTGGCCGACCCGGTCGGCCAGTTCCTCGTACAGCGACAGGGCCTGCTGGTGGCAGTGCGCGGCGGACGGGTGGTCGCCCGACCGCCAGTGCACATTGCCCAGATTGGACAGCGTACGGGCCTGGCCCGCACGGTCGCCCGAGGCGCGATGGAGGACCAGGGCCTGCCGCAGGTGGACGGCGGCCGATCGGTACGCGCCGAGCCGCCAGTGGACGACGCCGAGGTTGGTCAGTGCGTGGGCCCGGCCGGCGCTGTCCCCGATGTGCTCGGCCGCGCGCAGCGCGTGGGTGTGGAACGACAGCGCCTCCATGTGGTGGCCGCCGTCCAGGTGGCGGAAGAGCACGGCGGCCAGGCGCACGGCGTAGTCGGCCCGGTGTCCGTCCGCGGCCCTGGCGCAGACCGAGCTCATGACGGGGATCTCGGCGGACAGCCAGGCCCGCGCCGCCGCCTGGTCCCGCATGGGCGGGGCCGATGCCGCCGTGGGCGCGGTGCCGGGGCGGTGGTGCCGCTCGGCCGGGTAGAGCGTGTCCATCGCCGCGGTGGCACCGGCCAGATAGTGGTCGAGCAGGCGGATGCCGGCCGCTTGGCGGTCCGCCCGCTCGTCGTACCTGAGCGACAGGCGGTCCGCGTAGGCGCGCAGGAGGTCGTGCATGGCGTACCGCCCGGGCCCGGAGGACCGCACCAGATGGGCCCGGGTCAGCAGGGCGAGCCGGCTGCCGGCCCGGTCCACGTCCTCGCCGGTGAGGGCGGCGGTGGCGTGGACGCCGAAGTCCGGCCCCGGGTGCAGGGCGAGCAGCCGGAACGTCCGGGCGGCCGCGGGAGGCAGATGACGGTACGACCAGAAGAACACCGATCGCACGGTGGCCCGGGAGTCCCCGCCCGCGTCCAGCAGTTCGAGCCGCCGCTGCTGGTCGCTCAGCTCCGCCACCAGCTCGGACAAGGTCACTCCCGGACGGGTGGCAGCCAGTTCGGCCGCCACCCGCAGCGCCAGCGGCAGCCGTGCGCACTGCTCGGCCAGCACGGCGGACGAGGTGTGGTCCGTCCGAGCCCGGTCGCCGATGAGCAGGCGCAGCAGCGCGGTCGCCTCGGCGGGGACCAGCGGGCCGAGCTCGATCCGCTGGGCGCCGTGCAGCGCCACCAGACCGGCCAGGCTGTCCCTGCTGGTGACCAACACCGCGCAGGAGGGTGTGCCCGGCAGCAGCGGGCGCACCTGTTCGACCGAGAGGGCGTTGTCCAGCACGACGAGCATCCGGCGGTCGGCCATCTCGGTGCGGTAGCGGCTCGCCCGCTCGTCCGGGTCGAGGGGGATGTGCCGACCGCTCAGCCCCAGGGCGCGCAGAAAGCGGGTGAGGGCGTCACCGGAGGACAGCGGCCGGTCCGGGTCGTAGCCGCGCAGATTGACGTACAGCTGCCCGTCGGGAAACCGGTCGCGTGCCTGATGCGCCCAGTGGACGGCCAGCGCGGTCTTCCCGACGCCGGCGGTTCCGGAGATCACCGAGATCGTCATGGTGGCGGGTCCGGGCGCGATGGTCGCGGGTCCGGGCGCCCGGAGGCCGGGCCGCTCGTCCCCGGCCCAGGGCCGGTCGAGCGCGGACAGCTCGGCCGATCGGCCGGTGAAGCCGTAGACGTCCGCCGGGAGTTGGGCGGGCGGGGCGGGCCGGTCCGGGCTCGTCGGCTGATCGTCCCCAGGCCGGGGTCGGGGGGCGGATCCCGACGCGGGCTCGGGGACGGATCCCGACGCGGGCCCGGGTTCGTGCCCGGGGACGGGCCGGGCTTCGTGCCCGGGGGCGTCCGGAATGACGTCGGCCCCACGGGAACGGGTTCCCGTGGGGCCTGCCGCACAGGCTCCCGGTCTCCCGGCCGCCTCCCCCAGCAACGCGGCGTAGGCGGCGGTCAATTCGGCGCCGGGCTCCACACCCAGTTCGTCGGCGAGTCTGCGGCGGCTGTCCAGATAGATCGTGAAGGCCGTGTCCCGCTGTCCGACGGCGCCGTGGGCCCGCATCAGACGGGCCTGTGCCCGCTCGTCCAGCGGGTGCGCGGCCGCGGTCTCCGCCAGGATGGGCAGGGCCTCCTCGGCGTCCCCCGCGGCGATCATCGCGTCGCCGTACTTCGCCACCGCGGCCCGCCGCTCCTCGGCCAGCGCGACCACCGCGGGATGGGCGGCCAGGAGGGGCAGATCCGCCATCGGCGGGGACTGCCACAGCCGGAGCGCCTCAGCCAGCAGCGCTGCCGCGCCGCGATCGTCGCCGTCGCGCCGTGCGGCCTCGGCCCGCGTCGCCAGCTGCCGAAAGCGGGACAGGTCGACGTCGTCCTGGGGAACGCGGAGCGCGTAGCCGTCCCCGACCCTGGGCAGCAGCGCGCTGGGGGTCCGGGCCGGACGGGTGGGCTCCAGCAGGCGGCGTAATCGTTTGACGTAGGTCTGGATGAGATTGACGGCGCTGCGCGGTGGCCGGGCCCGCCACAGGGCGTCGGCCAGCTCCGCCCGGGACAGCGACCGTCCCCCTGCCAGGACCAGCAGGCCGAGGAGGGCTCGCTGATGAGGTGTGCCGAGGTCGATTCCGGCCTCGCCGTGCCAGACCCGTAACGGCCCAAGTACCTGAACGCGCATGGTCTCCCCCCGACCCGAGCCCCGCCCCCAGCCCGCCCTCGGACCCGCCTCGGACCCGCCTCGGACGCGAGAGGCCTTCACCTGCGTATGCCAGGTGGTCATGCTTCCCGCAAGCGCCGGTGGTGTCCAGAAATACCTCTCCCTTCCCCGCCATATTCGGCCATGAGCGCTTCCGGTCGGGCAGCGCGCGCCCCACTCGTCAGCCCATGGCCTTGGCCCATATCCCGGGGTCGACCGGCCCCTCCCCAGGACAGAGCCCCATCTGATAGCGCGCGCCCATCGCTCCACCACCAGGAAACCCCATATTCACCTTCGTCCTGAAGGCGCCTCTGATTCGGCCATACCTGGCCGATATCCAGCTTGCCGCTCGTCCCGACGTGGCCTGGATAATTCTGCCGTCGCCGCCGTGACCTGCCAGAGCGGCGCCGCGGTCCGGGGAGGGTCCATTTTCGCCTTCCCGTCTGCTCCATCGGATCCACCTCGGTTTCCCTCTGTTCCTCTCCGCTCCTCCCTGCTCCGCCCTGTTCCAACGCACCTGCCAGGAATTCAGTGATGGTCATGCGCGCTCGTGGAACGGTTCGGCACCTTTTCGGCATCAAGCGAAGACACCCTGGGAGACACACGTGAGAAAGCTGAAGCTGGGCAAAAGATCGACCCGAATGGGATCCGCGCTGGCGGTCGGCTTATTGATGGTGAGCGGCCTGACGGCCACGTCGGCCGGCGCCGCGTCGTCCTCGGCCAACGCCTCGCCCGAGCTGGGCGTTCGTTTCTACCCCGACGGCGACGGCCAGTGCGACGGGCCGACGAATCCGCCGGAGCGGTGGGTCACCGCGCCCGACTGGTCCACCGCCATCCGCCTGGACACCGACAATCGCGCGGGCGGCTGCCAGCTGGCCTTCGGCATCTACGACCCGTCGAACTCCCTCGCGGGCCTGACCGCCACCTACACCTGGGAGCCGGAGCCCGGCAGCGACGACAGCCAGTGCCAGAACGGGGGCACGCACGTGATCCCGATCAAGCCGTTCAAGACCTTCGGCGACAACATCCGGGTGGACACCGATGGCCGAGCGGGCTGGTGCAACCTCACCTTCGCCCTCTCCGGTCGCTCGGACATCGGCCTCGACGTGCAGTTCTACGGAGACGGCGGCGCCGACGCCGGGGGGCAGTGCAAGAACTACCGCCCCAAGGACACCTACGACACGGCCTATGAGGGCCACTCCGTGACCGTGAGCGACGACACCGACGGCCGCGCCGGCGGCTGCTACCTGTCGCTCCGCCTGAACCGCCTGTTCTAGGCTTCCAGGCCGCTGAGTCTGTCGACAATCTCGACCTCTCGACCTCTCGGCTTCTTCGCCTCTCCGAGGCATCACCCCGCCGGTGAAACCGGCCGCCGCCCGCTGGCTCCGCCGTCCATCGACGGGCCAGTGGGCCGCCCGAGAGCGGCCCGTATCAGCGATCCCGGGCCATCCGCCCATCATTCTTCAAGCCCGTTGACGTAACCGGCGAGGAAGGCATGGTTCATGCCGCACACCAAGTCGGGGGCCTTCCCGGTGAGCGGGTGGAACGGCCAGCCATCCGCCGGCCGCGCCGCTCGGCGGCCCGCACCGCCGCCTGCGCGGCGTTTTCGTCGGTCCCCTCGGTGAGGACCGCGTCCAGCAGCAGGTCCGCCAGGACGGCGTGCCGCGTCGTCAAGAGTTGGCGAGCACCAGTACCGGCACCCCGAACATGCCTCCAACTCTGAAGTGGGGCGATCGATACATCCGCCGCGGTGCGGTCAACCGAAACGGCTTTCGTTCAACTAGTGAATTCAGCAAGGCCCTTGACCGACAAGGGCGGGGTCCAAGACAGTCGTTCCGTGTGAGCGCTCTCTCGACCCCATGGGCGCTCGCTCTGCCCACTGTGCCCGAGTTCCCGTAGCCCGATCTCCCATCACCCCCACGCCAGGAGCGGGCCACGGGGGCTCGCACATCCGGGCACCGCTGTTCCTTCGAACGAAAGCAGCCCCCCACATGTTCAGGATCACTTCCTCAGCTACGACGGCGGAGGCCAAACCCCGCCGCCGCCGACGACGCGTTCTGGCCTTCGTGGCCGCCCTGTCGCTTCCGGTGACCGGACTGCTGGCTCTCACGGTGTCCTCCAACACCGCCGCCGCGGGCGAGCCCGCGGCCAAGGCCGAGTGGACCACCGTCTTCCAGGACGACTTCGACGGCGCGGCGGGCACCGGTCTGAACAAGAACGACTGGCTGTACGACATCGGCACCGGCTACCCGGGCGGCGCCGCGAACTGGGGCACCGGCGAGATCGAGTCGGTCACGGACTCCACCGACAACGTCTACCACGACGGTGACGGGCATATGGTGATCAAGCCGATCCGTGACGGTTCCGGCAAGTGGACCTCCGGCCGCGTGGAGACCCAGCGCACCGACTTCGAGGCGCCCGCCGGTGGGCAGTTGGAGATCAGTGCCTCCCTCAAGCAGCCCAACCCGGAGAAGGCCCTCGGAATCTGGCCCGCCTTCTGGGCCATGGGCGCCGACGCGCGCCCGGTCGGGGCCACCAACTGGCCGAGCATCGGTGAGCTGGACATCATGGAGGCCGTCAACGGGCTGAGCAAGCACTCGAGCACCTTCCACTGCGGTGAGTGGGCGGGCGAGTGCCACGACCCGGACGGGATCACCAGCGATCTGCTGCCGTGCGACGGCTGTCAGACCGACTACCACACGTACTCCGTGATCGTGGATCGCACCGACACCTCCGCCGAACAGCTGCGCTTCTACCGCGACGGCAAGGAGACCTTCACGGTGAAGCAGAACCAGGTGTCGGCCGAGACCTGGAAGAAGGCGGTCGACCACGGGTTCTTCGCCATCTTCAACGTCGCGGTCGGCGGCTCTTACCCGAACAAGGTCTGCGGCTGCACCTCACCGGCGGCGGACACCACCTCCGGTGAGGGAATGAGCGTGGACTGGTTCTCCGTCAAGGTGAGCAAGTAGCGCCGCGCACGTTCATCCGCGTAGCGGAGCGGCCAGTCCCACCAGCGCGGTGGGGCCGGGCGCGTCCGGTACGCCTAACGGGACTGGTCGAAGAGCCAGTCGATGACGACGTCGTTCTCGTAAGTCTGGGCCCACGCGAAGTGCGGGCTCACCGGCGTCGTGCCGGGCGTGTAGCTCGTGAACAGCACATGGCTGCCGGCCCGGCGGGCCCGGTGCAGCAGGGCCCTGGAGCGGGCTTCGAACTCCGCTTTCGGCAGGTCGTTGGCCCACTCCCCGCGGGTGACCCGCGCACCGGCGCTCTCCAGCGCGTTCATCAGCGTCCAGGTGCCGGGCTTTCCGAACCGTCCTTCGCGGTAGGGGACCACCGGGTCGTCGATGGAGTGGTCGGTCCACATCGGGATGTGCGTGATCCCGTCCATGGTGGACGGGTCGCCCCAGCCGGCGGTGGCCAGGGCCGCGGCGAAGGTGTGGGGACGCCTCGGGAGCAGGTTGAAGATGCCTCGCGCACCCGATGACAGGCCGACGAGATAGAGCCGATCCGCATCGACGGGGCGCTGTGTTGTGAAGGCGTCGATGAGTTCGACCAGCGCCGAGCGGACCTTGGGGTCGGTCCAGTCCGTACCGTCGGGTCCGTCCATGGGGCGGGGCAGTGGGATCTGAGGGGCGAGCACGAACGCCGGGTGCCGACGCTGGCGTTCCGGCTTGGCGAAGGTGACGGCGACGCGATTGGCGGTGAGCTGGGTCATGTTGTTGTCGGCGACCTCGCCACCGCCGTGCAGGGTGACGACGAGCGGATACCGCGCGGCCGCCCCCGGACTCCGCACGAACCCCTCCGGCTGGTACAGCCGGAAGGCCAGTTCGAATCCGGTGGAGTCGGTGAACGATCCCGCTGTGAAGTCGTCGACCACCGGGGTGATGACGTCGTCGTTCCGGATCGCCAACGGACCTGCCGCGAGCACCACGTCACCACCGGGGGTCCGCACATCGGCCACCTGCCTGACGGTGTAGGCGCGCTGGAGCGGAAGCGGGTCGGTGCCGGCAGCCTGCGCATTGGTGTCGTCCGGGTCGAGCTCGATGACGAGGTATCTGCCCGGCCGTCCCGCGTCGGGGACGTCGTCCGTCCTGGCCGCAGTGTTCGGGTAGACCCGGGTGACCGTCCGAGCCGCGCTCTGCCCGCCGAGGTCGGCGGTGACCTGGAAGGCGGAGGGCGGGATGACGCCGCCACGTAAGTCGATGGGGGCCGCGTAGCGGATGGCGACGGCGGTCACCCGCCAGTTGTTCCTGGGCGTCACCTGCGTGATGAGGGCGGTCCGCAGCACGGGATTGGCTCCGGCCGCCACCGGCCGTCCCGGCGCCGGGGCATCGGCCGCCGCGGTGGCCGTGTTGATCACCAACGAGCCGGTGACGGTGCCCGCCGCCATGGCGAAGGCCGTACGTCTGGTCATCTTTCTCAAGGGTCCTCCGTGAGATGTCGGGCGGCCCGGGAGGGCCGGACGTGGAGCCGATCGCCTGGTGCGGGGGAACCGAGAAGGAGCGGTAGGGCGGGGTGAGCGCCGATGCGTGGCCGGGCCGGGTCGTTCAGCGGGCGAGGCGGGTGGCGGGCATCGCCGTACCACCCGTGAGTCTCCAAGCTGTGTTCGAACGGTGTCCAGCGTCGAAACCGGGATCTGTCGATGCGTCATCCGCATCAATCCGGCCGCGTGCTCGTGCGCCCCGCTCCCGGGGGCTCCAGGACGTGCACAACGGGCTTATGCGCAAACGACAGCTTCATATCCAAGGGCGAGGGGTGGCCCTGCCGCTACCCGCATCCGAAGCTTGCAGGCATGTCAACTATCAACCGCATGCCTCCTTTGTGCGGCACACGGCCCTATCCGCCGAGAGGATCCCCCGATGCGTTCAGCGCCGCCTCCACCTCCGCCCGGCGGCGCGCCCGCCGGGAAGGAACCGGCCCCCCGCTCGGTGGCCGGCCGGGTTCTCAGCGTGCTGGACGCGTTCGCGGGGGAACGCCGTCGGCTGACCCTTACGGACATCAGCCGACGAACCGGGATGCCGCTGGCCACTACGCACCGGCTCGTCGGCGAGCTGTTGTCCTGGGGTGCCCTCGAACGGCACCGGAGCGGCCGCTACGAGATCGGTCTGCACTTGTGGGCGGTCGCCGCAATGGCCCCACGCTGGCTGGAGCTGAGAGACGTGGCGATGCCCTTCCTCCTCGGCCTGTACCGGAAGACCGGGCGGCAGCAGGTTCGGCTGGCGGTGCTGGACGGCATGGAGACCGTGCTCGTGGAGCGGATCGGCGCCCCGGGAACCGGCGGAGCGGGCGAACCGGTCGGCGGCCGGCGCCCGGCGCACACCACCGGTGACGGCCTGGTGCTCCTCGCGTACGCGGGGTCCACCGTCCGAGAGCACTATCTGGTCCACCACGCCCCGGCGACCGGCCTGCGTCGCGTGCTCGCCGAGGTGGAGGGGGCAGGCTTCGCGGTGAACGGCCGGTGGCCCGGCCCCGGGGGCACGGTGTCGGCCGCGGCCCCCGTGCGGGACGCGACGGGCGAGGTCGTCGCCGCCGTGTCCGTCGTCCCGGGGACCTCTGATGCCGGACGGAACGCGCTCGCGCCCCTGGTCATGGCCACCGGCCGGACCATCTCCCGCGCGTTGTCCCGTCGGCAGAACGGCGCGTGAGCCGACGCCTCCAGGGGGCGCCGCGCGCGGAGTGGGCACGGACGGGCTCGTGAGAAGGGCTCCCGCGGTGGACCCGCGGGAGCCCTCCCCAGGGGCCCTACGAGGATCCGCTCAGAACGGACAGGTGTCCTGCCAGCGCGTGACCAGGGAGGGGTTGTTCTTGTCCGCTTCCCGCGCGGCACCGCACAGGAACGGGCTGAAGCGGGTGTCGCCGTACAGCCAGCGGCTGAAGAACGACACCATCCACTTGCCCTGCTTGGCCTTGTTGCCGTAGCCGGTCATCGGGCAGAGATGGTCGCCGGGAACCTCGACGAAGAGCTTCTCGGCCCGGGACATGGAGTTGTACCAGGGCAGAGCGTAGGTGTTGGCGTGGGCGACGGGGTCGCTCTGACAGGTCATGAAGAAGGTGGGGTCGGTGACTCCGGAGAAGTTCTGGCTGGGGTTGTACGGGGCCAGGGGCACGCCCGCCTTGAAGCGGGAGTCGTCCCGGAGCGCCACCATCACACCGCCGCCGCCCATCGAGTGACCGGCCGCGCCGAGCGTGCCGTTCACCTTCCCGTAGATCGGGTTGCCGGTGGTGGAGCCGAGCGAGAGCAGTTGGGTGCCGGCGGCGCTGATCTGACGGCCGCGCGACGCGGGATCGTCGCCCAGCGCAAGGGTGCCGACGTTGATGACGACGAAGCCCCAGGAAGCGAGGCGGGGCGCGAGCCACTGGAGGTTCTGCTGGGTGCCTTGATAGCCCGGCATCAGCACGACGCCCGGGTACGAGCCGCCGGCCGTCGGGTACGTGATCGTGCCGGACCCGTACCCGTTCGGATGGGGAACGGTGTAATTGGCGGTGGCCAGCGGCCCGTTCGTGGCCTCGAGCGAAGCGGTCGTCGGATCCGGGATCGCCGCGGGGACGGCGGCGTTCTCGGTGGCCGAGCCGGCAGCGGGATTGCTCCGGGACGGCCGTTCGGCGGCCGCGGTGGGTGTGACGGAGACGGTCAACAGCGCCGAGGTGAGGGTGGCCGCCAGCGCGATCAGCACGGCCACGAGGCGGGATCGGGACCGTAACGGGGCAGTCGATCTGGAGCGACGACGGGTTGGACGCATCGGTGTACCTCCAGGATGCGGCGCGGGTGCGCGCTGCGGAAGCGCAGCGCGACCGCACCGTAAAGTGCGCCGGAGACACCCGGAAGTCGGCTTTCTGCCCAGCGGAAGGAAAAACCGCGGGCGGGTTTCTTCGACCTCACTCAGCCCTCACCGGGCCGCACGACGACGGCGTTGGTCTCGACACGTCCACTGCGTTCGAAACGGAGGGTGAAGGGCACCAGGTCTCCGGCCCGCCAGCGGGCCGTGGCCGGGACGGTCACATCGCTGGTGAACGGTGACATGTCGAGCGTGCCGCCCGCCGGAACCGGCAGGGACTCCGCGGCCTGCGGATAGGCCGATCCCCGCCCGGTCATCCGGTGGCGGCTGAGCGAGATCTCCCCGGTGACCGCGGAGGACGTCACCTCGACCAACCGGTCCCGCACACCGCCGGTGTTGGTGATCCGGAAGAACGCGGCGGTCCGCGACACCCCCGGGGCGGGGAGGAAGAGCCGTGCGCCGGTGACGTCGATACGCGGAGGACTGCCCGCGTTGCCCGAGGCGGTCCACACGGCGAGGCCACCCAGCGCCAGGACACAGGCGCAGGCCGGAGCGGCCGCGGCCCGCAGGGAGTCCGTGAGGCGACGGTGGCTGGGCGTCCAGGAGGGGTTCGTCATCGGGCTGGTCTCCACCTCGGTGTCGGGGCGCGGTCGCGGGCAGGCGGTCCACAAGCGGCTGAGCAGGTCGGAGGAAGTCCGCTACGGTTCGGGCAGCGCCCCGAAGGGGCGCGGGGCTGTGTCGATATGCGGCTCCGCCGCGTGGGCGACCAGCCACGATGCGGCCGCAGACGCACGACGGCATTTCGCGGCACTTCCCGCGGAGCGCTCAGCAGGGGCATCACAGTGGCGTCCGGGCGGCGGGCCGGGAAGGGCGTCCGCCGGTCGGTCCACCGGTCGGGCCACCGGTCGGTGACGGCTGTCGGCGTCTGCCCGTCGGTGACGGCCGCCAGACCCGCAGCCGCAGGCTGTTGCCGACCACGAGCAGCGAGCTGACCGACATCGCGGCCGCGGCAAGCATGGGGTTGAGCAGGCCGACCATGGCCAGCGGCACCGTCACGGCGTTGTAGCCGAACGCCCAGAGCAGGTTGGCCCGGATCGTGCCCAGAGCGCTGCGGGCGAGGCCGACCGCGTCCGCCAGGGTCTCGATGTCACCGCGTACGAGGGTCACGTCGGCCGCTCCGATCGCCACGTCCGTGCCCGTGCCCATGGCGATGCCGAGGTCGGCGCCGGCCAGGGCGGCCGCGTCGTTGACACCGTCGCCGACGACGGCGACCCGGCAGCCCTGCTCCCGCAGCTCGCGGACGAGGGCGGCCTTGTCCTGCGGGGTACTACGGGCGTGCACCTCCTCGATGCGGAGGTCGGCTGCGACGGCGTGGGCGGGCGCCTCCCGGTCGCCGGTGGCGAGCACCGGTCGCACCCCCAGGCGGCGGAGCCGGTCCACGGCCCGGTAACTTCCCGGTCGCAGGACGTCCCCGAGCTCGATCAGTGCCTCGGGCTCGCCGTCGACGCGGACCACGACCGGGGTGCGGGCGGCGGTCCCGCCGGCCGGCAGCGCCTGGGCCAGGGTGGGCGGCAACACGTCGTCCGGGGCCAGGACCTCGACCAGCCGTCCCGCCACCCGCCCGCGGACGCCCCTCCCCGGCAGCGCGAGGAAGTCGGCCACGGCCGGAAGCGGCTCCCCGGGGACGGTTCGCCGGGCATACGCGGTGATGGCACGCCCCAGCGGATGCTCCGATCCCTGTTCCACCGCGCCCGCCAGCCGGACCACTCGCTCCTCGCCGAGCCCGCCCGGCGCGGCCGTGACCCGGGCGACGCTCATATGCCCGGAGGTGAGCGTGCCGGTCTTGTCGAGCACCACGGCATCGAGGTGCCGCAGTCCCTCCAGCGCCCGTGCCCCGCTGACCAGGACACCGAGTTGGGCGCCCCGGCCGGTCGCCGCCATCAGCGCGGTGGGGGTCGCCAGGCCCAGCGCACAGGGGCACGCCACGACCAGGACGGCCACGGACGCGGTGATCGCCGCCTGCGGCTCGGCGCCCGCCCCGAGCCAGAATCCGAGCACCGTGACGGCCAGGGCGAGCACGACGGGGACGAAGACCCCCGCGGCCTTGTCGGCGAGCCGCTGCGCCCGTGCCTTGCCCGCCTGGGCCTCGGTCACCAGCCGGGTGATACGGGACAGTTGCGTATCGGCTCCCACCGCGGTGGCCCGTACGAGAATCAGCCCTCCGGCGTTGACGGCACCGCCGATCACCGGCGCGCCGGGGCCGACCTCCACCGGCTCGCTCTCCCCGGTCACCAGGGAGAGATCGACGGCCGAGCCGCCCTCCACGACCGTGCCGTCGGTGGCCAGGCGCTCCCCGGGCCGGACGACGAAGACCTGACCGACCCGCAGTTGTCCGATCGGGATCAGGCGCTCGCCCTCGCCGTCGCGTACCGAGACCTCCTTGGCGGCCAGCCGGGCCAGTGAGCGCAGTGCCGCGCCGGTCCCCCGCCGGGCCCGCGCCTCCAGGTAGCGGCCCGCCAGGACGAACAGCGGTACGCCGACGGCGGCCTCCAGATAGATGTGGGCGACGCCGTCCGAGGCGGTGGGCACCAGGCTGAACGGCATCCGCATGCCAGGGGCGCCGGCGCCGCCGAGGAACAGCGCGTAGGAGGACCAGGCGAAGGAGGCCGCGACTCCCAGCGACACCAGGGTGTCCATGGTCGCCGCCGCATGCCGCAGTCCGCGTGCCGCCCGCAGGTGGAAGGGCCAGGCTCCCCAGACGACGACGGGCGCGGCGAGTACGAAGCACAGCCACTGCCAGTTGCGGAACTGCGTACCGGGAACCATCGACAGGACCAGCACCGGCACCGCGAGCAGGGCCGTGATCACCAGCCGGTCGCGCTCCTGCCGGGCGTCCTCCGCTTCGTCCCCCTCATCCCCTCCATCCCCGTCCTCGCGCCGTCGCTTCCTGGGCGGCTCGGGGAGCGCGGCGGAATAGCCGGCCTGCTCGACGGTCGCGATCAGCTGGTCCGGGCCGACGCCGGGCGGGTGGTTCACCCGGGCCCGGCCCGTGGCGAGGTTTGCCGTCGCCGTGACCCCGTCCAGCCTGGCCAGCTTCTTCTCGACGCGCCGCACACAGGCCGCACAGGTCATTCCGCCGACGGAGAGGTCGGTCACGACCGTCCGGGAAGCCGATTCGGCGGCCATCAACGCCCGCTTCCGTGGTCCGTGCCCATGCCGTCCATCTCCATGCCGCCACCCTCGTGGCCGTCTCCTGAGCCGTCCTGTGTCGTGCCGGTGCGGTGCATGCCGGGGGCGACGGGCCCGACGCTCGTGCCGACGGCGTAGGAAGCGGCGCACACCACCACGAGCAGCAGGAGGAAGCCGCACAGCGCCGGTGGGGGCAACGCTCCGGACAGCGACGCGGCCGCCCGGCGGCGGGCGGGTCGGTGGTTCTGCTTCATATGACGAAACTCCGATCGCTTCGTACGGCCTCAGCCAGTCCGGCCGCACCGGTAGAGGAGTCGGAACGGCCTCCACCCGAGTTCCGATGCCTCGCGGTGACGCGTGCCACAGCGGGGCGCGGGCTCAGCCCTGTTCGTAATGGCTCGGCCTGCCGTGCCGGTGGACGAGACGGCCGAGCCGCCGCGCGCGGGTGCGGGGCAGGAGCGTCCAGGTGCCGTCGGCGCGGCGCAGGGCGGCGGAGTGCCAGGGGGTGGTCCAGACGTCGGGAGCGTCGAGCAGGCGGATGCCGAACTTCGGGGCGCCGATGGGCTGGGGGTGAATGGACAACCGGACGGCGCGAGGGTGGTGCTCGGCGATCAGCTCGCCCCAGGCGCGACTGCGCTGGATGACGCCGTACGCGCGTTGGCGGCACTCGCGCTGGAGGGCGGAGCGGGTGCCGGTGAAGTCGGCGGTGTCCTCGACGAGGAATCGGGTGATGCCCCGGTACAGGGCCAGGGTGTGGGCCTCGGAGCGGACCTCCGCCCGCAGCGCCTCCAGGGTGGGGGCGTAACCCTGGTGCACCCGGGCGCGCTTGGCGCCGTGGGGCAGGTCACCCAGCACATCGCGCAGGTCGAAGACGGAGAGGCGGTGCAGGTCCGCCTCCTGTATGAGGTGTCCGAGTGCGTCCGCGTAGGCGTCTATGTGGTCGTCCGGGACGCGGATCAGGTCGCCGAAGACATGGCCGTCGGAGCAGATGATCACACGGGCGCCCGGCGGGTGGATCCGCTCGATCTTCTCGCACAGGGTGTTCAGGAAGCCGAGGGAGAGGCGTTCGCCCTGGTCGGGGAGGTGGCCGAGAACCTTGGCGGGGTTGGGGGACTTGCAGGGGAAGCCGGGCAGGGTGAAGAGCACGGGTTCTCCGGCGCGTACGAAGCCGGCGATCCGGCGCAGTTGGTGCGGGAAGGCCACCACTCCCCCGGGCGAAGGGCCGGTCGTGCGGTGGTGCGGCAGGAGCAGGTCGAGGATGGCGGCGCTGGTGCCGCTCGTGGAGCGGTGGGTCATATGCGCCGGTCGTAGCCGACGGGCAGGTGGTTGGTGCCACGGCCGAGGACCGCGGGGATCCACTCGATGTCCGCGTCGTCGATGGCCAGGCGCAGTCCGGGCAGGCGGGCCAGGAGGGTGTCCAGGGCGATCCGGAGCTCGGTGCGGGCGAGGGCGGCGCCGGGACAGAAGTGGATGCCGTGGCCGAAGGCCAGATGGGGGTTGGGCGAGCGGTCGAGGTCGAGTGCGTCGGGGTCGGGGAAGCGGCGCGGGTCGCGGTTGGCGGCACACAGCGAGACGATCACCGAGTCGCCGGCCGGGATCCTCGTACCGTGCAGATCGCCGTCCTGGTCGAGGAAGCGCCATGTGGTCAGCTCGAAGGCGCTGTCGTGGCGGAGGAGTTCGTCGACCGCGCGGGGCGTCAGGTCCGGGTCGTCGCGCAGCCGGGCGAGCTCGGCGGGGTGGCGGAAGAGGGCGATCAGGGAGGTGGTGATCTGGTTCGTGACCGGCTCCTGACCGGCCACCAGGAGCTGGAAGATCATCGAGTCCAGCTCCTCCGGCGACAGCTCTCGGCGGTCTCGGGCCTCGACGAGGCCGCTGAGCAGGTCGTCCTCCCGGTGTTCTCGCTTGTGGGCGACGACGTCGGCGATATAGCGCTGAAGGCCGTGCAGACGGGCCTCGTACAGCGGGCGTCCGGGGTCGGTGGGGCCCACCGGCTGGACGACCTTGCCCCAGTCGCGGTCGAAACGGTTCGCCAACTCGGATGGCAGGCCGATGACTTCGGCGAGGACCCGGAACGGAAAGTGGGCGGCGAAGCCGGTGACGAGGTCCGTGGGACCGGTGTCCGGGAGGGCGTCCACGAGGGCGTCGGCCAGTTCCTGGAACCGGGGCCTCAGCCGCTCGATACGGCGCGGGGTGAAGGCGTCGGTGACGAAGCGCCGCATGCGGGTGTGGTGGGGCGGGTCCTGGTGCAGGAGGTGGACCTGGAGCTGGGAGCGCTGCGGCTCGGGCATGATCGAGGCACGGGCGCGCCAGTGGTCGTTGCCGCGGTCGTGGTTCTTGCCCAGGCGGTCGTCGTTCAGCGCGGCGTGGGCGGCCTCGTAACCGGTGACGAGCCAGGCGCGCACACCGCTGGGGAACAGGACGCGATGGACGGGACCGCTCTCCCGCATCCGCTCGTACAGCGGATAGGGGTCGGCCTTGTACGGGCAGCCCATGAGCGGGACCGGGTCGGGCAGGGGTTCGTCGCGTGGGCCGTACGCGTTCATGGCGGGCAGGGGCTCTTGGAGGGTCATGCGGGGGCGCTCCTCAGAGGGCGAGGTCGGGCTGGTGGTGGTCGAGCCAGAGGGCGAGATCGACGACGCGTTCGAGGCGGAGCCGGTGGCCCCACCGGAGTTGATCGGGCGCGGTGTCGAGGCAGGGCTTGATGCGGGTCTCGTCGGCGAGGGAGCGGACCCGGTCGTCGGCGAGCGCGTCGCGGGCCATGTCCTGGAGACCGCGGTTGTAGTCGGGGTGGTGGGTGGCCGGGTAGTGGTTCTTGGGCCGGTGCAGCACCGACTCGGGCGCCAGGCCCGTGCCCGCCGCGCGCAGCAGGCTCTTCTCCCGGCCGTCGAAGCTCTTCAGCGCCCATGGGGAGGTGAAGGCGTACTCGACGAGCCGGTGGTCGCAGTAGGGGACGCGCACTTCCAGGCCCTGGGCCATGCTCAGCCGGTCCTTGCGGTGCAGGAGCTGGCGCAGCCAGCGGGTGAGCGACAGGTGCTGCATCTCGCGTTGCCGGTGCTCGGTCTTCGACTCGCCTGCGGTGTGCGGTACGGCGGCCAGAGCGCCGCGGTAGGTGTCGTCGCGGAACTCGCCGATGCGCAGGTCGAGTTCGGGGTTGAGCGGCATGGCGGCCTCGTCGCCGGTCACCAGCAGCCAGGGGAAGGTGGGCGCGGCGAGCGCCTTGGGGTCGTGGAACCAGGGGTAACCGCCGAAGACCTCGTCGGCGGCCTCGCCGGACACGGCGACGGTGGAGTGTTTCCGGATCTCTCCGAGGAGGAGGTAGAGGGAGGTGTCCATGTCTCCGACGCCGATCGGCGAGTCGCGGGCCACGACCACGGCCTTGCGGTGCTCGGGGTCGAGCAGGGCACGCGGGTCCAGTACGACCGTGCGGTGATCGGTGCCGATGAACGCGCCCGCTTCCGTGGCGTACGGGGTGTCGTGGCCGGTGCGCAGGACGTCGCCGGTGAAGCTCTCGGCCTGGTCGCTGTAGTCGACGGCGTAGGAGCGGATGCGGGCGTCCTGGCCCTCGCGCAGCCGCAGTTCGTCGGCGAGCAGGGCGGTCAGGACGGTGGAGTCGAGGCCGCCGGACATCAGGGAGCAGAGCGGGACGTCGGCCTCCAGCTGGGCGCGGGCGGCGGTGCTCACCAGGTCGTGCACGCGGGCGACGGTCGCGTCCCGGTCGTCCGGGTGGGCGCCGGCCTCCAGCTGCCAGTAGCGGCGTTCGCGGATGCCGTGCCGGTCCAGGAGGAGCAGGCCGCCGGGCTCGACCTCCCGCACGCCCGACCACACCGTCGGACCGGTGTTGAACAGCAGGCTGTACGCCTCGCGCAGCCCGTCCGCGTCCACCCGCGGCCGTATCTCGGGGTGGGCGAAGAGCGCCTTGGGTTCGGAGGCGAAGGCCAGACCGCCGTCGACGGCCGCCCAGAACAGGGGCTTGACACCGAGCCGGTCGCGGACCAGGAGCAGCCGCCGCCTCCGCTCGTCCCACACCGCGAACGCGAACATGCCGTCCAGGTGATCGGCGACCGCCTCGCCCCACTCGGCGTAGGCGCGCAACACCACCTCGGTGTCACTGCGGGTGCGGAACTCGTGGCCCAGGTTCCTCAGCCGGGCGCGGAGCTCATGGTGGTTGTAGATCTCACCGCTGTAGGTGAGGACGCTCGTCGGGACCTCCGGCCGGTCGGTCATCGGCTGTACGCCGCCTTCGATGTCGATGACGGCCAGGCGGCGGTGGCCGATCGCGGCGTGCTCGCCGAGCCAGACTCCGCCCGCGTCGGGCCCGCGCGGGGTGAGCGTGGCGGTCATGGCCTCGATGACCGGGGCCTGGGTGCGGGCGTCCCTGTGGAAGGACACCCAGCCGGTGATTCCGCACATGGGTACGACTCCTCGGTGAGGGCTTAAGGATCGATGGCTCAGCGGGGTGCGGCGGGTGCCGCGTCGGTGGCGCTTCCGGGGAGGCTCGCCGGGCCCCGGGCGGGCAGGGCGAGCAGTGGCACGGCGAGGCAGGCGGCGGTGGCGGCCAGCGCCAGGCCCGTCCGTGCGCCGCCGTCCGGGCCCGTCAGCCTCCAGGCCGCCGTGGCCAGTGCCGGGCCGAGCGTGAAGCCGAGGCTGCGGGCGAGCTGAACCGTGGAGCCGACCGTGGCGGCGCGGCCCGGCGGAGCGGCGCCCATGACCAGAGCCTGGGTGGGTCCTCCGGTCAGCCCCATGCCGAGTCCGGCCAGGACCAGCCGCCAGGCCACCTCGGGCGGGGACCAGCCTGCGCCCGGCAGGACGAGCAGCAGCAGTCCGGTGGCGGTCAGGGCGGCGCCGGTGACCGCGACGGGCCTGGCACCGCAGCGGTCGGCGAGCCGTCCGCCGAGGGGGCCCGCCAGCCCCATGCCGAGGGGGAAGGCGAGCACGGTCAGGCCCGTGGTGGTCGCGCTGACGTCCTCGTCGCGCTGGAGGCGCAGGGCGACCACGTAGTGCATGGCGGCGAAGCCCACCGCCAGCGCCAGCACCGCGCCGTGCACCCGCAGCAGCCCCGCGGCCCGCAGCAGACCGGTCACCGGACGGCCGCCCGGGCCCCGCAGCCACCACCACAGCGGCGGTACGGCGACGAGGGCGAGCCAGGCAGGCGCGACGGAACCCAGGGTCAGGGACAGCAGCAGGATCGTTACTCCGGTGGCCACCAGGGCCGCATCGGCGAGGGAGCGCCGGCCAGGACCGCGCAGGCGCCCGCCCCGGGGCATCGCCCGCCACACCACCGCCAGCGCCACCAGGCAGAGCGGGATCTTGACCAGGAAGATCCAGCGCCAGCCCAGATGGTCCAGGAGCAGCCCTCCGGCCGCCGGTCCGACGACGGCGCCCAGGGGGCCGAGGGTCGCCGGCACGCTCATCGCGCGCCCGCGCAGCTCCGGCCGCACGGAGCGGACCGCCAGCACCGGCATCAGCACGAACAGCACGGCGCCGCACGCGCCCTGTCCGATCCGGGCGGCGATCAGCCAGAACGCCCAGGGGGACGCGGCGGCGAGCGCGCCGCACAGCCCGAAGCCGGCGGTCGCGGCCAGCAGCGCGGGGCGGACACCCATGTCGTCGAGCCAGTGGCCGACGGGCAACAGCAGGGCGACGACGGGGAGTTGATAGCCCAGGACCGCCCACTGCGCCGTCGCGGCCGACACCCCCAGGCCCTCGGAGATGTCCGCGAGCGCCACGTTCACGATGTTCATGTCGAGCATCGCCACGAACGACAGGACGCCCGCCACGGACACCAGGAGCCAGCGGTCGTGGACTTCGGGTACGTCCCCGGGCCGCTCCGGTGCGTCCCCGCGCCGCTCCGCGCCGGAAGCGTCGTCCGTCATGCGCCCTCCCGGTGGTCGAAGGCGATCAGCGGGTCCCCGGTCAGCGGGTGCTCGACCACGGCCGCGCGCACGCCGAACACCTCGGCCAGCAAAGCCGGTCGCAGCACGTCGCGGGGTGCGCCGGAGGCGACCACGCGGCCCTCGTGCAGGACGTGGAGCCGGTCGCACACCGAAGCGGCGGCGTTGAGGTCATGCAGCGAGACCAGGGTCGTACGGCGGCGGCCGCGCAGCAGGGCGAGCAGTTCGACCTGGTGGCGGATGTCGAGGTGGTTCGTCGGCTCGTCCAGGACCAGGACGTCCGCCGCCTGTGCGAACGCGCGGGCCAGCAGCACGCGTTGGCGTTCGCCGCCGGACAGCTCGGTGAAGCGGCGGGCGGAATGGTGCGCCATGCCGACATCGGCGAGGGCACGGGCGACCATGTCCCGGTCGTTGGCGTCCTCCCCTGCGAACGCCAGCTTGTAGGGGGTGCGCCCCATGGCGACGACCTCGCGCACGGTCAGCTCGAAGTCCTCACCGCGCTCCTGCGGGAGGGCGGCGATGTGCCGGGCCGAGCGGGCGGGGCTCAGCTCGCGGATGTCGGTGCCCTGGAGCAGAACGCGCCCGGAGGCCGGCTTCAGGTGCCGGTACACGGTCCGCAGAAGCGTGGACTTGCCGCTGCCGTTGGGCCCGACCAGGCCGGTGATCTCGCCCGCGGCCGCGATGAGGTGGGCGCCGGCCACCACCGTGCGTCCGGCGTACGCGACATTCAGGTCCTCGATGTCGATCCGCAACCGGCGCTCCCCCGGTCCGTCCCCGGCTCCCACTTCCTCGGGCAGCACCGCGTCTCCCGCCCTCCGTACGTTCCTCAACTCCCGCTCCCCAACCGCCGGTCCAGCAGATACAGCAGCGCCGGAGCGCCGATCAGCGAGGTGACGACCCCGACCGGCAGTTCCTGCGCCTCCATGGCCGTGCGGCACACGAGGTCGACCACCACCAGCAGCAGCGCGCCGAAGAGCGCCGACAGCGGCAGCAGGCGACGGTGGTCACCGCCGACGACCAGACGGCAGACGTGGGGGACCATGAGCGCGACGAAGGCGATGGCCCCGGAGACCGCGACGAGGACGCCGGTGAGCAGGCTGGTGACGGCGAACAGCTCACGGCGCAGCCGTACGACGTCGATGCCGAGCCCGGCGGCCGTCTCATCTCCCATCAGCAGCGCGTTGAGCCCTCGGGCCCTGGCCTGGAGCAGCAGCAGGACCGCCGGAACCGCCACCGCCGGGGCGGCCAGCAGGGGCCAGCTCGCGCCGCCCAGGCTGCCCATGAGCCAGAACAGCACGCTGTGCGTCTGCTGCTCGTCCCCGGCCTGGAGGACGAGGTAGCTGGTGAAGCCGGACAGGAACTGTCCGATGGCCACCCCGGCGAGCACCAGTCTGAGCGGCGCGAATCCCCCGCCGCGCCGGGCCACCGCCCAGACGAGGGCGAAGGTGGCCAGGGCTCCCGCGAACGCGGCAGCGGACAGGCCGAGCCCCAGGGCGCCCCCGGTGCCGAGGCCGAGCACGATGGCGGCGACGGCGCCGAGTGAGGCGCCGTTGGAGACGCCCAGGAAGTACGGGTCGGCCAGCGGGTTGCGGACGAGAGCCTGCATCGCCGTACCGACCAGTCCGAGTCCGGCGCCCACCAGCGCGGCCAGCAGGGCGCGAGGAAGGCGCAGTTGCCAGACGATCAGGTCATTCGTGCCGGGCCTGGGGGCATGACCGGTCAGCCTGCGCCAGACCACGCTCCACACCTCGCCCGGCGGGATCGACGTGGAGCCCCAGGCGACCGCCGCCGTGAGGGCCGCGAGCAGCGCGACCGCGAGGAGCAGCGCCGACGGCCCGGCGGGCACCGAACGCCGCGTGCGCGCGGCGGCGTCGGCGGCGCCGTCGTCGGTGCCCTTCCCGCTCACCGTGACATCGAGCACGGTCAGCCGACCTTGCCCGGGTAGAGGGTCTTGGCGATCTTCTGGACGGTGTCGGCGTTCTCGACGCCGGCGATGGTGGTCTGCTCGGAGCCGATGCGCAGGAAGTGGCCTTCCTTGACGGCCTTCAGGCCCTTGGTGGCGGAGTTCGACTCGAGCCACGTCCGCGCCTCGTCGAACGCCTTCTCGTTCGCCGCCTCGCTGCCCCGGTCCCGGACGCCCAGCTGAATCCAGTCCGGGTTCCTGGAGATGACATCCTCCCAGCCGACCTGCTGGTAGTCGCCGTCGCAGTCGGCGAAGACATTGCGGGCACCGGCCAGAGTGATCACCGCGTTGGCGAGCTGCCTCCCGCATACGGCGATGGGCTGCTTGGTACCGGCGTCGTAGTCGAAGAAGAAGTACGTCGGCCGCTCGTCCTCCGCCGTCCCGCCGACCGCCTTCTGGACGGCGCCCACCTTCTTCTTCATGCCGTCGACGAGTTCCTTCGCCTTCGCGCTCGTGCCGGTGACCGCGCCGAGGGAGGTGATGTCGGCCTCCACCGCGGACAACCCGGTCAGCGCGCGCTTCTTCCGCGCCGCACAGGCGGTGGACTTGAGGTAGATGTGCTTGATCCCGGCCGCCTCGTACTCCTCCTCCGTCGGAGCGTCGCCCATGCCGCCGCCCATGTTCATCGAGGCGAAGGTGTCGATGTACACATCCGCGCCGGAACCGAGGAGCTTCTCCTTCGGGATCACGGATCGGGCGAGCACCTTCACCTTCCGCGCCCGCGCGCCGAGTTCACCGGGCAGCGTGCCCTTGCCGGGCGGAAAACCGGTGCCGATCACCTTGTCACCGGCGCCCAGGCGGAGCAGCAGCTCCAGACTGGAGGCGTTACTGGTGACGATCCTCTCGGGTGCCTTCGAGAACGTGGTCTCGGCGCCCGCGCAGTCGGTGACGGTGACGGGGTAGCCGCCGGTGGCGGGCTGCTCGGCGCCGGCGCCCGCCGTGTCGCCGTCCCCACTGCCGTCTCCGTCGCCACAGCCCGCCACGAGGAGGCCGCCCAGCACGACGGCCGTCGCACCCCACCACACACGAGAACGCATCGAAACTCCTGGATCCGCTTGCCACAGGGGGAGGGAACGTCACCCCGGTCCAGTAGTCGTGGCGGATATGGCATCGGTTCCCGCCCGTTGGGAGGCATGCGCATGCCTCCCCGAGGCGGAACAGCCAGTTGAGAGCTTGATCAATACGTCCCGGCGCGCGAGAGCGCCGGAGGTGAGCGGCCGGTACGGCGGGTGGGCGGTACGGCGGGTGGCCGACCGAATCGGGCGGTCGGCCACGCGGACGGCGTGTTCAGCCCTCCGAGGGAGTGCCCCAGCCCGGTACCGGGTCACCGACATCGTGCGCGGCGAAGAAATCCGCGACTTCGGCGGCTTCTTCCGCGTCCGGCTGATCGTTGGTGCACTCGGGGCCGGCCCAGGCGCCGGACATCACCTTGGAGCAGACGCTGCCCGGTCCGAGGTCGCTGAGCGACAGAATGTGTCCCAGTTCATGCACGGCGATACGGGACGGCTTGTACTTCTGGGCATCCCCGGTTTCGAGGTAGACCCAGCCCCTGCCCAAACCATTGACAAAGGCGTGGGAACCGGTTCCGTTCGCGGTCGTGTATTCCTTGACCCGTAAAGCCGCCGGGGTGTCCTGCTCGACGAACCTGATTCCCGGAACGGCCTTGTTCCATATGCCCATCGCATCCCGGACCGAATCCGCATAGGATCCGGCCAGCAGGAGGTCGATCGGAATGACTTCCGGCTCGGACTCCACCGCATTCGCCGGAGCACCGGCACCCACCACGACGGCACCGGCGCATACCACGGCCGCCATCAGATTCATCGCTCGTCTCTGCACTGCCACGATCTCCATCACGCCTATGGGCTTCCGTTGACGTCGCGCACGGAAAACAGGAAGCAACCCGCTGGATTTTCACGGCCGTTCCCGTGCGCGCACGAGCAGGAATCTACTGGAGAGGTTCCGCGGCAGCTACCACGAAAAAATATCCGCAATCCGAAAAATACTTATAAGAGATGGTGAGCCGGACCCGTTTCCGGGTCCGGCACCCGAACCTCCGGCGACCCCCGTACGGCTCCGTGGCCTGGCGGCACGCCCTGCCCGGCAGCCGGCCGGTGGTCAGCTGCCGGTGGACCGGACGGTGCTCATGATCTTCTTGATCTGGGCATCCGTCAGCGCCTTCGGAACACCCTGGTCCGCGTAGATCACCCAGCCGTGCATCGTCCCGTCCGGGAGCTTCTGCGCGATGCTGTGCACGACGGCCTTCGGCGGAACGCAGGAGCTCGGCCGGTTGGTGACGGTGACCTGGGCGGTCGCGGTGTAGCCGTCAATACCCCCCTGCTTCCACGGCTTGGGCTCGCTGACCTTGATCTTGGGCTTGTGGTCCGCGCCGCCGTACGCGGCGAAGCCCCAGTTCCCCGCCCAGTTGCGGGCGTTCTCCTGGAGCGAGCCGTCCTTGCCGCCGCCCGTGGTGCCCACGGTGGCGAGCTGCCCCTTGCCCGCCTCGCCGACGGCCTTGGGGTTGGGGCTCGACGCGCAGCCGCCCTCACGGTAGTTGCCGGCCGCGGTCATGACGACGATCGGCTGACCGTTCTCGTCCGTGTAGGAGAGGGCCGTCTCCTCGTCGAGAGTCTTCCACTTCTCGGCCTTGGCGGGCACGTCGTAACGGAAGTGGTGCTTCTGCGAGGTCTGCGTCTGCCACCCCGTGAACAACGGCTGATCGCCCGAGGGGCTCGCCGGGGCCGAGGACTGGGACGACCCCGCGGAAGGCGCCTTCGACTCCGCGGCGCCGGTGTCCTTGTCCGTGGCGCTGCCGGTGTCCTCGTTGCAGCCGCTCAACGCGACGGCCATGCCGATGCCGACGGCCGCGATCAGGGTCTTCTTCATCCGCCGGGACGGTATCGAGGTGGACCGTGGGTGCTGAACAGGGTTCTTGAAGATCTTTGACTGAGACATGATCGGCACTCTAGGCGAGCCGCGACGCCACACATCCCCAGGTGGGCGCCCCACCGCAAGACGGATACGCACTCGTGACACATCACATCGAGCTGAGACGCGCGGCCGGGGCCTCGTAGGGAACGCCGACCTTGGCGGCCAGGCCGGAGATCATCAGCTCCAGGCCGTACTGGAACTCCGCGTCGTGATCGCTGTCGGCCAGATAGGGCGCGGTCGCGGTCAGAATCGGATCACCGGAGGCCGCGATGGCTTCGGTGCGCTGCTGGACCTGATCGCTATCCATGGCGCCCAGATAGATGGCGTAACCCAGTTCGCGCATGATCGAGCCGACCATGAAGGCGGTGTAGCCGCGCAGGACGTGGACCATCTCCTCGGGGGCGAGGCGGAGTTCGTCGAGGCAGGCCAGCGTGGAGCGCATGGCCTCCAGGGCGGCGGGCGACTGCGTGGGCCGGGTCAGCACCAGGGGGAAAGCCTTCGGGTGCCGCTTGGCGGCCGCACGGAAGGCGGCGGCGTGCGCCCGGATCCGCTTCTGCCATGACCCGCCCTCCTCCTCGGGAAAGGCGATACCGGCCAGCAGCGCTTCGGCGACGCCGTCGAGAAGGGCCTCCTTGTTCGGTACGTGGTTGTAGAGCGACATGTTCTCGATGTCGAGCTCCGTGGCCAGCTTGCGCAGGGAGAAGGCGTCGGGGCCATCGCGGTCGATCATCGTCACCGCCGCCGCGACCACCTTCTCGCGGGTCAGGCCGACCCGCCTGCCCCGGCCGGTTCCTCGCGCCGCCATGCGTCACCCTCCCTTGACATCACTTACGCCGCAAGTCTAGCGTTCCGGCCCACAAGACTTGCAGTGCAAGTGTCGCCGTGGGCGATCGCACCGGGGTCACGAGCTGACCGGGGAAGAAGGACTCGACCGATGAAACTCGCCTGGCAGGACACCGACATCCTCGACATGCCCACGCTCGGCACCCCGATCACCACCCTCGACGGCCTCGCGGACATACCCGGCGGCCACGGCACACAGCTCGTGTGGGCCCGCACCCGGGCGGAGGCGCTGCGCACCGAGTTCGCGGCGACCGGCACCCCGGACACCGTCACCACCTGCGACCTGGTGACCCTCCCCTATCCGACGAGATTCGGCCTCTTCCGCGCCTCCCGGGCCATCGCCCCGTTCCTCGCCATCACCAACCGGATGCTCGTCATCCGCTGGACCGAGAGCGACGGGCGCCGGCGGGTGCTGCTGTTCGAGCCGAGCGATGTCCAACTCGGCCGCAACACCCCGTACTTCGCCGCACTGGCCCGTCGCACACCCGGCCCGGTGCGATCCCTGATGGTCACCGAACACGGCACCGTCCTCGGGCATCTGGCCCGGCTCGGCATCGCGCCCGAGGATGTCGACTATCTCCTCTTCGACCATCTGCACACCCAGGATCTGCGCCGGTGGATCGGCACCAGCACACCCCAGCCGGACCTCGGCGACGCTCCGGTCGAGCCGGTGTTCCCCCGCGCCAAGGTGATCGTGCAGCGACATGAGCTGCTGGCCATGTCCGAGCTCCACCCGCTCCAGCGGCCCTGGTACCAGCCCGAGACCTATCGGGATGTGCGTCCCGAGGCCTTCCTCGCCGTCGACGGCTCGCTGCTCCTCGGCCCCGGTGTCGCGGTCATCTCCACCCCCGGCCACGTACTGGGCAACCAGACCCTCCTGCTGAACACCTCCAGCGGCATCTGGGCGTCCAGTGAGAACGCCATCGCCGCCGAGTGTCTGACCCCCGAGCACTCCCGCATGCCCGGCATCGCCCGCTGGGCCCGCGCCTGGCAGCAGGAGGTCGTCCTCAACGCCAACACCATCGAGACGACCGCCGAGCAGTACAACTCGCTCGTCATCGAGAAGACGCTCGTCGACCGCGCCCAGGCCGACCCCCGCTTCCTTCAGTTCTTCCCCTCCAGCGAGCTGACCGCCGCCTGGACCAACCCCGGCACCGGCCCCACCTTCACCCACAAGGCAGTGACTCACCGATGACCACCGTGATCAGCGACGACATCCTCGCGTCCCGCCAGAAGCTGGTCCTGGACCACTTCCACGACGAGGTCCGCCAGGAGTGGGACGACGTCCTGGCCACCTTCCCGCATCCGCGCTACGAGCTGATCCCCACGATGACGGTCCACGACGGCGACGCGGCGGTGCGCGGCTACTACCGCGACAGTCGCCGTGCCTTCCCCGACCAGGACCACGAGATCATCGCCCTGCGCCACTCCGGCGACGCCGTGATCGTCGAATTCTGGCTGCTGGGCACCCACCTCGGCCCGCTGGGCGCGATCCCGCCCACCGGAAACCGCTTCCGAGTGCGCATGACCGCGTACTTCATCTTCGAGGACGACGGAGACGGGGCCGAGAACCTCATCTGCGAGCGGATCTACTTCGACAGCCTCACGCTGCTGAAACAGCTGATCGGCGGCCTGAATCTGCGCATCCCGCGCAACTGGCCCCTGGCCTTCCGCTGTCTGCGCGGACTTCTGAGGGAAGCCGGCGGCACCCCGCACCCCGCCCTCGTCAACACGCCGAAGGCGGACCTGTCGTGAAGGTCCACCACCTCAACTGCGGCACCATGCGCCTGCGCGGCGGACCGAAGCTGGTCTGCCACGTCCTTCTTATCGAGACGGACGTCCAGGGGCTCGTACTCGTCGACTCCGGCTTCGGCCTCATGGACATCGCCACCCGAGGCCGCCGCGTGGGCCCGGCCCGCCACTACACCAAACCGGCCCTGGACCCCGAAGAAACCGCCGCCCGCCAGGTCGAACGGCTCGGCTTCCGGCGCGACGACGTCCGCCACATCGTCCTCACCCACTTCGACGCCGACCACATCGGCGGCCTCGCCGACTTTCCGCACGCCACCGTCCACGTCACCGCGGCCGAGGCACAGGGCGCGATCCACGCCCCCTCCTGGCGCGAACGCCTCCGCTTCCGCCCGGCCCAGTGGGCGCACGGCCCGAGCGTCGTCGAACACAGCCCGGACGGCGAGGCATGGCGCGGGTTCGCCGCCGCCAAGGAGCTCGACTCCGTCGCGCCCGGCATCGTCCTGGTCGCCCTCCCCGGCCACACCCGCGGCCACGCCTGCGTCGCGGTCGACACCGGCACCCGCTGGATCCTGCACGCCGGGGACGCCTTCTACCACCCCGGCACCCTCGACGGCCGCGCCCCCGTGCCCGCGGCCCTCCGCGCCATGGAGGCGGCCGTCGCGTACGACCGGAGACAGGTCCGCGCCAACCACGCCCGCCTCGGCGAGCTGTACCGGCGCGCGGAACCCGACCTGACGATCATCTGCGCCCATGACCCGACGCTGTACGAAAGGATGCGGGCCGGCTGAGGGAAGGGCCCGGGTACCGCCGCACCCGGGTGCGGCGGCTACTCCCTGGGCTACCAGGGCACCAGCTGGTCCTGGTGGTTGAGGAATTTCAGGCCCGGTTCGCCGCTGTGCCGTTCGATCGTGTCCACCACGCCCGGGATGGACTGGTCGATGTTCAACGGCGCGTCGGGCCCGCCCAGTTCGGTGCGGACGTGGCCGGGGCACATGAGCAGCAGCGTGTGCGCGGCTTCGGCGTACCGGGCGGCGTAGCTGCGCATCAGCTGGTTCAGGGCGGACTTGCTGGCGCGGTAGACGTCCTGGCCGCCCTTGGTGTTCATGCCGAGGCTGCCCTGGCGTGAGGACATGACGCCGATGGTCCCGGTCGGGGCGACCAGCGAGCGGAGGGACTCGACCACGCGCATCGGGCTGAGCGCGTTCGTGACCATGACCTCGGTGAACATCTCCGTCGGAACGTCGCCGATCGGAATGTTGCCCCTGGTGATGGCGGCGTTGACGAACAGCAGGTCGAGCGTGCGCTCCGCCAGGCGCTCGCGCAGCGCGGCGATCTCCTCCGGCTTCGTCATGTCCACCGACTCGACCGTGACCCGGCCACCGGACGCCTCGGCCAGGTCGTGGAGGCCGGTGCGCCGCTCGCCCCGGACGGTGCCGATGACGTTCCAGCCGCGGTGCGCGTACTCGGTGGCGAGGCCGAGTCCGAGGGTGCGGGACGCGCCGACGATGAGCGCGGTCCTGGGGGCGTTCACGCCTGGACCGCCGGTTTGAGGACCTCTTCGCACCACTGGCGGAAGGTCGTCGGACTGGCGGTCTCGGGGGTGCGCGGCACGCCCTCGTCGATGCCGTCGTCCTTGGAGCGCATCATGTCGACGTAGCCCTGCACGATGGCGTCGCCGACGCCGCGCCGGGTGAACGCGGCGCGGAGGTCCTCCAGCGACTGCCGCCGGTAGCGGATCGGACGGCCGAGCACCTCGGACATGATGCGCGCCATGTCGTTCGCCGAAAGGTCCTCGGGGCCCAGCACCGGGACCTCGCCCGTCCCCGTCCACGAGCGGTCGAGCAGCAGACCGGCGGCGGCCGCGGCGATGTCTCCGGTGCTGGCCGTCGGTGCCGTGCGGTCGGCGGCGGCGGTGTCGGTGAACACGCCGTCGTCGCGGATCGAGGCCACCTGCCGCAGCAGGTTGTCCATGAAGCTGGGGCAGGCGAGCGCCCGGTAGGCCACGCCCGTCCCCGCGATGAGGTCGTCCATGGCCAACGACGCCGTCACATGCCCGGCGCGGCCGGCGGCGGGAGTGCCGCGGCCGAGCGCCGAGACGCCGACGACGTGTCCGACCCCGTGGACGGTGAACGCCTTCGCGGCGGCGCGGGTGAACCCGGAGTAGGCGTCGTCCAGACTCGGTGCCTGGGGGTGCGGCGGGGCCAGCCAGAAGACGGCGTCCGCGCCGGCGAAGGCCCGGTCGACGACCTCGGCGTCACCGTGCGATCCGGTGACGACGTCGACGCGGTCGCGGACGGCGTCGGGGAGTTTCCCCGGGTCGCGCACGATGACACGCAGCTCTTCGCCGCGCTCGGGGGCCTCGTTGAGCAGGATTCCCAGGACCCGGCCGCCGATCTGGCCGGTGGGAGCGGTAATCACGATCATGTGATGAGTCTCGGCGCGGGCGACCCGTAGCGTCCAATACCTTCTCCGGCGATTGATACCTTAAGGGCATGGATCTCGATCTGCGCAAGCTCCGCTATTTCGCCGCGGTGGCCGAGCACCGCCACTTCGGCCGGGCCGCGGAGCAGCTTTTCATCGCCCAGCCGGTCCTCAGCCGCCAGATCAAGGCGTTCGAGCGGGAGTTGGAGTGCGCCCTGCTCATACGGACCACCCGCAGCGTGGAGCTGACCCCCGCCGGGAAGCAGCTCCACGAGGAGGCGCAGCGGATCCTCGGGGCGGTCGACGCGGCGGTGCGGCGCGTACACGACGCCGAGCGGGGCGCCCAGCGCCTCGTTGTCGCCTTCTCCCCCGGGCTGCATGTGTCGGCCGCGATCCGGGCCTTCACCTCGCGCCACCCGGACGTCGAGACCGACGTCGTCCCGGCCCACTGGTGGCAGGCGGACGCGCCGCTCCGGGACGGCCGGGCCCAGGTCGCATACCTGCGACAGCCCTTCGACGACTCGGGGTTGCGCACCATCCCCATCGGCCACGAGCCCAGGGTCGCCTGCATGCCCGCGACGCATCCGCTGGCGCGCCGCGAGAAGCTCACCTGCGCCGACCTGGACGGCGAGAAGATGATCACCGCGACGACACGGCCGATGTCCTCCATCGAGGAGAAGTTCGAGCTCATCGCCGCCGGGCACGGCATCGCGCTCATCTCCATCAGCGCCGCGCGCTCCTACTCCCGCCCCGGCCTTGTCCACCTTCCCGTCACGGACGCCCCGGGGGCCGAGACCTGTCTGGCCGTCGCCGCGGACCGGCGCGAGAACCAACTGCTGCGCGACTTCCTGGAGATCGCCACCACGACGCTGCGGCGCGCCTGAGCGGCCGGCGGTACGAACCGGCCGGAGATCGAAGTGTTCGGCACGGTCAGCAACCCATGGGGCCCACCCCAAAGGTCTGCGATCCGCTGCCCCGGCTGGTGTGCGCCGCTGTCATCCGCGGATCGGGTCAGTGCCGGGGGCTGAGTTCGGTCGCGGGTTCTGGCCGCACGCCGACCGCCGGGGACTTGGCCAACCCTTCGCCTTCTATGTCGACGATGGGCAGGACGCGGTCGATCCAGGCGGGCAGAAACCACGCCCGGCGGCCGAGGAGAGCCAGGACCGCCGGCACGATGGTCATGCGGACGATGAAGGCGTCGAGGGCGACCGCGACCGCGAGACCGAGTCCCAGGGCCGCGATGACGGAGTCGGCGGAGCTCATGAAGCCCGCGAACACGCAGATCATGATGAGGGCCGCGGCTGTGACGACCTTGGCACTGTGCTCGAACCCCGTGACGACGGCCTGACGCGGATCGGCGCCGTGGACGTATGCCTCACGGATGCGGGTGACCAGGAAGACCTGGTAGTCCATGGCCAGGCCGAAGACGATGCCGACGGTGAGGATGGGCATCAGGCTCATGATCGGCCCGGGCTGTTCGACGCCGAACAGGTCCTCCAGCCACCCCCACTGGAAGACGGCGACCACGGCACCGAGCGAGGCCAGGACTGACAGCAGGAAGCCCAGTGCCGCCTTCAACGGCACGAGCAGGGAGCGGAAGACGAGGATCAGGACCAGGAAGGCCAGTCCGACGACGACCAGGAGGTAGGGCATCAGGGCGGCGCTGAACTTGTCGGAGACGTCGATGTTCAGCGCGGCGGTGCCGGTGACCATGCTCTGGGCGCCGATGGAGCGCTCCGTGGTCGTTGCCAGGGAGCGGATGTTGGCGACGAGGTCCTTGGTCGCGTCGTCGGACGGCGCGCTGTCGGGGATGACGGTGATGATGGCCGTGTCACCGGAGGTGTTGAACACGGCGGGGGTCGCCACGGCCACGTCGTCCAGTTCGCGGATCTTCGAGCCCATGGTGGCGGCGGCTTTTTTGGCGGTGGCCGCGGCTTGGTCGGTGACGACCACGGTCAGGGGGCCGTTGAAGCCCTTTCCGAAGGACTGCGCGAGCATGTCGTATGCCTTGCGCTGGGTGGTGGACGGCGGCTTGGAGCCGTCGTCGGGCAGTCCGAGTTCCAGCCCGGTGACCGGGAGCGCCACCACGATCAGTGCCGCCACAGCGGGGACGAGAACCCGCACCGGTCGGCGCACCACCGCCGTGACCCACCGTCGGCCGAACCGCGCCCTGGTCTCACGGCTGTCGCGGCCCTCCGCGCGGTCGCGGGAACGTCCGCGGACGCGTTCGGGGGCGAAGGCGAGCATGGCCGGGATCAGCGTGATGGCGACGAGGACGGCGACGGCGACGGCTCCGGCGGCGGTGATGCCCATGGCGGTCAGCACCGGGAGGTTGACCACGGCCAGGCCGACGAGGGCGATCATGACGGTGAGGCCGGCGAAGACGACGGCCGACCCCGCGGTGCCGTTCGCCCGGCCCGCTGCCTCGCGGGCGTCGTGGCCCGCGGCACGTTCGGAGCGGTAGCGGGAGACGATGAACAGCGCGTAGTCGATCCCGACCGCGATGCCCAGCATCGAGGCGAGTGCCGACGTGCTGCTGTTGAGATCGAAGACGGAGCTCAGCGCTGTGATCGCGGAGAGGCTGATGCCCACTCCGACCACGGCCGTCAGCAGCGGAAGACCCGCGGCGATCAATGAGCCGAGGGTGATGAGGAGGATGACCGCCGCCAGAGCGAAGCCGATGGCTTCGGCCGAGCTGCCTTCCTCTTCCGTGGCGACCGCGTTGCCGGAGGCTTCGACCGTCAGCCCGGTCTTCCTGCCCTCGCTCAGAGCGTCGTCGAATCGCTCATGGTCACGATCGGTGAGCTCCGCGGCCGTGATCCGGTACGTGACCGTGGTGTAGGCGGTCGCACCGTCCTTACTGATGGTTCCGCTCTTGAAGGGGTCGCTGACGGTGCTGACCCGGGAAGAGGAGGCCGCCAGGTTCTTCAGGGTCGTGGCCACCGAGGCATGGTTGCCCTTGCTCGTGATCTTTTCCCCGTGCGGGGCCCGCAGCACCACGCGGGCGGTGGCGCCGCTCGCGTTGACCTCGGGGAATTTGTCGCCCAGCAGGTCGTTCGCGCGTTGTGACTCGGTGCCGGGCAGGGTGATGGCGGACGACGAACCGCTGGTGGTCTGCGCGGCGGCGCCGCCCACCGCGGCAACGACGATGCCCCAGAAGAGAAGCACCAGCCAGCGCCGCTTGAAAGCGGTCCGACCGATCCAGTGCAAGAAGGTGGCCATGAGGGTGCGGAGAACTTTCTACTTATGCGATGTTGGGACGGGAAGTCGGGACAGGGCAGTGCCGCACACGCCGCTTCCTGGGACGGCGCGCTGGTCACAGGCCGACCCTTGATGGATGTCGCCGACCGCCCGCGATCACCATCGTCGGCCCGGCGCCCGGGGCGGCACGTCAGCCCTACGTACCGGGTGGGCGCGCGGCTGTCGGTCGTTCGGCCGACAGCCGCGCGCCCATCCGTCCTCCTACGCTGAGCATCGTGGATCGACATCTTCCGCGTACTCCGCACGTCAGACGGCTGATCACCGTCAGCGGCCTGTTCGCGTTCGCTCTTACCTGGCTGGCGGACATCGCCGTGGTCACGAGCGCTTCCATGACGTCCGGAACCGCCTGGCTGCCCGTCGTGGCCACCGGCCCCCTGATCGCCCTGGCTGTCGCCGAGACCCCCTGGTCGCCGTCGCTGGGCACGTGCGTCGCCGTCGCGGTCTCACCGTCCTTGGCGCTGACCGCTTGGAGCCTGATCGCGCAGAGCACCATGGCGTGGTGGGGAGCACTGGAGACATTGGGCCTGCTGTGCATGGCCCTGCGCACCTCAGCCCAACCCGGCCGACCGGCCGCCGCGGTGGCGGAAACCGTCCTGATCAGCGTGACCGTACTTCTGCTTCCCCTGCGGGCCGGGTCGTGGCAGGCGTTCACCGGCGGCGGCTATGTGCTGACCGTCGCCCTCGCCATCTTCATCACGCTCGGCTATACCATCCGAGCCCTGGAAGCGCGGAGAGAGCGTACGGCCCGCGAGGTCCGCTACGGGGAGCGCCTCGCCCTGGCCCGCGATCTGCACGATCTCATCGCCCATCACATGACCGGCATCATCGTGCAGGCCAACGCCGCCTTGTCCATCCAGGCCGCCGCACCGGACAAGATCGAGCCTATTCTGCACAACATCGCCCGGACCGGTGCCGAGACCCTGGAATCCACGCGCCGTCTGGTCCGCGTCCTGCGCGAGGAGAGCAACACGTCATTGCGGCCCGGCGACTTGCTCACCGATCTCGGTGAACTCGTGTCCGCCCACTGCGCCGCCGCGTCGCCCGGCTCCGGGCCCACCGAAGCCGAGACGGCACGCCTCGAAGCGACAGCGGCAGCGCGGGTGGTCCGACTGAGCCCCGAAATGGAGACCTCCGCCCACCGCGTGGTCCAGGAAGCCCTGACCAACGTACGCCGCCACGCATCGAACGCGCACACCGTCGTCCGCCTGGATGCCGACACCGAGCGGCTGCGCGTGACCGTCACCAACACTCCACCTCACCGCAGGGCGCTCACGCCGGCCGGGGGCCGGGGCGGCTTCGGCCTGCTCGGGCTCCGAGAACGCGTCGAGGCCCTCGACGGCACCCTGCGCGCCGGGCCGCTGCCCGACGGCGGCTGGGAAGTCTCCGCCGCCCTCCCGCTCGCACCGTCATGACCCCGGGCCGAGCCCTGCCGGAGCCGGGCTCCGACGAAGCGACCTGGGCCGTCTCGACGCAGCCCAGCCCCGTGATGACAGGAACGGTCAGTGCACGAACCCCAGATTGACGTCGTCATCGCCGACGACCAGGAACTGGTACGGATGGGATTCAGCCTGATCCTTGGTGTGCAGCCAGGAATCACGGTGGTCGGTGAGGCGGCAGACGGTGTGGAGTGCATCGAACTCGCGCGTCGTCTGCGTCCCCGGGTCGTGCTGGTCGACATTCGTATGCCGCGGCTGGACGGGCTGGAGGTTGTGCGACAGCTGGCCGGTCCCGGCGTGGCCGACCCGATGAACGTCGTCGTGATCACCACATTCGACCAGGACGACTATGTGCGAACCGCACTGCGCAACGGCGCATGCGGTTTCCTGCTCAAGGACGCCTCTCCCGCCCTTCTGGTGGAAGCGGTCCAGGCGGCAGCGCGGGGAGACGCCCTCGTCTCCCCCGCGGTCACCGTGCGGCTCCTGCGGAAGCTGGAAGCGACGGAACGCGGGACGGCGCAGGCGCCCGCGGCGTCCGATGACGCCGGCCTCAGCGAACGGGAGCGGGACATCGTCCGGCTGGTGGCCGTGGGCCGCACGAACCAGGAGATCGGCAATGAGCTGTTCCTGTCGCTGTCGACGGTGAAAACATACCTGGCACGCATCCAGGCCAAGCTCAACGCCCGCAACCGGGTCGAGATAGCGGCCTGGGCCTGGGAACACGGAGCAGTCCGCAGAAGCCGATGAGACGGCCGGCGGCCGCCCGGGCCCTGAGGACGGCCCACGGCCGCAGCGGCCTGAAAGCAGGCTGCATCCTGCACAGCGAGCCCTTCCGAGGCGAGCTGCCACACGACCAGGTAAAACACCCACACTGGGGGGCACTTACAAAAAAGTAGGTACTTGTCCACGGGAAGGAACTGCATGTTCCCTCGGTTCTGGCGTAGGCAACCGGCCTAGCCGTCAAGCCCCGTCCCGACTCCGGGCGCACGAGCCTTGGAAACGTCGTCCTACTTCGAGGAGCATTCACGTGCCTGCCAGCAGCGCTGCCACCGACCGCGCGGCTCAGACCCTGTCCCGCCCGTTCACCCTGCGCGGGCTCACCGTCCCGAACCGGATCGTCATGGCGCCGATGACGCGCGACTTCTCGCCGGGCGGCGTCCCCGGTGCCGATGTGGCGCGGTACTACGCGCGCCGGGCGGCCGGCGGGGTCGGGCTGATCGTCACCGAGGGAACGTACATCCGTCACGACGCGGCGGGGGACAGCGTCACGGCGCCGCTGTTCCACGGCGAGGACGCCCTGGCGGGCTGGAAGAACGTGGTGGCGGAGGTGCACCGCGCGGGCGGCCGGATCTTGGCGCAGATCTGCCACGTCGGGGTGCAGCGCCCCGAGGGCGCGGGCCCGTTCCCCGACGCCCCGACGGTCGGCCCGTCGGGTATCGGGCTGGACGGCGCCCCGGCCGGTAAGGCCATGACCCAGGACGACCTGGACGCGGTGATCGCCGCCTTCGCCGAGGCCGCCGCCGCGGCCGAGCGCACCGGCTTCGACGGCGTCGAAGTGCACGGCGCCCATGGCCTTCTGATCGACCAGTTCCTGTGGGAGCGCACCAACCGCCGCACCGACGGCTACGGCGGTGACCCGGTCGCCCGTACCCGGTTCGCCGCCGAGATCGTGGCCGCCTGCCGGAAGGCCGTCTCCGCCGACTTCCCGATCGTCTTCCGCACCTCGCAGTGGAAGGTGGGCAACTACGACGCGCGGCTGGCCACCACCCCGCAGGAGCTGGAGGCGGTCCTCATCCCGCTCGCGGAGGCCGGGGTGGACGCCTTCCACTCCTCCACCCGCCGGTACTGGGTGCCGGAGTTCGAGGACTCGGACCTGAATCTCGCGGGCTGGACCAAGAAGCTCACCGGCAAGCCCACCATCAGCGTCGGCTCCGTCGGCCTGGACAAGGCGTTCAAGCCGGGGTTCGAGAGCGGGAGCCGGACCGGGGTGGCGGGCATCCAGAACCTGCTGGACCGGCTGGAGCGGGACGAGTTCGACTTGATCGCGGTCGGCCGGGCCCTGATCGCCGACCCGGAGTGGGCTCGCAAGGTCCTCACCGGGGACACGGAGGCGCTGATCCCGTTCACCGTCGACCAGGTCGCCACCCTGCACTGACGCCGAAGCGGATTGATGTAGGTGGCGGACGGAAGGATATGTCCAGATGACTGAGCGTGGGTTCTACTGCGGATTGGACGCCGCACTGTCCGTCGTCGGGGGCAGGTGGAAGTTTCTGGTGCTGTGGCAGCTCGCCATGCACGGTCCCCAGCGGTTCGGCCAGCTGCGCCGCCTTGTCGACGGCGTTACCGAGAAAGTGCTGATCGGTGCGCTCAAAGACCTTGAGGCAGACCGCATTGTCGTCCGCAAGGACTTCCAGGAGCTTCCCCCTCACGTCGAATACTCCCTGACGCCGTACGGCTCCAGCCTGGCTGAAGCGCTGCGCCCGCTGTGCGAATGGGGATACGCCCACATGGATCGGATCGGGGCGTTGGTGAGCCAACCCGTCAGATCCTGATCGATGGATAACGTTGTCCGCCTCTCCCCAGTTGAGGGTGAGGCGGATCACGTCTGGCGGAGGCCAGGTGGTCGCGGCTCGTGCGAATGGGTGCCGAGGGTGGGACGACCTGTCGTTTCACGAGACCCGAAGCATCAGCCTGATCCATTGCGTGAAATGTGTGTACAGATGTTAACGCGGTGTTTCCGAGGGAAGTTTGCGCCGCACCGCCGGGCAATGGTTACGATCACGGCATGGTTACGGCTTGGTTGCGCTCGGGCATGCCGCGGCCCCGCTCCGCGGGGCCGTTGCGTCTGCTGTGGCTGGCCGTGCTGGTGCTCGGCGTCCTGGTCACGCACGGCGCGAGCGCGGAGAGCGCCCAGGGGCACGCAGGGGTCGGTGCAACCGCGCCCGCACACGCGTCCGCCGTGATGCAGGAAGGTCACACGAGCGGGTCCGGAGGGGGCGGCGCTGTCGCGAGCGCGTCGCCTGACGCTGCGGCAGCCGACGGCCAGCACGAGGGTGACGGCCCGCCCCACCCGGCTGAAGGCTGCGTCTCCGGCCAGCCCCAGCAGGACCTGTATCTGGCCGCTCCAAGTCTGTCCACACGGGGCCGTGTGCCAACGACGCACCCGTTTGCATGGGGGAAGCCCGACCCCTTCCGGTCGAAGCCGACCGTTCCTTCGCTGACGGATTCGGGAGTCTCCATGGTGCAGCAGGTCTAGATTCCGGCGTCCCCGACTGGCCGCCACTCTCCCGAGAGATGACAGCCCGCCCTGCGGGACGGGTCGGCCACATGGGGTCAAATCCCGGCTCCCTGGACGTCCGTGGCCACGCTTCCTCGCGTTGAACGGACCGCTCCTCGGCGCCTGCCTGCTCGGATGCCTGCTGATCCCGATCCGCCGCTCACCCCACGCCGTGGGAGCGGCGGCCGCTCCCCGGAGGAACCGTGCCGTTACGCCCCCTTTCTCGCGCTCACATCAGCCGCCCGGCTACCAGGACTCGGCTGCTGCGGCTGCTGGTCCTCGTCCTCGGAGTCTTGCTGCTGTGGGCGCTCGGCTGTTCTGCCTCGCACGCTGACGACAACCACACGCAGGGCCGGCCCTCGGCCTCGGCCGATCTCCCCCCGCTCGCGTCGGCGGCCACCGAGCGTGCGATGCCCCACGGACCGCATCCACACTCCGGTGCGCATTGCGCGCCGCACGTGGTCAGCCAAGCCCCGCCGCAGGCCCGGCAGTTGTTCACGGACACCGCGGCCCCGGCCGTCCTCGCCGGAGCGGCGGCGGGAGTGACCGCCGCCGTGACCGGTCGGCAGTGGGTCGCTCGACACGGAGGAAGCAGACCCCGGATACGGCGTTCAGGACGCACCACTCTTACCGTCGTCTGCCGGTGGCGGATCTAGACGGGCCTTCGCGGCCATCGACACGGGCCGCGCGTGCTGCCACCAGGTCATCGAGGCGGATGCCTCTTCCTGGACCGGACGGCGCGCCCGACGAAACCCCGTCACACCACCGATGAGAGCGGAAGATGAACCCGCAGACCACAACCGAGATCACACTTCCCGCCCGCTCGGCCCTGTCCGGGCTCGTGGGCAACACCCCGGTTCTCCGGATCTCCGATCCCCTCACCCCCGCTGACCGGGGGTTCTGGGCGAAGCTGGAGGGTTTCAACCCCGGCGGGATCAAGGACCGGCCCGGCCTGTACATGGTCGAGCGGGCCCGCGCCCGTGGTGATCTGCGCCCCGGCGCCAGGATCATCGAATCCACCAGCGGCACCCTCGGCCTGGGACTGGCTCTGGCCGGCATGGTCTACCGCCACCCCGTCACCCTGGTCACCGACCCAGGGTTGGAGCGGTCCATGACCCAGCTGCTGACCACCTACGGAGCCCAGGTCGACGTCGTCTCCGAACCCCACCCCACCGGCGGCTGGCAGCAGGCGCGGCGCGAGCGAGTGGCTCAGCTCATGGCGCAGCACCCCGGCTCGTGGTGCCCCGACCAGTACAACAATCCCGACAACACCACCGCCTACACCCCGCTCGCGCTGGAGCTGGCCTCCGAACTGGGCCATATCGACGTGCTGGTGTGCAGCGTGGGTACCGGCGGCCACTCCGCTGGCGTCTCCCGAGCGTTGCAGGCCCTGTACCCGGAGCTGAAGCTCGTCGGCGTCGACACCATCGGGTCGACCATCTTCGGGCAGCCGGCCCGCACCCGGCTGATGCGCGGCCTGGGTTCAAGCATCTACCCCCGCAACGTCGCCTACGACAATTTCAGCGAGGTGCACTGGGTGGCACCGGCCGAAGCGGTGTGGACCTGCCGCCGGCTCGCCACCTCCCACTACGCCACCGGCGGCTGGAGCGTCGGCGCGGTCGCCCTGGTGGCGGGCTGGCTGGCCCGTACCCTGCCCGCGGACACGAAGATCGCGGCCATCTTCCCCGACGGCCCGCAACGCTATCTCGGCACGGTCTACGACGACGACTACTGCGCCGCCCACGGTCTGCTCGACTCCCCGCCGCCCGTCGAACCGGAGACGATCGGCCGCCTGGACGAAAAGGAAGTCAGCCGCTGGACCCGGTGCACCACCGTGGTCGACCCGCTCACCCTGTCCGACCCGGCGCAGGTGCACGACGCCGCAGAGCTCCCCGGGTTCGACACCCAGGAGGAGGGAGACCGGTGATGGACCGGCAGTCACGTTCCGGGGGAACCTGGGCGCAGATGCGCTCCTACCCGCGCAGCGTCCAGTTGCTGATGGTGAACCAGTTCTCCATCAACCTCGGCTTCTACATGCTGATGCCGTACTTGGCCGCGCACCTGTCCGGCACGGTCGGGCTGGCCGGCTGGGCCGTCGGGCTCGTGCTCGGCATACGCAACTTCAGCCAGCAGGGGATGTTCCTGGTCGGCGGAACCCTGGCCGACCGGCTCGGCTACAAGCCGCTGATCATCGCCGGGCTGATGCTCCGCATCGTCGGCTTCGCGACCCTCGGTCTGGTGGACGCGCTGCCCGCGCTGCTCGCCGCATCCGCGGCGACCGGGCTGGCGGGCGCCCTGTTCAACCCGGCGGTGAGGGCCTATCTGGCGGCGGACGCCGGGGAGCGCAGGGTCGAAGCGTTCGGGCTGTTCAACATCTTCTACCAGGCCGGCATCCTGCTCGGCCCCCTCGTCGGCATGGTGCTCACCGGTGTCGACTTCCGCGTCGCCTGCCTGGTGTCGGCCGGGATCTTCGCGCTGCTGAGCATCGTGCAGCTCCGCAGTCTCCCCGCCCGCCGCGCACATGACGCACCGACCACCAAGGGAAGCGGCCAACAGGACGGCGTGCTGTCCCAGTGGCGCACCATCGTGGCCAACCGGCCGTTCCTGCTGTTCTCGGTCGCCATGATCGGCTTCTATGTCATGCAGTTCCAGGTCTATCTCGCCCTGCCGCTGGAAGTGCGGCGCCTGGGCGGCGACGGAACGTCCGGGACAGCGGCGGTGGCGATGCTCTTCGCTGTCTCGGGCTTGAGCACGATCCTCTTCCAGACCAAGGTGACCGCGTGGTGCAAGGCCCGCATGGAGCCGGGCCGGGCCCTTGCCTGGGGCCTGCTCACCATGGGCGTGGCGTTCGTGCCCCTGCTGGTACCGACGGCCGTGCCCGTGCCGGAGGGCGGCATGGGGCGGTGGCTGCTCGCGGCCGTACCGCCCGCGCTCTCCGCTCTGCTCCTGGCGGTGGGGACGATGATCGCCTACCCGTTCGAGATGGACACCATCGTCCGGCTCTCCGGTGACCGCCTGGTCGCCACCCACTACGGGCTCTACAACACCATCTGCGGCGTCGGCATCACGCTCGGGAACCTGCTGACCGGGGCCTCTCTGGACGCCGCCCGCGCGGCCGGCGTCTCCGCGCTCCCGTGGATCGCGTTCTGCGCACTCGGCCTGGCCTGTGCCGCCGCCCTGTACGGACTGCACCGCACCGGCCGCCTCGCGCCGCCGGTGCGCGAGACACAGCCCGAGTCGGTGTCTGCCTGACCCATGGTCCCGCGGCAGGGGGGACGAGCTTTCCTTCGTCCTCCCTGTCGGCCATGCGCCGGAACTGGCACCGTATGCGGCCGCCGGGGCGGCCGTTCCTCAACGAACCAGTAGGGATGGAAATCCACCGTGAGCTCGAAACCTGTCGTACTCCTGGCTGAAAAGCTGTCGCCCGCCACTGTCGGCGCCCTGGGCCCGGACTTCGAGATCCGGCTCTGCGATGGCGCCGATCGAGCCGAACTCCTCCCCGCGATCGCGGATGTGGACGCGATCCTGGTGCGAAGCGCGACCAAGGTCGACGCGGAGGCCATCGCCGCCGCCAAGAAGCTGAAGGTCGTCGCCCGCGCCGGGGTCGGCCTCGACAACGTCGACGTCTCCGCCGCCACCAAGGCCGGCGTCATGGTCGTCAACGCCCCCACATCCAACATCGTCACCGCCGCCGAGCTCGCCTGTGGCCTGCTCCTCGCCACCGCGCGGAACATTCCGCAGGCCAATGCCGCACTGAAGAACGGCGAGTGGAAGCGCAGCAAGTACACCGGCGTCGAACTGAGCGAGAAGACCCTCGGTGTGGTCGGCCTCGGCCGCATCGGCGTGCTGGTCGCCCAGCGGATGTCCGCCTTCGGGATGAAGGTCGTCGCCTACGACCCGTACGTTCAGCCCGCGCGCGCCGCGCAGCTGGGCGTCAAGCTCCTCTCGCTCGATGAGCTGCTGGAGGTCTCCGACTTCATCACGGTCCACCTTCCGAAGACGCCCGAGACCGTCGGTCTGATCGGCGACGAGGCACTGCACAAGGTCAAGCCGGAGGTGCGGATCGTCAACGCCGCGCGCGGCGGGATCGTCGACGAGCAGGCACTGTCCAGCGCGCTCAAGGAGGGCCGCGTCGCCGCCGCGGGACTGGACGTCTTCGCCCAGGAGCCGTGCACCGACTCCCCGCTCTTCGAGTTCGACAACGTCGTGGCCACCCCGCACCTGGGCGCCTCGACCGATGAGGCCCAGGAGAAGGCGGGCATCGCCGTCGCCGAGTCGGTGCGGCTGGCGCTCGCGGGAGAGCTGGTCCCGGACGCGGTCAACGTCGAGGGCGGTGTCATCGCCGAGGACGTCCGCCCCTGCGTGCCGCTCGCCGAGAACCTCGGCCGGATCTTCACCGCCCTGGCCGGCGAGGTCGCGGTCCGGCTCGATGTCGAGGTCTACGGCGACATCACCCGGCACAACGTCAAGGTGCTGGAACTCTCCGCACTCAAGGGCGTCTTCGAGAACGTCGTCGACCAGGCGGTTTCCTACGTCAACGCACCACTGCTCGCACAGGAACGCAGGGTCGACGTGCGCCACACCACCAGCTCGACGTCCCCCGACCACCACCATGTGGTGACCGTCCGTGGCACCCTGAACAGCGGTGAGCAGGTCGCGGTCTCCGGCACGCTGGCCGGCCCCAGGAACATCCAGAAGATCGTGTCGGTGGGTCAGCACACCATCGACCTCGCGGTCAGCGACCACATGGTCTTCCTGCGGTACAAGGACCGGCCCGGCATCGTCGGCACCGTCGGCCACGTACTCGGCGAGTCGGGCCTGAACATCGCCGGCATGCAGGTCTCCCGGTCCGTGCCGGGCGGTGAGGCGCTCGCCGTCCTGAACGTCGACAGCGACGTCCCCGCCGACGTACTCAACGAAATCGCCCAGGAGACCGACGCCACCTTCGCCCGCTCGGTCACCCTCGGCTGACCCCATATCAAGATCGCAGGGCCCGGGCCGCTCACCGCTTCGGCGGTGGGCGGCCCGAGGCCGCACGCGCCGACATGGCGTTTCGCCGAGGGGTCAGTGGCCGCCGCTCGCTTCGACGGCGAGGCGCTTGGTGAACGTCTTGCCGCCGTCCTTCGACTCGTAGACGCCGCTCTGTGTCGCGGCCAGGACGTGCTGGGCGTCGACGGCGGTGAGCGCCTGAGGCTGTCCGCCAGGGACGGTGGCGAGCCTCTTCCAGGTGGCGCCGCCGTCGGTGCTGCGGCTCAGCCTGCCGGAGGTGTCGATGCCGTAGAGGGCGTTCTTGGCCTTCCAGGAGAGGAAGGCCATCACTGGCTGCTTGCCCTCGGCGAAGGTCTTGCCGCCGTCCGTACTGCGGGCGACTCCTTCCGCGGTGGTGGCGAGCACGAGGTCGGCGTCATCCGGGTTGACCGCGATGTCGAGCGCTTGGAGGGTCGCTCGGTCCTTCCAGGTGGTGCCGTCCTTGCTGGTGCGGAGCAGGCCGCCTGTGGAGTCGTAGCCGTAGACGGTGCCGTGTGCGTAGTCCAGCGCGTGGAAGTCGGACTCCCCCGAGAGGGAGAGCGACCTCCAGCTCCTGCCCGCGTCGGTGCTCTTGATCAGTCCCTTGTTGCCGGGACCGTCCGCTCCGGAGGCAGGGTGGCCGCTGGCGTAAAAGGTCTTGCCCTGGGCCACCGTGAAGCCCATGAAGTCGTCCTTGCTGTCGCCCACCAGCTTGGGATTGCCCTTGGGGCCGGGGGTGTAGATGCCTTCGTGGGTCGCGACGTACAGGCGCTGGTCGGACGGGTCCAGCCCGAGTCCGTGGATGTGGCTGACGGTCGTGACGGCATCGGACGAGTCCGTGTCGCCGTCTCCGCTGGAGCAGGCGGCCAGTGTGAGGCCGAGGGCGACGGCGGTGGCCGCCTGGACAGCGCGGTGCGTCTTCATGGGTCCTCGTTGCATGGTGGGGGCGGGCCGGGACATGACCGGGCGCGGCCCGAGTAAGGAGTGTGTGGGCGTGACCGCCCCGGGCTCACCGGAGTGACCGGCTGAGCCCGGAACGGTCAGCGGGTGATCGGATCAGAGCTTGTCGAGCATGCCCTGGAGCTGCTTGACCTCGGCGGTCTGGGTCTTCACCACATCGTCGGCGAGCTTCTTCGCCGTGGCGTTCTTCCCGTTCTTCTGCTCGTCCTTGGCCATGTCGATCGCCCCGTTGTGGTGGCCGATCATCATCTGCGCGAACATCTTGTCGAAGTCCGCGCCCTTGGCGGCCTTCAGCTCCTTCATGTCCTTGTCGGACATCATCCCGGGCATGCCCGAGTCGTCAGAGCTGCCGGAACCGTGATCCATACCGGGCATGCTGCTGTCGGAGCCGTGGTCCATGCCGGGCATGCTGCTGCCCGACTCGGGCTTGCCCCATGCCTTGAGCCAGGACTTCATCTTCTTGATCTCGGGATCCTGAGCCTTCTCGATGTCCCCGGCGAGGGTCTTGATCTTGGCGTCCTCCGCCTGCTCGTCGGCGAGCTTGGACATCTCGACGGCCTGCTCGTGGTGGGGGATCATCATCTGCGCGAATTTCACGTCCGCGTCGTTGAACGTGCCCGGCGCGGGGTTCTCCCCGGTGGTCGCGCTCGCCGAGGCGGAGGTCTTGCTCTTGCTCCCGTGGTCCATGCCGCTCATGTCGTCGTCGTTGCCACAGGCGGCGAGGACCAGGCCTGCGGCGGCGACGGTGCTGACGAGAGCGATGCGGCGGGCGCGCGGACGCAGCGTGCTGCGCTTGATGGCGGTCATGTCGAAAACCTCGTGTTGTCTGTTCTGCGGAAAGCCTGTCGAACGGGGTACGCGGGCAGCGCGAGCCGCCCGCGGTGGCGTTCGGCCTAGATCCGCAGGACTGACAGTTGAGCGAGGTCAGGTGGTCTGAGCGGAGGGGGGTTGGGGCGCAGGACCGCCACGGCGGCATCGCGAAGCCGTGCCGGCCAGTCCGTCCCGCGGCTCAGAACCGCCCGGAGAAGACTGGCGAGAATCCACGTGCCGAGCACGGCCACGCACAGCGAGGCCATGTCCATCCCCATGGCCGGGGAGTGGGAAGACGTCTTGCCGTCCTGATGCGGGTCCGACGTGTGCGAGGAGACGACAACGCCCTGCGGCGAGGACATGCCGCCGCCTGGGTGGGCGGTCGTGGCCGATGCGTGAGCCGCTCCCATGCTCGTGTCGGCGGCGCTGTCGGGATGGCCCATCGAGTGCATCACGAAAACGCCCATCGCGAGCACGACGACGAGCAGGAGGTGCCCGAGGGCGCCTCCCATTCGTGCGCATCGGCTCACATGCATGTTCGTGGCTCCATCCGTGGTCGCTTCGCCGTCCGACACTACCGAAGCGGACCGGATCATGCCGTGTGGTTCGGGCGTAGGAACAGCCTACTAAGTAGTTTAATAGCAATGGTAACGGCAGAGAGGCGGGCGCCTGCGTACGTGGACGCCACATCAGGGGGTGACGGCGGTGGCCGTGCCGGCCGCGCCTTCTCGCCAAGGCCTCGCAGGGCTCCAGGAGGACCAAGGTTCCGCCCGTGATGCTCGAGTGGAGCCTTCGTGTGGGGCGGGTCAGGCAGTGGGCCGCTCCCGCCGTGGCGGGTGTGGCTTTGCGGGTGCGGCGGCTCACTGGTCGTTCCCGGTGCGGGCGCGGCGCCAGGCGGTATCGGCCAGCAGGCACAGTCCGTTGAGGCCGACGATGACGGTGGAGCCCTCGTGGCCGGCGACGCCGAGCGGCAGCGGCAGGGTGCCGACCAGGTCCCAGATGACCAGGCCGGTGATGAACACCGAGGCGATCACCAGGTTCTGCATGACCAGCTTGCGGGCCCGGCGGGAGAGGGCCACAACGGTGGGGATGGTGGCCAGCTCGTCGCGCACGACGACGGCGTCGGCGGTCTCCAGGGCGAGGTCGGAGCCTGCGTGGCCCATGGCGATGCCGGTGTGGGCGGCAGCCAGGGCGGGGGCGTCGTTGACACCGTCGCCGACCACGAGCACCTTGCGTCCGGCCTGCTCCAGTTCGTTGACGCTCGCCACCTTGTCCTGGGGTAGGAGACCGGCGCGGACGTCGGTGATGCCGACCTCGCCGGCGAGGCGGGCGGCGGCGCGCGGGTTGTCACCGGTGACCAGCACGGGCGTGCTGCCGGTGAGCGTGGTCAGGGCGGTGACGGTGGCGGCGGCTTCCTCACGGAGCCGGTCGGCGATGCCGAGCACCCCGGCCGGGGCGCCGTCCACCTGGACCAGGACAGCGGTACGGCCCTCCTCTTCCAGTTGCCCGGCCACCACAGCGGTGGCGTCGGTGCCACGGCCGTCCAGCAGCCGGGCGGGGCTGCCGACCGCGACCGCGCGGCCGTCGACGGTGGCCGTCACGCCGGTACCGGGCGCTGAGGTGAAGTCCTCCACCACGGGGACGTCCAGGCCGCGGGTGCGGGCGGCGTCCACGACGGCCCGCGCGAGGGGGTGCTCGCTGGGGTGCTCGGCGGCGGCCGCGAGCCGCAGCAGCGCATCCTCGTCCAGGCCGGAGGCGGACAGCGGGCGCACGTCGGTGACGTAGGGGGTGCCTTCGGTCAGGGTGCCCGTCTTGTCCAGTGCGACGGCGTCGACCTGCCCGAGCTGTTCCATGACCACGGCGGACTTGACCAGCACGCCGTGGCGTCCGGCGTTGGCGATCGCGGACAGCAGCGGCGGCATGGTGGCCAGCACCACCGCGCACGGCGAGGCGACGATCATGAACGTCATCGCCCGCAGCAGGGTGGGCTGCAACGCTGCGCCGAAGAGCAGGGGCAGGACGAAGAGGGCCACCGTGGCGGCCACCATGCCGATGGAGTACCGCTGTTCCACCTTCTCGATGAACAGCTGGGTCGGCGCCTTGGTCTCGGAGGCTTCTTCGACCATCTTCACGATGCGGGCGATGACCGAGTCGGCGGGGTCGCGCTCGGTCTTCACCCGCAGCGCGCCGGTGCCGTTGAGAGTCCCGGCGAACACCTCGTCCCCGACTTCCTTCGCCACCGGCAGCGGCTCGCCGGTGATGGTGGCCTGGTCCACCTCGCCGGCGCCGTCCAGGACGCGGCCGTCGGCGCCGATGCGCTCGCCGGGCCGGACCAGGATGGTGTCGCCGACCGTCAGCTGTTCGGTGGCCACCGTCTGCTCGCTGCCGTCGTCGGCCAGGCGGGTCGCGGTCGTGGGGGCCAGGTCCAGCAGGCCGCGCACCGAATCCGCGGTCCGGGCGGTGGCGATGGCCTCCAGGGCACCGGAGGTGGCGAAGATGACGATCAGCAGCGCGCCGTCGAGGACCTGCCCGATGGCGGCGGCGCCGATCGCGGCGACGACCATCAGCAGGTCCACATCCAACCTCTTGTCCTTCAGGGCCTGAAGGCCCGCCCAGCCGGGCTCCCAGCCACCGGTGATGTAGGTGAGCGTGTACAGCGGGCCCCACGCCCACGCTGGGGCGCCGAGCAGCTGAAGCGGCAGTGCGATCAGGAACAGCACCAGAGCCGCGAACGCCCAGCGGGCCTCGGGCAGCGCGAAGATCCGTGTGCGGCGCCGGGGCGTTACCGCGTCACGGACAGCCGGTGGGGCCGCCGGACGGGTCAGGGGCGAAGACATGCGGTGGTGATCCTTACGCGCACGGGGGTCGATTCGGTCCAACTCCACCACCATACAGGAACACATGAACACACCTTCATGTATACATTCGGCTACCCTGGGCCCATGGGTCATGGAGCCGCACCGTCTGCCAGCAGCGTCCCGCGCACGCGCCTGAACGCGGACGACGCCGCGAAGGTCGCCACCACGCTGCAAGCGCTGGCGACACCCTCCCGTCTGCTGATCCTCGCCCGGCTGCGCGAGGGGGCGCTGCCCGCCACCGAGCTGGCCGCCGAGGTCGGCATGGAGCAGTCCGCCTGTTCCCACCAGCTCCGCCTGCTGCGCAACCTCGGCCTGGTCACCGGCACCCGCAAGGGCCGGTCCGTGGTCTACGCCCTGTACGACCACCACGTCGCCGAACTCCTCGACCAGGCCCTGTACCACGTCGAACACCTACGGCTCGGCATCACCGACACCCCGGCCACGGCCACCGAGGACACCGGCGCTCTCAGTCTGTAGTCGCAGGAGCCTTTGGAGCGCAGCGCCTCGCGTCCGCCCTTCCTCCAGGTGCGGCGCCACTGGTAAACCGATCAAGGGCCCGGACATGGCCCAGCGACGGGCTCCGGCGCCGAGGCAGTCGACAATGTGACGGCCTGGAATAATGTCGGCGCGTGACCGAGGACAACCGCACCATGCGTTACCCGCACCCGGCGATCACCCCTGGGGAGTTCGAGGAATTCGTCGCGGGGGAACTGCTGGGCGCGGCGGGGTCGGAGGTGGACGACCTCGTGGTCACCGTGCGCGAGAAAATCGTTGGCGCCGATGGTACGTACGACTTCGACGCGACCGTCCGGTACCGGTTCGCGGGAATGGCCTTTCTGGTGGTCGTCGAGGCCAAGCTGCACCGGAATCCGATCAAGCGTGAACTCGTCCAGGTGCTTCACCAGAAGATCCACAGCGTCGGCGCGCATAAGGGTGTAATGGTCGCCACTTCGCCGTACCAGAGCGGTGCGGTCGAGTTCGCGGCAGCGCATGGTATTGCTTTGGTGACGGTCACGGAGAGCCGCTTCGTGTTCACGACCAGGGACACCGCGACCGCGCGCCCCACGTTCGTGGCGCCTTGCAGCGGTGGGGCGGGCTCGCGGGACCTGGTGCTATCCGCCGACGACGATGATCATGCGGCTTGTGTCGCGACGTTCCTGTTGGGACGGCCTGCCTGACACCCTCCGGCTACGTGCCGACGTGGATGTGCGACGCCCACGCCGATGGGTCATCCGGCCATCGGTCGCGCATTCGGCGGGTCGCGCTGTGGACCGCCTCGGCAACGCCCGCGCCGTCGGCGATCGCCGAGTAGACCAGGTCGGCGACGTCCACCGCCTGCCAGTCGCCGATCCGCCACAGCGTGCCGATCACGTGCCGGTAGCCGGCGAGTTGGAAGGCGGAGGCCACGTGGATCGCCTCGTCGGCCAGCCAACCGCTGGGACGCGCGGTGGAGCACGCGGACAGGAACGCCAGTTCGGCGTCATCCATCCGGAGCCTGGCCAGGTCCACCACGGTGAGCGGCCGGTTGTGGTGGTCGGCCAGCACCAGCCGCCCGGCCGACGGATCGGCCAGGTCGCTGTGCCCGTGGCAGGCGAAGTGTGCCCACCGGGCCCCGGTCAGCGCGTCGAGCACGGCGTCATGGGTGGCGGCCGTGCCAGTGCGCACGTCGACCTCGCCGGGGAAGTGCCGACGCAGCACCGCCGTCTCGGCTTCGGCACCCGACAGATCGGCGTATCCACCCGGCGTCTTCGGCATCGCCACCACGACCGCCCGACCGGCACGAGGCGGGGGCGAATCAGCCGCGCGCCGGGAATGGGCGAACGCCCGAAGCGTCGGGGTGACGGAGCACACCACCCGGTCCAGCACCGTGCGCGGCACGGCATCGGACGCCGTGTCGTGGTGGCCCGCGGCGTGCAGTGGCAGGAACGACAGCAGGCCCGACGGGCACCACCACAGCCGGGGCCAGGACTCGCCGCCGCGCGGCGTCCCGGTGATGCCCACGGCGTCGAGTACCGGACCGGCGACCGTGTCCCACAGCCAGCCGAGCGTGCGCGCCATCCGATCCTGGGCGGCGGCCCGGGTCCGCGCCGAGTTGGCGGTGGTGTCCTCGACCGCCCGGAGGAAGTCGCCGACCTCGGCCAGCACGGCGTCGGGCGTGAGCGTGGGCAGCGGCACGGCCGTGACCTCGCCGTCGGCGGGCAGGATCAGTGCGTAGGAGCCGTACCGGGACACACTGACGATCACTACCTGGCCCTCGTCCGGCGCGAGGTCAGCTACGGCCGGTGGGCGCAGGAAGCGGTCGAACCCGGGCAGCTTCCGGATGTCCGCGACGAGCCGATCGAACGACGTGGCCGTCGCACGTCGCGCCACCACATCGTCCGCAGGACCGTGGGAGTCGAGCTCCGCGCACAGCGCGGTGAACCGGCTGGCCGGCTCCGGGTGGCGCTCGGCCAGCGCGGTGAGGTCGGTGCGGCCGTCCAGCGCCTGGCTCAGCAGCAGGCCGCGGCCCTGCTCGAACAGCTCAACGGCCTGGGCGACCGACCCGGCCCGCACGCAGCACGCGGCGGCCTCCGACCCGATCTCGTGCGTGCCGTCGAGCAGGAACTCCTGGTCGCGGCGGGCGAGTTGGCGCGGAATGGTCCGGGCCAAGAGATCGACCGTCGCCTGGTATCCGGCCACGGCCTCCGCCCACCGGCCGGCCGCCGCGGCCAGGCTTCCCCACCGCGCCGCCGCCACCGCGCGGACCCGGGGCGGACCCATCTCGGCCGACGCCCCTTCCCGCGCCGCCGTGAGCGCACCGTCGAGGTCCGCATCGGCACCGGTCCGGGCGTGCCGGTCGCGCAGCGCCGCACTCAGGTTGGCCAGGTACGCGGGGCGGCCCGGGTGATCGGCGGGCGCCTCGGCCACCGCGGCGCGCGCGGCCGCCACCGCCGCGTCGAGGTCCGCCGGCCGGCCGCTGTGCTCGTACCACCCGCGCAGCACCAGGGCGTAATTCGACCACGCCGCCACCCGGGCCGGGTGACCGGGTGGATGCGCCTCGACCGCGGACCGGCCGGCCTCCACCGCCTCGTGCAGATCTGTCGCCTCGCCGCCGATCCCGAACCGCGCCTGCAACGCCCCGGCGAGGTTGGACAGGCGTGCCGCCCGGCCGGAGTGCTCGAGCGGGGTGGTGCGCACGGCCTCCCGGCAGACGTCGATCGCCTCGTCCAGGTCCTCGGGGTCGTGCACCGAATCGAAGCGGATCTGTAGGGCGGCGCCCAGGTTCGCCAGCATCAGCGCCCGGTCCGGGCTCGCGGCCTGCGCGGCGAGCGCCGCCCGCCGCAGCAGATCGACCGACTCGTCCAGGTCGGTCTGGCTGCCGGTATGCCGGAACCGGGCCAGCAGCGCGGCCCCGAGGTTGCCGAGGAACGCCGGAAGGTTCGGGGAATGCCGCGGTGCGGCGTCGAGCGCGCCCCGCCCGGCCTCGACTGCTTCGTCGATGTCCGCGAGCCGGTCGGTGCGCTCGAACAGGGTGCGGAGGGTGTCGCAAAGGCTCGCCAGGTAATTGGGGCGGTTGAAGTCGCCGACGGGTGTGGCGGCCACCGCGCTTCGGCCGAGCGCAGCCGCCTCCGTCAGGTCGTCGAGATCGCCGGTGTTCTTGTAGCACCGGCTCAGCGCGTTGGCGAGGTTGGCCTGCCGCCCGTCGAGCTCGGGATCCCCGGCCGGGGTCCCCGCCACCGCGGCGCGACCGTGCGCTATCGCGTCGGTGAGGTCCGATTCGTGTCCGAAGTGGACGAACCAGACCCGCAGCAGGTCGCAGAGGCCGGACAGGTGCGCGGCCCGTCCGGAATCGTCGACCGCCGTGGCGACCGCGTCCCGGCGCACCTGGATCGCCTCGTCCAGATCCGCCGGATCCCCGGCGCGTTCGAACCGGGCCAGCAGCAGCTCGCTCAGTTCGACCGCGTCCGGCCCATCGGGTGCGCTCGAGCCGATGCGCGCTTCCTCGATCCTCCGATCCAGCCCGGCCGCCTGGTCGCCGAACGCGGCCCTGGTCCGCAGCGCGAGGTCGAGATTGGACACTATCGCGGCGTGGTCGGGGTGATCGGGCCAGCCGGTGACCGCGGCCTGGCCGGCCTCGATGGCGGCGTCCAGGTCGGCCTCGCTCGCCAGGTGCTCGAACCGGGTCAGCAGGGCGTTGCCCAGGTTGGACAGGTAGATGGCGCGGGCGGGCTCGTCGGGTCGGCTTACCCCGACCGCCGCCCGGCAGAACTCGATCGACTCGGACAAGTCGGCCGGGAGTTTGACGCGTTCGAACCGGGTCAGCAGCGCGCTGCCCAGGTTGGTCAGGCATTGGGCGTAGTCGGGGTGGTCGGATCCGGCCACGGCGACGGCCCGCCGCAGCAGGTCGACGGACCGGTTCAGCGCGACCGCGTCGTCGTCGTTGTCCCGCGCTTCCCGGAACTGCGCCCGGCCGAGCTTGGCCAGCACCGCGGCCCCGTCCGGCTTGGCCGGCGGTTTGTCGTCCCACAGTTCGCCGATCAGCTCCGGAACGGCGCCGGCGCCCAACGGGTACAGCGGGGCGAGCAGGTCCAGCGCGATCATCAGCTCCGGTTCGCCGTCCACCGTGCCGCGGGCGGCGAACCGTGACCAGAACAGCCAGCCCGCGGTCTGCGCGACCTCGATGTCCTGGACCGGATCGGGCACCGAGCAGAGCAGGTCCACCACCTCGCCGATCGCGTCGGAGCCGAGCACGACCTCCGGCGTACGAGTAGTGGTGAACCGGTCGACCCGACCGCGGACCTGCCGGAGCCGGTGATCCCTCGTCGAACCCTGTGCAGGCCGCTCGTCGAGTTCCACCTCCGGGTCCGGATTCTGTTTCGAGCCGGTCTCCTCGGCAGGATCCTGGGCGGCCGGCTCGAGATCGGACCGGATCATCGAACGGACTGGATCGTCTTCCGCCAAGCCATCTCGTGCGCCGACGCCGGTGGCCGCGATGTCCGCCAGAGCATTCCGGGCATCCGAAAGTGCTTGCTGGTCTTCGGATTTGGTGAACGCGGTGCGCAGGGTGGCACTCAGGCCGGTCACGTAGCTGACCAGTTCCGGGTGGCCGTCAGGCACCTCGGTGACCGCGGCCCGACCGGCCGCAATGGCCTCGCGCAAAATGTCGAGATCACCGGTCCGCTTGAACAGCATGTGCAGGCTGATCCCGAGGTTGGACTGGAATCGGGCGTGCCACGGATGGTCGACCGGAATTGCCGCGAGCGCCTTTCGGTTGGCCGAAACGGCCTCGCCCAGCGTCCGCAGATCATCGGTCTCGTCGAACTGGGCCAGCAGCGAACTCCCGAGGCTGGACAGGCTCGCGGCCCGCATGGGATGGCCGTCGGGGATCGCCGCGACGGCACGACGACCGGCCGCAACGGCATCGTCCAATGCCTGCCGATCCCCGGAATGGTCGTACAGCGCGCGCAGCGTGTTCCCGAGGTTGGTCAGGCGGCTGGCCTGGCTGGGATGTCCGTCGGGGGTGGCGGCGTCGACCTGGCGGTGGGCGACGACCGCTTCGTGGAGCAGGTTCGCGTCCCCGGCGGCCTCGAACAGCTCCCGCAGGCTCACGCCGAGGTTGGCCAGGACAGCCTGCCGGGCAGGGTGGTCGGCGGGCAGGGAGGCCGACGCGGCGCGCCCGACGGCGACCGCCTCCGCCAGCGCAGCGCGGTCCCCGGTGTGCTCGTACAGCAACTGTAGCGTGCCGCCGAGGCTCGACATGCTCCCCGCCCGACCGGGATCATCCTCCGGCGTGCTCTCCAACGCCGCCCGGCCAACCGCGACCGCCTCGCGCAACATGGCGGTGTCGCCGCTCGCTTCGAACGCGACGCGCAGGGTGTTTCCCAGGTTGGACAGGCAGGTGGCCCGGTCGGGATCGCCGACCGGCATCGCGGCGACCGCATCCCGCCCGGCGGTGATCGCCTCGTCGATGGCCCGCGCATCCCCGGTGTACTCGTGCAGCATCTGGAGCACGACGCCTAGATTGGACAGGCGACCGGCTCGGATGGCTCCGTCCCCTGGGGTCGCGGCCACCGCGGACCGGGCCAGCTCCACCGACTTTCGCAGCACGCCGACGACCCCGGTGCGCTCGAACAGGGACCGCAGCGAAAGCCCGACCTCGCTGGCGTGTTCGGGGTACTCGGGATCGCGTTCGTCTATGACCTCGAGCAGGGTCAGGCCCGCGCTCACCGCCTCCTGCTGCACGTCCGCGTCGCCGGTCTCGTCGGCCAGCGCGGACGCCGCAGCATGCATGTTCGACAGGCACGGCCCGTACATCGGATGGTCCTCCGGAACGGCGGACAACGCCGTCCGGAACAGGTGAACAGCCTTCTCCAACGCCTCCAGGTCACCGTTGTGCAGGAACCGGTCGAACAATTCCGCGCCCTGGTCGGTACAGGCGGCCGGATCCACCCGCCCACCCTTGCGTTTGCGCTCCTTGGGGCGACGGGCCTGTTCGGCGTACAAGCTGCGCAATTGTTCCGGCACCGCATCTGGATCGGCCTGGTACACCGGCTGGTAGAGGATCGCAGCCATGCGCAGATCCTCGTCCCATTCATCGACCGGCAGCGCCTGAACCCGCAGCCAGTACAGCTCGCCGACGGCCCGCAGCACCTCCAGGTCGGGATCCTCGTCGGACCCGAGCAGCCGGGCCAGCAGGGCACCCGCCTCCTCCAACGCTTCCGGCGCCAGCACCCACCGCGAATGACCGGTCTCGATGGCGTGCGCGGTCCGCGCCCGCACGGCCGCGAGCAACTTCTCCCGCACGAACACCTCCGCCCGCCCCAACCGGCAGCAGTCTACCGAGACCGCCGATCAGTGCGGGTCTGGTCCGAAAAGGTGACGCGGCGCAGGGCGCGTTCGGGGTCGTGCCCGCCGCGTCCGTCAGGGGCGATGCTGTCCGTGCCTTGATCAGCGCCGACGAGGCCGAACGTGCCGTCCCCGGCCATCTTCGCCGCCCTGCCCCTCGCGGTGGCGCCGTTCCTGTCCTCCGTGCTCCTGGTTGGCTTGGCCCGTCAACGCCACCCTCAGCGAGTCCTGGGCCACCCCGATCGGCCGCCCTGGTCATCGCCCCCAGTGAAGGGCGCGCCGCCTGGCAAGGCAGGGACTGCGGCGGAAGACCCTGTGCATGAGAGCGGTGTGGCCGCGTCACACGTGGCCACACCGCCCGGGATCCGTTTGCTCGCTTGGTGTTCAGGCGACCGCGACCGCCCGCGGTTGCGCGGAGGTGGCGTCCTGGTGGTCCAGGGCGGCGAGGTAGCGTTCGGCGTCCAGTGCCGCGGCACAGCCGGTGCCGGAGGCGGTGATGGCTTGGCGGTAGGGGTGGTCGACGACGTCGCCGTCGGCGAAGCCGGGGAAGTTCTCGACCTCGGTGGCGGCCATCGGGGCGCGGCTTGCGGTGACCGCTCCTTCGAAGACGAGTGGCCTGAGGCTGGCGCGGGCGGTGTGGAGGGCGGCGGTGTATCCGGCGGGTCCGGAGCCGATGACGATGGCCTCGCGTGCGTCGGTGCTGTCGGGCACGGCGTTCAGACCTCCGGCTTGGTGTCGATCTCGGCGATCAGCGCCTCGATGCGGGTCTTGATCTCGTCGCGGATGGGGCGGACGGACTCCACGCCCTTGCCCGCGGGGTCCTCCAGGGCCCAGTCGAGGTACTTCTTGCCGGGAAAGATCGGGCAGGCGTCGCCGCAGCCCATGGTGATGACGTAATCGGAGGCCTGGACGGCCTCGGTGGTCAGGATCTTCGGCTGCTGGCCGGAGATGTCGATGCCGACTTCCAGCATGGCCTCGACGGCGGCCGGGTTGACCTGCTCGGCCGGGATAGACCCGGCGGAGCGGACCTCGACGCGGTCGCCCGCGAGGTGGGTGAGGAATCCGGCGGCCATCTGCGAGCGTCCGGCGTTGTGGACGCAGACGAACAGTACGGACGCGGCAGGGGTGGAGGACATCGGTTCATCCTTCGCGGGTCGGTTCAAGCGGGTGATGCGGACGGGGGAAGCTCAGGCGCCCGGGAGGGAGGTGAGCAGCTCGGTGATGTGGGCGTCGATCTCGTCGCGGATGGCCCGGACAGCGGTGATCGTGCCCCGTCCGGGTCGGCGACGGGCCAGTCCAGGTAGCGGCGGCCGGGCACGACCGGGCAGGCGTCGCCGCAGCCCATGGTGACCACGATGTCCGCGGCCTGGATCACCTCGTCGGTCAGCGGCTTGGGGGAAGCGTCTTCCAGCGCTACGCCCGGCATCGTGCAGCACCTGTGCCACTTCCGGTTCGACCTCGGCGGCCGGATCGGTTCCGGCGGAGGAAACGGTCACGCGTCCGCCCGCCCGGAGCCCCAGCAGGGCGGCGGCCATCTGGGAGCGTCCGGCGTTGTGGCTGCACACGAACAGCACCCGCGGCAGCGCCTTGTCCGTAATGGCCTGGGCGTGGGCGAGCGCGTCCAGCCGCTCGGCCGCCAGGCGCTCGTCGGGCAGGACAGAAGGTGGTGATGCGGTCATGAGAACCCTCTCAAAGGGGCTCCGCACGGTGCAGGTGGCGGATACGTCCTGGTGGCGGTCAGGCGCCGGGGCTGGTATCAGCCTCGACTGATGTGAAAGTATCAGCCCATGCTGACGTCAGTCGACACTGATCTGATCCGGGTGCTGGCCGACCCGATCAGGATGAAGATCGTGACCCTGCTCGCCCGCGAGACGCTGTGCACCACACACCTGGTGGAGGAGACCGGCGCCAAGCAGACCAACCTCTCCAACCATCTGCGGGTGCTGCGCGAGGCCGGGCTGGTGGAGACGGAGCCGTGCGGGCGGTTCACCTACTACCGGCTCCAGGCTGATGTCCTCGCCACTGTGGCCGGGCAGTTCACCGAGCTGGCCGAGACTGCCCGCGCCACCGCCGCCGCCGACATCAAGAGGGCCTGCCCGTGAGCACCACCGAAGAGACCGCCAACCGACCCGCGGAGGGCACCGCGGCCGGTGTCGTCGGCAAGCTCTCCGCCCTCGACCGTTTCCTGGCCGTGTGGATCCTGGCCGCTATGGCCCTGGGGCTGGGTCTGGGCCGGGCGATCCCCGGCCTGAACGACGCACTGTCCAAGGTCGAGATCGGCGGTATCTCCCTGCCGATCGCCGTCGGCCTGCTGGTCATGATGTATCCGGTGCTGGCCAAGGTCCGCTACGACAAGCTCGACGCCGTCACCGGCGACCGCAAGCTGATGGTCTCCTCGCTGGTCATCAACTGGGTCCTCGGCCCGGCCGTGATGTTCGTCCTCGCGTGGATTTTCCTGGCGGACCTGCCCGAGTACCGCACCGGGCTGATCGTCGTGGGGCTGGCCCGCTGCATCGCCATGGTCATCATCTGGAACGACCTGGCCTGCGGCGACCGCGAAGCCGCCGCCGTTCTGGTGGCCCTGAATTCGGTTTTCCAGGTCCTCGCGTTCGGTCTGCTGGGCTGGTTCTACCTGGACCTGCTGCCCGGCTGGCTCGGGCTGGGCGATGGCGAGCACCTGGACATCTCGATGTGGAAGATCGCGCTGAACGTCGTCATCTTCCTCGGCATCCCGCTGCTGGCCGGATTCCTCACCCGCCGCATCGGGGAGAACAAGCTCGGCCGCGAGCGGTACGAGATCGGCTTCCTGCCGAAGATCGGCCCGTTCGCCCTCTGCGGGCTGCTGTTCACGATCGTGATCCTCTTCGCCCTCCAGGGGAAGACGATCACCTCGCAGCCGCTGGACGTCGCCCGGATCGCCCTCCCGCTGCTGGTGTACTTCGCTCTGATGTGGTTCGGCACCTTCGCCCTCGGCAAGGCCATCGGCCTGGCCTACGACCGCACCGCCACCCTCGCCTTCACCGCCGCGGGCAACAACTTCGAACTGGCCATCGCGGTCGCCATCGCCACCTTCGGCGTCACCTCCGGCCAGGCCCTGTCCGGGGTTGTCGGTCCGCTCATCGAGGTTCCGGTGCTGGTGGCGCTGGTGTACGTATCGCTTGCCTGGCGACGGAAGTTCAGCGCACCTGCCACACCCTGATCACAGGCGCACCAGGACGCTGAAGGCCGCCAACTGCTCCAGCGCCTGGTGTTCCGGCAGCTCGGGCAGGCCGTCCTCGTGGCTGCTGGGATTGCGGATGCCCGTGTAACACCCCTCGGCGAAGGACATGGCGCCGCGGTGAAGGCTGCGGAAGGTATCGCTGCCGTCATTGGCCATGATCCGCAGCCGGGGCTGGCCAGGCTTGGGCGGGTCCTGGGAGAAGACGCTCTTGAAGAGGTTGGTCTCGCTCACATCGCGGCGTTGGACCTTGTTCTGGGTCTCGGCGTTGACCTTCTTGGCAGTCGCGGTGACCGCCTCGCGGAAGTGGCCGCTCTGCCACAGCGAGCGGGCCCCGTCCCACGCCCACGGGTGCATCGTGGCGGCGCTGATCTGGGGCGCATCATCACCGAGGTGTTCCCTGATCTCCGCGTCACGCACGAGGACGACATCGGCCCGCTGAACCGCCTCGCGATGTTGGCACCAGCGGTTCACACGCTCGTTGCTCTCGTCGGGGACTTCAGTGCGCCATCGCGGCAGCACGCGGTCCAGAATCTGCTCCACGACCTGCGCACTGGCGATGATCTCGTCCTGCGGACCGCGATTCGCACGGCTGCTGCGCAAGATAGTGGTCCCCGGAGGATCGGGCGGCCGATACAGCTCCGTCAGTTCCAGGAAACGCGGGCACTGCTCGCGAGCCCAGTCGATGTCGATGCTCATCCGGGCATCATCCACCCAGCCACCGACACCACATCGCCCCACAGCCGTGCATCCCCTTGCCACCGAATGCGCGGATCGGCATCAGAGAATGGCCGGGCTGCGCCGCTCGATGAGCAGCACGTCACGCCACGTGCCATGGTGGCGGCCGATGCGCTCACGGGTGCCGATGACTCGGAACCCGACTCGCCGGTGCACGGCGAGGCTGGCGGTGTTCTCGGGGAAGATGCCGGACTGGATGGTCCAGATCCCTGCCGCCTCGGTGGAGGCAATGAGTGCCTTGAGCAGCGCGGAAGCGACGCCCCGGCCACGGGCTGCCGGGTGAACGTAGACAGAGTGTTCGACCACGCCGGCGTATGCGCACCGGTCGGAGACCTTGGTGGCCGCGACCCAGCCGAGCACCGCCCCGTGTTCATCGAGGGCGGCGAAGCGGTGGTCGGGCAGTTTGGCCGCGTCGAAGGTGTCCCAGGCGGGCGCGGTGGTCTCGAAGGTGGCGTTGCCTTCGTCGATGCCCGCCTGGTAGATCGCCAGCACCTGCTCGGCGTGCTCCATCGCCAGCGGCACGATCAGCACGCTCGATGCTCTGCCCGTCATCGCTCCCCCTTGTGAAACGGGTTTCCGTCAGGCAGCGGCCGGCAGCGCGATCAGCTTCCTCAGGTGATGGGAGACCGTGGGCTGGGAGACGCCGACGTCTGAGATGTCGCACACGCACGCCTCCCCACCCGCATGCGAGGCGACCGCGGAGAACAACCGCACCCGGACCGGGTCACCGAGCGCCTTGAACATCCGCGCGGCCGTCTCGGCCTCCTCGGCGGTGAAAGGGCGCTCGGTCAGCGGCGGACAGCACGGCGCCACCGCCCGGCCGCCTTCCGTACCGAGCTGCGGCATCGCCTGCGCGTTCGACATGCGCCTATGTTGACATACATCAAACCAAGCGAGTCCACGGCCGATGGCCACGGGGCCAGGGCCGGGCCAGACAGGCGGCCAGGTGCCGGGCCATGCGGTCCGCGTCGCGACCGACCCCGTCCAGCCCCACGAACGCCAGGCCCGGATGTACGTGGGCAATTCTGTTGCGATGGCGGGGGTGCCCCTGTGGGTCCAAAACCCTCAAGGGGCGAGGTAGCCGAGGTCCGGTCGGTAGCCTGTGGCCAGCACAATGGTGTCGACCTCCTCTGACGGGCTACCGGCCACCGGAGCAGGGTCAGGCCCTGTCGGCGGCTCCGAGGCCGATGCCGGGCAGGAAACGCCCGGCGCGTGAGGTGTAGGCGGCGTAGGCGGCGCCGTGCGAGACCCTGAGGTAGGGCTCCTCCACTACACGGACCTGTAGTTGCACCGCGAGAACCAGTGCCGCGAGTGCCGTCACGGCGATCAGGTTGGGCACCATCAGGGCCAGTCCGGTCGCCGTGATGGTCATCGCGGTGAAGACCGGGTTGCGCACGTGGGCGAACAGTCCGTCGGTTACCAGCTCCGTACGCTCGGCCGCGTCCACGCCTACCCACCAGGAGGCGCCCATGTTCGTCTGGGCGACCCATGTGACCGCGATACCGGCCAGGGTGAGGACCAGCCCGGCCCACCGGACAAGTGCTGCGTGGATGCCGGGGAGCTCCGGTAGGCCAGACAGCGTGCCGAGCGGGGCCGCAGCCCCGCCGAGCAGGGCCAGGACGAACAGCACTCCCGCCCACCACGCGGCCGTCCCCGGGCGTCCGGAGATTCCCCGGAACCCGGCGTCACCGGTACGACGACGCTGGAGAACCGCCCGGATGCCGAACGCGGCCCCGGCCCACCCGGTGTATAGGGCAAGTGCCGCCACGACCCAGCCGGTCACCGGTCCGTCTCCTGCACCGGGCCGCAGCAGGCGCATCCCGGCCGGCATCCGCAGCCACCCTCAGTCTGGAGCAGGGGAACGCCTGCGGTGGCGGGTGGAGCGGCGCAGCACCCGTCCCCGCGCCAGGCGTCCCGGCCTTCCTTGACCGCGACCGCCGCGATGACGAGGGCCGCGATGGGGTCGGCCCAGGACCAGCCGAGGGTGGCGTTGGCGACGAGGCCGAGCAGGAGTACGGCGGAGAGGTAGGTGCACAGCAGGGTCTGCTTGGAGTCGGCGACCGCGGAGGCGGAACCGAGTTCGTGTCCGGCGCGGCGCTGGGCGGCTGACAGGAAGGGCATGATCGCCAGCGACAGGGCGGCGAGGACGATGCCGGGAATCGAACGGTCGGCCTCCGCGGTCCCGGCCAGCGAGCGGGCCGCGTCGAGGCTCACATACACGGCGAGGGCGAAGAAGGAGACGGCGATGATCCGCAGCGTGGTCTTCTCGCGCGCCTCGCGCACCGCGTGGTCGTGGGCGGAGAACTGCCAGGCGACCGCGGCGGCGGAGGAGACCTCGATGACCGAGTCCAGGCCGAAACCGACCAGCGCGGTGGAGGAGGCGACCGTCCCGGCGCTGATCGCGACGATGGCCTCGATGACGTTGTAGGTGATCGTCGCGGTGACCAGCAGTCGAATGCGACGGGTGAGCGCGTCGCGGCGAGCCGGAGATGGCCCGAGGGATATCGCGGTCATCAGCAGCGGCCCTCCGTCTCCGCGTCCGGGCAACTCCGATCGGCCGCGACCGCCACCACGGCCGCCCGCAGGTCGTCCAGCGCATGCCCGAGCCGTTCGTCGGCCAACTCGTACCGGATACGGCGTCCGACCGGCACGGTGACGACCAACCCGCAGTCACGCAGACAGGCCAGATGATTGGACAGCCGCGTACGGGAGATGCCGAGCTTCTCGGCGAGGTCGGATGGGTGGGCCGGGCCCTCGCGCAGCGCGAGCAGCAGCCGGCAACGGATCGGATCGGCGAGCGCGCGGCCGAAGCGGACCAGCACCTCGATGTCGGGGGCAACGGTCAGCATGCCCCTCAAGATACACAGAAGCCTGAATTCAGGGAGTCATGAACCAAAGCCCCGAATCTGTGCAGCAGGGGGCCGCCCTCGGATCCCTGCGGTCGCACGGGATCACCGGAACCTCCTGCCGGAACAGCTCCCACCACGCGTCCGGCCGAGTGCTCCGCGGATCCCGCCCACGCGGTTCTGTGAAAGGAAGGTGTGCCTGGAACGTCAACGCCGGTGCGGGCCGGTGTCATGGCCACCATGCTTACCCTCGCCGTCATGGTCATCCTCCGGTGCACCGCCCATCATGCGGAGCATGGCAATCCCGCCGGTGCGCAAGAACCGTACGGCCAGGGTTGCGGCCAGGAGCAGGAAAGCGATGTTGAGCCAGGTCGTGTAGTTCCAGGAGACGCCTTCCATGGGGACCTTGGCGTCGGCCTGGTCGGGGATCAGGCCCAGCCCGCCGAAGGCGAACTCCACGATGTACCCGGCGATGACCGTGGCGGCGTAGAAGGTGACCAGCAAGAAGACGGTTATCCGCGGGCCGTAGTACTTCCGGTAGATGTTCAAGATCGGCAGGATCAGCAAGTCGGCGAAGATGAACGCGACCACCCCTCCGAAACTGATGCCTCCCTTCCACAGGACCACCGCCAGCGGCACGTTGCCGATGGAGCACACAAACGACGCGATGGCCACGAGCGGCCCGATCAGCGGGCCCCACAGCTTCACGGCGAGCGGGTGCCCCTCGAAGAAGAAGGCGCGCCAGAAGGAGTCGGGCACCCAGGCGGCGATGGCTCCGGCGATGAGCAGGCCGAGCACCAGATCCCGCAGGATCGCGGCCCACTCCATGACGAAGACGTGCGCGACCGAGGTGTAGCCGTCGCGTGAGAACAGCCGCCGCGCGAAGGATCCCTGGCGCCGCACCGACATGTCCATCGCCGCGTGGCCTTCCATGGCCCCGGCCGTCCCGCGCCCGGCCTGTTGCCGCGCTTCGCGCAGCAGTCGCTCGCGGAGGAAGATCCGGAAGAGCACTGCCAGCACGGTGATCATGATCAGGCCGCCGGCGAATTCGGCAACGGTGAACTGCCAGCCCATCAGCAGGGCCAGAATCACGCCGAGCTCCACCACCAGGTTGGTCGAGGCGATCTCGAACGCCATTGCCGCGGTGAAGTTCGCGCCCTTGCGGAAGAGAGACCGGGCGAGCGCGACGGCGGCGTACGAGCAGGAGGAGGATGCCGCCCCCAGTCCGGCGGCGAGTGCCAGCGTACGGGGCCGGTCATCGCCGAGCAGCCGCCCGATCGTGGACTTGCGCACCACCGCCTGTACTACGGCCGACAGTGCGAAGCCGAGTATCAGCGCCCAGGTGATTTCCCAGGTCATCGACCCGGCGATCGACAGCGCGTGCAGGATCGCGTGCATCGGCCTTCACCTTCCCCACGGGGTCATCGCTCCGACCTGCCGACCTGACGACTATCCATCGAGGGGGAGAGCATTCCGGGGACATCCGCGCCGGCTGCCCTGTGTTACGGCTTCACAAGGGCAGCTGGTAGCCCGCGGCTTAGGTGACTGTCATCGGCCCGGCCCGCGACAGCGCTGGCGGAACGGCGAGCGCAACGAGCGGCATTCCCCTGCTGGGGCGGGGCGAGTACGGACGTCGAGCAACGGACGTCCAGCCTGGCCCCGGGGGTGACTGGTCCACCCGGGTGCCCGTCAGCCGACCCGCGAGTCTCGTCACCCCAGGCAGAACGAGACGCGCGACCATGGGCTACACCCGCACCATCTGTCTGAACTCAGGGCCCGCCTCCGCCAAGCCACTCCCGCTTCTCCGCGGCCCCGGCCTCACCGATTGCCACGTGCGCCATGACCCCGCGTCAGGAGACTCCCGACCGTGATTCGCCTCCTCCCGTGCCGAACCGCCCTGGCCACCACAGCTACGGCAGCCATGCTGGTGCTGGGCGCCTGCGGCGACAATGACACCGCTGATGTGGCTCACAGCGTCACATCCGCATCCGCCCCGACAGCGGCGGCCACAGGCAAACACAACCAGGCAGATGTCACCTTCGCCCAGCAGATGATCACGCACCACCTCCAGGCCATCGCGATGGCCGACATGGCCGAGCGGCGCGCCTCCTCCCAGGACGTGAAAGCCCTCGCCGCGAAGATCAAGAAAGAGCAGCGCCCGGAGATCAAGACCATGTCCCGCTGGTTGAAGTCCTGGGGAGAAAGGGTTCCTCGGGGGGTGGATACGCACCGCATGGGCCAAGGGAGCCCCTCCGCGATGCCCAGCATGCCCGGCATGATGAGCAACCAGCAGATGCGCGAGATGATGCGCGCCTCAGGAAAGACGTTCGACACCATGTTTCTGACCATGATGATCAAGCACCACCAGGGCGCGATCCACATGGCCAAGACGGAGCAGAAGCGGGGGGTTTACGGCCCCGCCAAGGCCCTCGCCGGTGACATCGTCACCACACAGACCGCCGAGATCACCAAGATGCGGAGGATGCTCAAGGACCGCAGGTAGGACAGCGCTCACCGTCGCTGCCACCCTTATCGCGTTCGGCGCCCCCCTGGTCGCCTGGAAAGGGCCGCCACCTAGCACCTAGCTGCGCCGGGGCAACAACTGCCGGGAACGCCGCTCTCTGACGTCCCCCCGCTGCCCGCGCCGTTCCGTGGCTTCCCAGGGGCAGTTGGTAGCCCGCAACCCAGTAGCGCAGTTGGCCAATGAAGTACGTCCAGGCTCCGGTGACTTGCAGGATACCGACGACGATCAGCATGACGCCGCCGATGCGCATGATGGTGCGGGCGTGGCGGCGGGCGAAGCCGAAGACCCGCAGGGCGCGGCGGAAGGCGAGGGCGGCCACGGGCACCGGCCCGGCGGCGTTGATGGGCGCCATCCGGTTGTAGTACGTGGGATAGGGCTCAAGTCCGGTGAGGGCGCTGGAGACGAAGGCTTCCTCCTACGGCACGACCGGGCGCACGGACCTGATGGGTGCGGATCTGGCCGACACCTCACCGGCCCGCATGACCCGGCTGGTGGGCGTGCGGGATCAGATGATGGCCGACAACCTCCTCGCCATCGCCGCTCGGGGCCCGGCACTCGTCCACGCCCACAACTCCCATCTCCAGCGGGAGGAGAGCACGATGCAGATGTGGCAGGGGGCGGTGAAGTGGTGGAGCGCCGGCGCTCTGGTGAGTGCCCGGCTCGGCGAGGGGTACGCCTTCGTGGCCACGGCCCTCGGCACGGTCCGCCACCAGGGAGTGGACACTCCGCCACCGGACACCGTCGAAGGGCTCCTGTACGCGCTCCCGGAGGACCGCTGCGTCATCGACGCCCCGCGGCTGGCCACCGCCCTCGGTGACACACGGCCCGCACCCCGGGTGTCCCCCTGGTTCGGCTACTCCCCGCTCGACCCGGCCCACTTGGCCGGAAGCGACGGGATCGTGTTCATCAAGGACGTCCCGCTGATCCAGCGCCACTGACTCCGGACCGGCTTCACCCGCCGCGGCGCCGGAACTCGGTCATCAGCTGATCCACCACCACCCGCAGTGGCAGATCCAGGGCCCGGGCGGCGGATTCCACGTCGGAGTGCTCCGGTTTGACCGTACGGCTCCCGTCTCCGATCTCGGACACCTTGACGCCGATGTGCTGCCGGCGCCCCTCGGGCCCGATGGTCACGGTCACCGACCGGCGGGGCAGGGTGGCCCGTTGCCAGGACGACCAGCGCACGCCCACCGTGGTGGTGTGGCGGAACACCGTGTCGACGATCGCCTCCCGCACGCCTTCGTCGCACAGGGCGGTGAGGACCTGTCCGGGCCGGCCGTGCCGGGCGGTGATGGGGCTCGTCCAGCAGTCCCAGGCGCCCGCGGCCCGGACGGCGGTGAGCACCGACGGCCACAGCTGCGGGTCCAGGTCGTCGATCGTGGCTTCGACCACGAGCACCTCGCCGGACGGCCTGCGCACGGTCTCCTGGACGGTGCCCACGACGACGCGGGTGATGTTGGGGCGGTCGGCGGGGTCCCGGGAGCCGCCGCCGATGCCGACGCCGCGCACCGTCATGGCGGGGAACGCCCCGGGCCGGGCGAGCGCGGCGACCAGGGCCGCCCCGGTGGGGGTCGTGCGCTCCCCCTCCAGATCTCCCTGGGTCAGCGGCAGGCCCGCTCGCGCGGCGATGCCCAGCACCGCCGGGGTGGGCACCGGCAGCCGGCCGTGTTCGGCGCGCACGGTGCCACTTCCGGCCGCCAGTGGCGAGGTCGTCACCACGGGGTTTCCGGTGAGCAGCCCGAGGTCGTCCAGCGCCGCCGCGCAGCCCACGACGTCGGCCAGCGCGTCCAGCGCCCCCACCTCGTGGAAATGCACCGCCGTGGGGTCGATTCCGTGCACGCCGCCTTCGGCGTGGGCGAGAACCTCGAACACCCGCCTGGCATAGCTCCTGGCGTCCGCGTCCAGCTCCGCCGACTCGACCAGCGCCAGGACGTCGTCCAGGTGGCGGTGCGCCGGAGGTCCCGCAGGGACGCCGACCTGGGCGCGCAGACAGCGGAATCCGCCGCGCCGGCCGGGTTCGACGCGTACGGCGACGCCGAGGCCGAGTGACGCCACCGCGGCGGCGACCCGCTCCTGGTCCGCGCCCGCGTCGAGGAGAGCGGCCATCAGCATGTCGCCTGCCAGTCCGGACGTGGCGTCGATCCAGCAGGCTCGCTCAGCCACGGCACGCCACTTCGAGGATCTTCGCGACATGCACGGCGGCGCCGAAGCCATTGTCGATGTTGACCACGGCCAGCCCGGGGCTACAGGACGACAGCATGGTCATGGCGGCGGCGACGCCCCCGGTGGCCACTCCGTATCCGACGCTGGTGGGCACGCCGACGACCGGGGCCGCGACCAGGCCGGCGACCACGCTGGGCAGGGCTCCGTCCATTCCGGCCACGACGACGAGACAGTCCGCCGCGCGCACCTCGTCCAGCTTCGCCAGCAGCCTGTGCAGTCCGGCCACTCCGACGTCCGCCATCACCTCGGCGCCCACTCCCAGGGCCGTCAGCGTGGCCAGGCATTCACGGGCCACCGGCAGGTCGGTCGTGCCCGCGGTCAGGACCAGGGCGTGCCCCGCCGGTGGTGGCGGCTCTCCCACGGTGACCGTCGCGGCCGTCCGGTCGACGCTCACCACCTCGCCCGGAAACGCCTCGGCCGCGGCGTCGAGAACCGCTTCCGGGCAGCGGGTCGCCAGGGCCGGGCCGGTGCGGTCGTGCGCCCGCAGCTCGGCCAGGAGCCGCAGCGTCTGCTCAGGCGGCTTGCCCGCGCCGAAGACCACCTCGGGGACGCCCGTGCGCGTCCTGCGGTCCACATCCAGCCGGGCGTAGCCGCCGACTCCGACCGCCCCGCTCACCGGCCCCGCTCCACCGGGGTGATCGGCAGGTTCAACGAGCCGGAGCGGAAGGGCTGTTCATCGATGTCCACCTGGTCGTAGCCGGCGGCCCGCACGGCCGCCACCACCGCGGCGCGCTCCCCGGGATCGCCCACCCGGACGAGTTCCTCGGCGGCCAGCTGGACCCTGCCGAGCGGGCCGTGGTGCCGCACCCGCAGAACCTTGTAGCCGAGCCGCTTCAGCGCCAGCTCCGCCCGGTCGACCTGCGCGAGTACCGGAGCGCTGACGGCCGTGCCGTACGGAAGGCGGGAGGCCAGACACGGGGAGGCGGGCTTCTCGGCGGAGGGCACGGCCAGGGCGCGGGCCAGCGCCCGTACGGCTTCCTTGCCCAGACCGGCCTCCAGCAGGGGGTGGCGTACGCCGTGTTCGGCCGCGGCGCGCAGTCCCGGGCGCCAGTCGCCGATGTCGTCGGCGTTCGCGCCGGACAGCACCGCCGCGTAGCCGCGCCGCGCGGCGAGTTCGTCCAGCCGGTCGTAGAGCTCGGACTTGCAGTGGTAGCAACGGAAACGGTCGTTGCGGCGGTAGCCCTCCCGGGCCAGCTCGGCGGTGTCGACGACTTCATGGGCGATGCCGACCGAGGCGGCCACGGCGCGCGCGCCCTCGAGCTCACCGGTGGCGAGCGCGGACGACACGGCCGTCACGGCCAGCGTCCGTGACCCGAGCGCCCGCGCCGCCACCGCCGCCACCAGTGACGAGTCGACGCCGCCCGAGAAGGCCACGATGGCACTGCCGACGGCGCCGATGCGCGCGGTCAGGGCCTCCAGCGGAGTGGTGGTGTGCACGGTCAGCCCTCCTTGGGTTTCTTCGCCTTCGCGGCGTCGATCAACTCGTCCGGTGGCCACCCGTCGTCGAGCGCCTGACACACCCGCAGAAATGCCCCCGGATCACGGCCATGGCGGCGGGCGGCCAGGGTGATGGGCTCCCGTGGGGCTCCACCGCAGTAGACACAGCCCACGCCTATCGCGGACAGCAACCGCATCGCGGAGCCGTCGGGATGCCTCCTGATCAGTTCCGTGATCGTGGTCGAGCCCCGGACGGGTGGCCGGGGTGGCCCGTCCGGATTCACCTCGGCGCCTCGTGCGGGAAAGCCTCTTGCCGGAGAGCCTCTTGCGGGAAACGCAGCGGCTGGGCGTCCAGCCGGACCAGCTCCCGGGGCAACTGGTACCGGGCGAAGGGCAGGATCGCCACCTTGGCGTCGGGGCCGTGGCGCTCCATCGCCGCGGCGAACGCCGCGTCCAGCGAGGTGGTGGCGTCGATGCCGATGTCCTCCGCCATGGCGAGGTTCTCTTCGAGGGTGACCAGGGTCAGGTGTTTGCGCACCATCACCTCGTAGATCGGGGCCCAGATGCAGCCCGCCCACATCTGGATCTCACGGGCGTGGATGTCCCCCAGCAGCCGGTGGTAACCGGCCTCGGAGGGTGGCATGTAGGGCTTCATCAGGTCCATCAGGGCCAGGCCGGGGAAGAAGCCCGTCTCGGTGCGCACACCGGGCGAGGGACTGGTGTAGATGACGGTGCCGCCGTCGCGCACCACGTGGTCGGCGGACATACAGCCCCAGCCGGTGTGGAAGAACAGATGGTCGGTGGGTGCGAACACCCCGCAGATGACGATGTCGGCCGGACCGCTCTCGGCCACCGGGCTGTCGAAGGCGTAGATCTCGTTGAACCGCTCGATGGTCCTGCGGTGCGACACCGGATGTGCCCCGAAGTTCATCTCGATCACCTTGCCGCGGGTGTCGAGCAGGACGTCCAGGGTCGCGGTGAGACCGGCCATCGTGGCGATCTCGTCGATGTCCGAGCGCATCGGCCCGGCCAGGGCCCCGTAATGCGTCTGGGGCGACATCACGAAGTTGCCGTGGTTGGCCTCGATGGTGATGTCGGCGCACACCCCCGGCATGACCAGCTTGCCGCCTCCGCCGTAACCCCAGTGATTGGCCTGTGCCTGTCCGATCGCGATCACCACGTCGTGGCTGGTCACGGACTCATGCACCCAGGCGGGCGTACCCCGCGAGGTGATGCCGAGGTGGGTGTAGGCGTCGTAGTTGAGGGGGTCGTTCTGGAGCAGCGGGATACCCAGCCGGGCCATGCGCGCGAGGTTGTCCCGGCCCACCTTCTGCTCGATGTCGCGCCGCGACATGGATATGACCTTGCCGTTGCCGGTGATAACGGTCGCCCTGGTCGTACCGGCCCGCTCGATCTCGTCGAGCACCGCCGGAAGGATCTTCGAGGCGGGGGTGGGCCGGAACTGGTTGTCGATGATGACCGTGATGCTCCGGCCGCCTTCGAGCAACTGCGCCAGACTCGGCCCCGCCACCGGATTGGCCAGTGCGCGCCGCGCCTCGTCGGTGGTGTTCTTCACCGCGGGGGGTTCGTCGGGATAGATCGCGGCGAGCAGGTTCCGCTCGGGGATGGCGAGTTCGAGCTCCTCGCGGCGGACGTTGCTCTCGTCGTCCATGACGCCGATGGTCAGCGGGTCCAGCGACTCGTAGGGAATGCGTGCGTGGAAAGTTCCGGTCATCGTGGACCTCTTCGCGAACGGCGCGTCGCCATACTCAACGGACCGTATGTTTAGGATGGTCGATCAATATATTGGAAGCTAGGCGAGATATCAGACGCTGTCAACGCTCGTGCGTCACGGCCGACGATCGGCCGATCCACGCTCGGGGTCGGACGATCCGTGCTCGGGGTCGGACGATCCGCGCTCGGGGCGGGCGCGCTTTCCGGCACCGCGCAGCAGCCGCCTGACCCGGTCGAGCAGGGGCGCGAACACCAGGCTCAGGGCGCTGGGGGCCTTCACCGGCCCGGACGGCGCCTGCCCGGATGTCGCCGCCTCGGTGACGGCGTCGGCGAACTGCTCGAACATCCGGCGGCTGACGTCTCCGGCGAGAGCGCGGCCGAACTGGGCGATGCGGCCGGTGAGATAGACCTTGGCGTCGGCGTGCATCGCGGTGCCGGTCTCCGTGGCCTCGGTGGTCAGGGTGATGTCCGCCTGTGTCTGCGCTCCCCCGGTGTCCTGACCCTGTGCGATCGCCCGCAGCCGGCCGGCCGCGCGGTCGTGTTCGAGGATCTGCGCCACCCCGTTGAAGGCCAGTTTGATCGGGCCCACGGAGACCCGGGCCCTGCCCGCGTAGTGTCCGTCGCCGTGGTCGTCGGTGAGCTCCGCACCCGGCAGGCAGCGCGCCAGCAGGTAGATGTCGTCGAGAACGCCCCAGACCCGGTCCTCGGACAGGTCGATCTCGGTGGTGATCCGCACCGCGATGGTGGGATCACCGCTGGGCAGCACGATGTCCTGGACGCCCGACGACGCCGTGTCCGCGGCCTCGTCCGGACCGCCGGACGCGTCCGCGCCCTGCCCGGCCCGGCCGACCAGCGCCGTACGCACGCGGTTGCCCGGCCCGGGGATGCCCTCGGGGTGTGCGCGCCGGGTCTCGTCCACCGCGGTGAGGATGTTCCGGTACCCGGTGCAGCGGCAGATGACGCCCGACAGCTCCTCCGGCAGCTCCTCCTCGGTGACGTCCGGCTTGTTGACCAGCAGGTCGTAGGAGCTCATCAGGAAGCCGGGCGTGCAGAAGCCGCACTGAAGGGCGTGGTGACGGCCGAACGACTCCTGGAGCGGGTGCAGGGAGTCGGGCCGCCCCAGACCCTCGACGGTGACGATGTCCGTCCCGTCCAGCTGCACGGCGAACAGCAGACAGGCGCGGGCGGCCGCGCCGTCGACGAGCACGGTGCACATACCGCAGACCCCGTGCTCGCAGCCCACATGCGTACCGGTGAGGCCGAGGTGGTCACGCAACGCGTCGGCCAGGGTGACCCGCGCCGGGAGGCTCAGCGCCGTGGGCGTCCCGTTGACGGTCATCCGGACCTCGACCGGGTCGTCCGCACCGGCCTTCACCGGGCGCGGCGTACGGGGTCCCGCCTCGCGGGACCCGGCTTCGCCGACGGTCATGTGGCCACCTCCTCGGCGCCGTCGCGGGCGCGCTCGTAAGCCTTGGACAGTTCCCGGCCGGTCAGGGCGAGCAGCAGCCGGCGCCGGTAGTCCCTGGACGCGTGGATGTCGCCGTCGGTGTCGACGGTCTCCTCGACGACGGCGGCGAGCCGCTCCCTGAGCCGGTCCGCGAGGCCGTCGTCGCCGCCGGTGAGCGCGGCGGCGAGCGGCTCGGACAGATCGCGGGTGACCGGCCGGTCGGACACGCCGAAGGCGGTCATCGTCGCCTCCGGGCGGCCCGCGCGCAGACGCACCCGCACGGCGACGCCCGCGAGCGCGAAGTCGCCGTGGCGACGGGCGATTTCGGCGAACCCGAACCCCTCCCCCTCGGCGGCCACGGGCAGCCGTACGGAGGTGAGGATCTCGTCGGGGGTCAGCGCTGTGGTCATCGCGCCGTGGAAGAACTCCCGGGCGGACACGCGCCGGGCGCCGTTGGGTCCGGTCAGCGTCAGCTCCGCGTCGAGGCAGCAGGCCACGGCGGGCAGCTCGGCGGCCGGGTCGGCGTGGGCGAGGCTGCCGCACACCGTCCCCCGGCTGCGCAGTTCGCGGTGGCCCACCCAGGGCAGCGCCAGGCGCAGCAGGGGAACGCTCGCGCCGAGCGGGTCCCGCTCCACCCGGCGCTGCGTCACGGTCGCGCCGATGTGCAGGGCGGGACCGGAGCGGGTCAGCGCGCCGAGTTCCTCGATGGAGTTGATGTCGATCAGCGTGTCGGGGCGGGCGAGCCGCATGGCGAGCACCGGTGTCAGCGACTGCCCGCCCGCGATGACCTTGCCGCCCCCGCGGGTCTCCGCCAGTTCGGCGATCGCGTCGGAGAGGCGCGAGGGCCGGACGTAGGCGAACGGTGCGGCTTTCATGGATCAGATCACCGGCCCTGGAACTTCGGGGCCCGCTTCTCGCCGAACGCGGCGACGCCCTCGGCGAAGTCGTGGCTCGACCGGAGCATCGCGTACGCCTTGCGCTCCAGCTCGATCCCCGAGTAGAGCGGTGCGTCGATCCCCTTGTCGAGCACCTCCTTGGCGGTGCGCAGGGCCAGCGGCGAGTAGCCCAGCATGGTCTTCACCACCCGTTCGACCTCCGCGTCCAGCGCCGCGCGATCGGGCAGCACGGCCGACACCAGACCCCAGTCCCCCGCCTGCCGCGCCGTGATGCGGGTCGCGGTCATGACGTGGTATTTGGCGCGGGAGAGACCGATGAGCCGGGCGAGGCGCTGGGTGCCGCCGGAGCCGGGGATCATGCCCAGGCGCATTTCCGGAAGGGCGAACTCGCTGCGCTCGGTGGCGATACGGATGTCGGTGGACAGCGCGAGCTCGAAGCCGACGCCGAAGCAGTAGCCGTCGACCGCGGTGATGACCGGCTTCGGGCTGCGGGACGGAGCCGTGATGTTCTGGCCCAGATCGGTGAAGTCGACGGGCTCCATCTCCATGAAGCCGGGGATGTCGCCGCCCGAGGTGAAGTGCTCGCCCTCGCCCCGGACGACCACGACCTGGATGCTCTCGTCCGCGTCGATCTCGGCGAAGCGGTCGGCCATCGCCTGGCGGGTCTCCATGGTGACGATGTTGTACGTGCCGTGATCGAGGGTCAGGTAGGCGACACGTCCGTCGTGGCCGTGGTCCAGCCCGATCCGGCCTCCGGTCAGTGCCATGTCACAGATCCCTTTCGCTGTCACTGCCGTTGAGCAGCTCGTTGAGTACGTTTCCGTGCAGGGGCAGGGTGGTGATGTCCACGCCCGCCGGGGCGAGCGCGTCGGCGACGGCGCCCGCGATCGCGGCGGGGAGGCTCATGCTGCTGCCCTCGCCGCAGCCCTTCGCGCCGAGGCGGGTGAGGGGTGAGGGGGTCTCGAGGTGGTCGCTGTGGAGCGCGTACCGTGTCTCGGCCGTCGTGGGACACAAGTAGTCCATGAACGTGGCCGTCGGTTGCCCGGCGTCGGTGTAGCGCATCTCCTCGAACATCGCACCGCCTATGGCGTGTGCGAGCGCGCCGTGGATCTGGCCTTCGAGGAGCGTGGGGTTGAGGATGGTGCCCGGGTCGTGGACGGTCACCACCTTCTCGAGCCGGAGCTGCCGGGTCTCGGCGTCGATGCGTACGGTGGCGAGCTCGGCGACGAATCCGTAGCACAGGCTCGAGTTGATCTGGTCGCCTCGGCTGGCGGCCTTCGACTGAGGGGGTGTGAAGGCGGCCTCCTCGTACAGCCGCGCGGTGGTGCCCTCGGGCAGCGCTCCGGGGTCCCAGTGGACCAGCCCGGCCGCGTGCCGGAACAGCACCGACCGCTCGAGCTGGTCCCGGACCCGGACCCTGCCGTCGGCGAGTTCCACCCGGTCCGCCGGGACGTCCAGCAAGGTGGCACCGGCGACCTTGACCGTCTCGGCCAGCCTTTCGCCGGCTTCGACCAGCGCGCTGGTCAGCAAGGGGGCGAACCTCGACGAATAGCTGCCGGAGGTCACCGTCCAGGGGGTGGTGGCGGTGTCCATCTCGACCACCGGACGGACCTGGTCCAGCGGCAGCCCGAGCTGTTCGGCGATCACGGCCTGGGCGACCGTGGCGTGGCCCTGCCCCTGCGGCACAGTGCCCAGCAGGACGGACACGATGCCATTGAGGTCGACGCTGACGCGTACGTGCTCGGTGGAGCCGGACTTGCCGCGCCCCGCCGTGCGCTGTTCGGCCGGGGTGGCCAGGCTGACATAGCCGATGTTGGTCGCCGACGGGTCGACGATGGTGGCGACGCCGATGCCGTAGTACTCACCGCGCTCCCGCGCCGCGCGCTGCTCCTCCCGGAGTGCCTGGTAGTCGGCGTTCTTCAGCAGCATGTCCAGGGCGCGCCGATAGTCGCCCGAGTCGTAGACGCCGCCGGTCGGAGTGGTGTACGGGAAGTCGTCACTGCCCACGAGGTTGCGCTGCCGCAGCTCGACCGGGTCCAGGCCGCAGACCCCGGCGATCTTGTCCATCAGCCGTTCCAGGCCGAAGTACAACTGCTGGCCGCCGAATCCACGGTTGAGTCCGGTGGGGGTCTTGTTGGTCACGACCGCGCGGGAGCGGATCCGCACGGCGTCGATCGTGTACGCGCCGGTGATGTTGCCGAAGCAGCGGTACAGCGTGCTGGGCTCCGGCGGGCGGAGATACGCGCCGACGTTGTCCACCAGATCCGCGCGGAGTGCCCGCACCTCGCCGTCGGCGGAGACCGCGGCCTCGAACCACATCACACGGTCGGATCCGGCGGAGCTGGCGAGCAGGTGCTCGATGCGGTCCTCGGTCCAGCGCACCGGGCGGCCGGCGTGCTTGCTGGCCAGCGCCATCAGGGCCACGTAGGGGTAGATGCCGGCCTTGATGCCGAAGCTGCCGCCGTTGTCGGCGGGGATCATCAGCCGGACGCGGGAGGCGGGTACGCCCAGCGCCCCGGCCAGGACCGGGACCATGGAGAACGGCCCGTGGAAGTTGGCCCACGCCTGAACGCCCGGTCCGTCGGCCTCGTCCTGCCAGTGGGCGACGACCGCGTAGCACTCCATCGGGGTGGAGGAGTACCGCGGGAAGGTGTACTTGCCCTTCACCACGTGGTGGGCGGTGGCGAAGTGGCCGTCCACATCGCCGAACTCGAAGGTCCGGTCGGTCGCCACATTGCTGTCGGCGCCCTCGTGCAGCCGTGGGGCGTCGGGCAGGAGGGCCTGCTCGGCGTCGACCACCGGGGGCAGCGGCTCGTAGTCGATCTCGACGAGTTCGGCGGCGTCCTCCGCGAGGTAGCGGTCCGCCGCCACCACCACGGCGACCGGTTCACCGACGAACCGGACCTTGTCGGTGCCCGTCGGGTAGTACGGCATGGGCGTCTTGAGAGAGAGCGGGAACGGCCGCAGTGTCGCGGCGACCTCATCGGGACCGATCACGGCGGCGACGCCGGGGTGCCGCCGCGCCCGTTCGAGCCGTACGCCGCGGATGCGGGCGTGCGGATGCGGGCTCCGGACGACCGCGGCGGTCAGGGTGCCCGGCAGCGGGTCGAGATCGTCGAGGAAGCGGCCCCGGCCGGTGAGCAGTGCGGGGTCCTCGATCCGTGCGGTCGGCCGCCCCGGCCGTTCCGTGGTCGCGGTCACGTGGTTCACCTGTCTGTCGCGGTGTCGCTGTCGGCCAGCGGGTGGTAGTCGCCGGAGCTCAGCCGACGGCGGAGGATCTTGCCGGCGCCCGACTTCGGGATCTCCTCGACGGCGATGAGGCGCTTGGGGCGTTTGAGGGACGGCAGTCCGGAGCCCTCGCGCACATAGGAGCGCAGCTCGGTCAGCGCGTGGTCGGGGGTCGTCCCGCTCTCGGGGACGAAGAAGGCGGTGGCGGCCTGTCCCCAGCGGTCGTCGGGAAGCCCGACGACAACGACCTCGCTGATCACCGGACAGCCGATCAGCTTGTCCTCGATCTCGTCCGGATAGATGTTCTCGCCCCCGGAGTTGATCATGTCGTCAACGCGTCCGGTGACCCACAGGTCGCCGTCCTCGTCGGCGACGGCGAGGTCACCGGGGAAGTACCAGCCGCCGCGGATCGACTTGGTGTTCGCGTCGGGCCGGTGCCAGTAGCCGGCGAAGGCGTCCGGGTTGCGCATGGAGACGGCGATCTGCCCCTGCTCGCCCGGCGCCACCTCGGCATCGGGCGGGGCGTCCGGGAACGGCTCCACCAGGCGGACCCGGGAGAAGACCCCCGCCCGGCCCGCACATCCCGGCTTGGCGATGACGTCGGTCCCGACGGTGAAGGTGTAGATCTCGGTGGATCCGAAGTGGTTGACGAAGGACTCCGGCCGCAGCGTGTCCGCCAACTGCCGCACCAGCGTCGGAGTCATCGAAGCGCCGGCGTAGGCCAGCTTGCGCACGGAGGTGGCCTGTCCCAGGCGGCCGGTGCGCAACAGCGACCAGTAGATGGTAGGCACCAGGTAGAGCGAACTGATCCGCTCGTGGGCGATGAGGTCGAGCATTTCCCCGGCGTCGAACCTCGTCTGGGGGACCCAGGTGCCCGCGGCGACAACGGTGGCGATGAGTGTGCGCAGCCCCATGGTGTGGAACAGCGGCATCACGCCGAGCGTCGTGTCGAAGAGCGACTGTCCGCTCTGTAGCAGGTGGGCGACCGAGGCGTGGTACTCGGCGCCATGTGTGCGCGGCACGCCCTTGGGCCGGCCCGTGGTCCCCGAGGTGTACAGCATGACGCTGATGTCCCGCTCGGACACCCGGACGTCGAGCGGGCCGTCCGGCTGGTCGCGCGCCAGGCGCTCGATGGTCGCCTCGGCCGGGTCTCCCGAGCGGATCCACGGAACCGCCTCGACGGAGGCGAGCGCCTCCTGCGCGAGAGCCGAGGTGGATTCGTCGGCGATCACCAGCGCCGGCTCCGCGTCGGATACGCAGTAGGCGAGTTCCGAGGGGGCGAAGCGGAAGGACAGGGGCACGGAGACGGCTCCCAGCTTCTGCGCCGCCAGATGGAGGCTGGCCAGTGGTTCGCCTCCGGCGCTCAGGAGCACCACCCGTTCCCGCGGGCGGACCCCGAGTTCGGCCATCGCCCGTGCCAGCTGATTGGTGTGGGCGTCCCACTGTCCGTACGTCATCGGGGTCCTGCCGCCGACAGCCCGGCGACGCGGATGGCGCTCGGCCGTCCAGCGCAGAACCGTGCTCAGATCCATCGCGGTCCTCTCCATTCCCCATGCGCCTGCCGGCGCTCGGCGGAAGCTTCCCAATCGAACGGTGCGAGTCGCACCGTATGATTCGGACCATCGTGGGGTTGGAAACTACGCCGACCTGAGGAAGGTGTCAACGGTCCGGAGAAGACGACGCCCGCGCCGACCGCGCTTCCGGGCATGCCCGCACGCAAGAAGCCGCCATGCCCGGCGGGCATGGCGGCGGGGTGCTGTGCGCCGGTGTTACCGGGCGGTCGGCCGCCTCTTCATGGACGAGAACTCACCGCGCTCGACGCGTTCCTGGACACCGCGCCAGAACTCACGAGCGGCGTATTCCATGCCCAGACCAAGTTCGAGGGTGACCATACGGCTGGAGACCTCTTCGATCCCGCCGTAACGGCGCTGCATCTCCTCGTACTCCGCGATGCGCCGCTCATGCTGCTCGATCTGGTCCCGGGCCAGGCGCGCCACGTCGTCCGGTTCCGCCAACTCGTTGAAGAAGAGCTTGATCTCCGCGATGTCGCGCAGTTCGAAGTGCTCCTTGACCGGCTCGGCCAGCCAGGCCCGCAGCGCGGCGTCGCCCGCCTCGGTGATCGTGTAGATCTTGCGCCGCCGCCCGGTGTCCTCCTCGTGCACATCCAGAAGCCCGGCCCCCTGAAGCCTTTTGGGCTCCGCGTACAGCTGAGCGTGCGGGAAGTTCCAGAAGTAGCCCACCGACCGGCCGATCGCGCGCTTGAGGTCGTAGGGGGTGGACGGGCCACGCATGGCGATCATCCCGAGAACCACGTACGACGTCGTCGAGAGCCGGAACGCTGACATGGTCCGAAGCGTACCGTGGCGCCCAGGACCCGTGTGCTTCGGCGTGGGGAAGCGGCAGTTCACCACCGACGCCCCGCCGTGTTCGCCCGGCACCGCCGCCTTCGGAAGGCGGGCGGGCACCGGCATGGCGGGGCGACAGGGGTCGGGCGGTGTGCGGTGCGGGGGCGGCACGAGCACGTCCCGTCGCCGGTTCAGCTCCCGGGCGTGAGTTCGAGGGTGTCGAGCACTCCGTACACCCCGAGGAAGGCGATCGCCACACTGCTCATGACGAGGGCGGCGGTCAGCCAGGGGTTGGCGCGGAAGCGGGGCGGGACACCGGTGTAGCGCAGGCGCCAGACCGCGACCACGACCGCGAGCAGGAAGATGCCACCGCCGATGCCGCCGATCTGCACCATCAGGACCGGCGACTGCACCCACAGGAAGATGCACATCCACACCGGAGGCAGACAGCAGGTGAGGATGCGGATGGTGCGCGTGCGGATGCGCATGTCGTGCCAGTCGACCACGCCGAGCAGCCCGAGGGTGTTGGTCCACAGACGGGGAACGCTGGCCGACGAGGCGACGGTGACCGAGAAGAGGACGGCGATCGCACCGGCCAGGAACAGGTACTCCGCCCAGGGGCCGAGTGTGTCGGTGTAGATGTGCGACAGCGTGGTGATCATCTCGTTACCCTCGGGCACCAGGCCCTGCGGATGGAGCACCGAGGCGCCGATCACGTAGAAGGACAGGGTGCAGATGGTGCACACGACCCAGGAGACGGCCACGTCGAGCCGCATGACCTTGAGCCAGCCCTCGGCCCGCCGGGCGCGCTGCTCGCTGCCGTCGTCGGGGCCGGTCCAGCGGGCATAGCCCTTCTCCAGACACCAGTAGGTGTACGTCGTCATCTCGTCGGCGCCGACACCGGTGATGCCGAACATGGCGAGCGCGATGCCGACCGTGCCCGCGGGAATCTGGAAGCTCAGCCCGTCGGCGAACTGCTCGGGGCCGTAGCCGAAGGCGGTGAACGGCAGGGCGAGGGCCAGGCCGAAGGTGATGATGGTCTTGAGGGTGATGCCGACGACCTCGACCCGCTCGACGACGGGGTACTTGCCCGTCTGGAGGATGAGAATGGCGGCGCCGGTCACGATGATCGCCCAGATTGTCAGCGACGATGTGCTCAGCGACCCGCCCCGGATCGGCAGCAGGATCGAGCAGGCGGCCGCGGTGCCGCCGATGATGCCGCCGCGCTGGAACATCTTGGCGAAGTCCATGCCGATCCAGAGCCAGTTGATCCAGCTCAGCGGGCCGATCCGGGGGCCGACGTCGCGGAACCCGTCGAGCGCGGGGCGGCCGTTGAGGATGGTCCAGCGGGCCAGCTCCATCTGCACCCACACCTTGACCGCGGTCGAGACGATCACCAGCCACAGCAGGGCGAACCCGGCCTTCGCACCGAGCGAGGTGGTGGTGATCAGCTCACCGGAGCCGACGACGGCGGCGGACAGCACGAGCCCGGGGCCGAGGTGGCGCAGTCGGCCGCGGAAGGTCTCGGGGGCCGGGCGGGCGTCTTCGGCGCGCAGCGCGTACGGGTCGGCCTGCGCGGGTGGCGGCGCCGCCGTGGCGCCGTCGGTCGTGGTGGACATAGCGGGTCCTTAGAGGATCTTCCGGCGTCGTCGCCGGTATCCGGAAAATGCGGGCAGGGGTGGTGTGGGGGCGTGCCGTGATGCCGTGTGCCGTGGTGTCTCAGCGCGCCGGGTGGCGCGGCTCCTCACCCGCCAGTACGCGGACGACGTCCTCGGCCACCATCGCGCCCATGGCCCGGTTGGCCTCCGGGGTGCAGGCGGCCATGTGGGAGGTGAGCACGGTGCGCGGGGCCCCGCGCAGCGGGTGGTCGGCCGGCAGCGGCTCGGTGCCGAACGCGTCGAGGGCCGCGGCCCCGAGGTGCCCGGAGCCGAGCAGATCGGCGAGCGCGCGTTCGTCGACGAGGCCGCCGCGCGCGGCGTTGACCAGGATCGCTCCCGGCTTCATCGCCGCCAGGCGGGCGCGGTCGAGCAGCGGCGCGCCGGACGGGTCGGGCGGGGTGTGCAGGCTGACGGCGTCGGCGCGCTCCAGCAGGGCGTCGAGCGCGGCCGGTTCCGCGCCGTGCGCGCGGACGTCGGCCTCGGGGACGTACGGGTCCTGGGCGAGCAGCTCCATCCCGAAGGCGCGCGCGTAGCCGGCCAGCAGGCGGCCGATGCGGCCGAAGCCGACGATGCCCAGCGTCTTGCCGTGCAGTTCGGGGCCGAACAGCTTCGGCCAGCCGCCCGCCGCCACCGCGGTGTGCGAGGCGGTCAGCGAGCGGGCCGCGGACAGCAGCAGGCCGAAGGTGTACTCCGCCACCGCACGCGAGTTGCTGCCCGGCGCGCACACCACCGGGATCGCGCGCGCGTGGGCTGCGGCCACGTCGATGGTGTCGACGCCGACACCGTGCTTGGCGATCACCTTGAGGCGGGGCGCGGCGTCCATCACCTCGGCGGTGATCGGGTCCATGCCGACGATCAGCGCATCCGCCTCGGCCGCGTGCGACAGAAGTTCGGCGGTGGGCAGCGCGGTGTCCTCGCGGGGGCGCAGGGGACCCGCTCCGGCCGCCTCCAGGATCTGCCAGGGCCGCGCCGAATGCCGGGCGAAGGTGGGTGTCGTGATGAGCGTGGTCGGCATCAGCGGGCCTCGCCGCGCGCCGCCCGGAGGTGGGACGTCGCGATCTGCTGGAGGTGCACGACGTCGGACGCCACCGTCGCGAACGTGAAGCCCTCGGCGAGGCGACGGGCGGCGCTCTCACCGTCGGCGTTGTGAATCCCGGCCGCGATGCCCACCGCCTCGGCCGCCTCGCGGACGCGGACGAGGGCCTGCTCGAACTCCTCCTGTACGGCGGGGTCGGTGGACGTCGCGCCGCCGATGGCCAGGCGCAGATCGGACGGGCCGATGTAGACGCCGTCCAGGCCGGGGGTCCGGCAGATCTCCTCGACGTTGGCCAGTCCGTCGGCCGTCTCGATCATCGCGAGGACGGCGGTCTGGTCGTGTGCGTCGGCCGGGTTCGGGCCGATGCGGAGCTGGGCGCGCATCGGGCCGTACGAGCGGCGGCCCAGCGGCGGGTAGCGGACGGCGGCCACGGCGTCGGCGGCGTCCTGGGCGGTGTTGATCATCGGGACGATCACGGCGCTCGCCCCCGCGTCGAGCGCCTTGCCGATGTAGGTGAGGTCGTTGGCCTCGACGCGCACCATGCCGACGGCGGTACTGCCCTTGGTGTCGGTGGCGAGGAGGTTGTGCAGCATGCCCTGGTAGCCGAAGAGGCCGTGCTGGGCGTCGAAGGCCAGGTAGTCGTAGCCGACGCGGGCCAGGCGCTCGGCGGCGATCGGCGAGTCGAGCAGGGACCAGTAGCCGATGAGCTGCTCGCGATTGCGCAGTGCGGCGATGAACTGGGCGGAGGTGCGGCCGGTGGCCATGGGTGTCTCCCTTGCGACGTTGCGAGGTGGGCGGCGGGGTCAGCGGTTGTAGGCGGGCATCGGGCCGCGCAGCCGGGCGCCGACCTCGTCGCAGGCGGTCAGGACGTCCGCGGGCAGCGGGCCCGCGGACGCGGCGGCGATGTTGGCCTTCAGATGTTCGGCCTTGGAGCCGCCGAGCAGCAGCGCGTCGGTGGAGGGCCGGGACAGCAGCCAGCGCAGGGCCAGCTCGGTCAGCGGCAGCCCCGCCTCGGAGGCGATGCGGGCGAGGTCGGTGACGGCCTGGAACACCTCCTCGTTCCAGTACCGCTCGCGGTACATCGCGGCCACCTTGGAGTCGCCGAAGCGCCCGCCCTCCGGAACCTGATCGAAGCGGTGGCGGCCGGTGAGCAGGCCGCCGCCGAGCGGGTTGTAGACCACCGTGCGCAGTCCGGTACTGGCGGCGAATTCCACGTACTCCTCCTCGATGCGGCGCGCGAGGAGGTTGTGGAGCTGCTGGGCGACGACCGGGCGGGGCGCCCCGACCTCGTCGGCCACCCGGTTCAGCTCGGCGATCTGCCAGGCGGCGAAGTTGGAGACGCCGAGGGCGAGGACCTTGCCCGCCCGTACGAACTCGGCGACGGTCGCCAGGGTCGCGGAGAGCGGTGTCCGGCGGTCCGGCTGGTGCAGATAGAACAGGTCGACGTGGTCGGTGCCCAGACGCTTGAGGCTCCCGTCGAGCGCGGCGCGCAGCCCCTCGGGTGAGAGCGGCGCGTGCTCGCCCTGGTCGGGGTGCGGGATACCGGCCTTGGTGGCGAGGACCACCTGGTCGCGGCGGCCGGGCAGCAGCTCGGCGAGGATGCGCTCGCTCTCGCCGCCCGCGTAGCCGTTGGCGGTGTCCACGCCGGTGATGCCCGCGTCGAGCGCGGCGTCCACCATGGCGGCCGCCGTCGCGCGGTCGGCGGTGTCGCCGAAGGTCATCGTCCCGAGGATGAGAGGGGACAGCGGGACGGGCACATGCGGGAGTGCGAGGCCGACGGTCACGGGCGGGTTCCTTCCGAGGCGGGTGGTGCGTGGTGCGGGTGGTGCCGGTGGTGCGTGGCGCGGGTGGTGCGTGGTGCGGATGAGGCGGTGGTGCGGGTGAGGCGCGGGTGGTGCGGTCGTGCTCATAGGCGATCACACGCGTGATGTGCGCATCGCGCGCATGGCGCGCATGGCGCCATGCGGCTCCGTGGCCCCGACCGGTCGCCGCGGCGGTTTCCGGCGACGCGCCGCGCGGCGGCCGAGTGTGGTGCGATGCGATCCGCTGGGTCAGCCGGTCAGCGTCGCGCCCACGACGGCGACACGGTCCATGGGTGATGGCCGTCGGCGCCATGGGAACGCTCGCACGGTTGCGTAAATCACGCAAGATGTATCGCGCAGTTCACGCAGCCTATGCCATGATCCTCACTGGGCCCGACCGTGTTGTCCATCGACGGTGCCGGGTACTCGCCGCCGCGCACCGCTGTCGCGCCGCGGCCCCGTCCGGCTGCCACCACGGCCGCCACCCGAACCCGTCGCCGTCCGCCTCTCCTGCCGTCCGCCACCGCTTCCCGCCTCCCGCCTAGGAGCTGCTCTCATGTCCACCCCCCTCCCCCTCATTGCCGTCACCATGGGCGACGGTGCCGGTATCGGCCCCGAGGTCGTCGTCGCGGCCCTGCTCGACGACGCCGTCCTGACCCGCTGCCGCCCCGTCGTCATCGGTGACGCCCGGCGGCTGCGCGAGGCGGCCCGCGTCCTCGGCCTGGACTGCGAGATCGCCGCCGTCGACCACCCGCGCGACGCGGAGTTCACCCCCGGCCGCGTCAACGTGGTCGACCTCGGCCTGCTCCCCGCCGAGCTGCCCTGGGGCAAGCTGTCGACGGTCGCGGGGGGCGCCGCGTACGCGTACATCGAGCGCGCCGCCGAGCTCGCCGTGGCGGGCGAGGTGCACGCCATCTGCACCGCACCGCTCAACAAGGAGGCCCTGCACGCCGCGGGCCGTCTCTACCCCGGCCACACCGAACTCCTCGCCCATCTGACCGGGACCGAGGAGGTCTCGATGATGCTCTCCACCGAGAAGGTGAAGGTCATCCACGTCACCACGCACATCGGCCTGATCGACGCCGTCCACCGCATCGAGCCCGGCCTCGTCGAGCGCACCGTGCGCCGCGGCCACGAGGCGATGGTCCGCGCCGGCACCCCGAACCCCGTGATCGGCGTCTGCGGCATCAACCCGCACGCGGGCGAGAACGGCCTGTTCGGCTACGGCGAGGAGGCCGAGAAGATCGTCCCGGCCCTGGAGAAGCTGCGCGCCGACGGCGTCGACGCCCGCGGCCCGCTCCCCGCCGACACCGCCTTCTTCCTCGCCTCACGCGGCGACTACGACCTGATCGTGGCGATGTACCACGACCAGGGCCACGGCCCGGTCAAGGTCCTGGGCATCGAGGCGGGTGTCAACCTCACCGTGGGCCTGCCCGTCATCCGCACCTCCGTCGACCACGGCACCGCCTTCGACATCGCCGGAACGGGCACGGCGGAGGCGGGCAGCATGGTCGAGGCGCTGCGCCAGGCGACCGAGATGGCCACGGTGCCGATCCCCCCGGCGGCCTGAACCACCGCCTCCGGCGAAGGGCCCGGGTCAGCGGGCGACCGGTGACCTGGCGAGACCCTCGCGGGTGCGGCGGAGAAGGTCCAGGACGGTGTGCTCCTCGGCGGGGTCCGCGCCGAGGAGGCGGTTGAGGTGCATATGCACATGGGCGCGGCAGAGATCTCCGTACGGGCGGTGGAGCCGGTTGATGTCCCGCAGGGCTGTCAGCAGATCAACAGCGGGGGCCAGGGCCGCACGGCGGGCGGCCAGGAGCGGGGCGAGGGTGGGGTCGAGCGTCCCGGGAAGGCCGAGGGCCCGCCGCAGTCCCTGTTTCCGCTCCCGGTACACGGCACCGCCGGACCGGGACGCCGAGGCCGTTGTCCGGTAGTTCTCCACGCGCTGTTCCTCGGACATTCCCAGAGCGTCCAGCAGGTCGTCGACGGTGACGACCGCCAGGGTCAGGGCATCGAGGGAGAGCCGGTTCGCGCCGCTCGCATGCAGGAGGCGCGCGACGATCGGGCTGTCCGCCGCGAAGACCATCTCCGCCGCGCGAACGCCGTCCTCACCGCCGTACCGCTCGATCTCGGGTTCATAGGTGTCGAAGGAGAACCTGGCGCAGTCGCCCGCGCGCATCAGGTCGGCGGCCCATGAGCAGGCCTGCTCGACCAGTGGTCCCAGAAGTGTCGCCGGGTCGCCGTGGAAGCGAATGCGCAGATGGCTCTCCGGATCGGCGTAGCGCAGGAAGAACCAGCCGTCGCAGAAGCCGGCGGCGGTGACGGTCTCCGCGAAGGTGCGCAGCGGACCGGCCACTAGTTCGTCCTGCCGCCAGGAGCCGCAGTAGAGCTTCAGATACAGCCACTCGCTGCCCGGAGGGCGCAGCCGGGCCTCGGACGGAACGGAGTGAGCGGGCGGGACGGCGGGCGCGGCCGGTGCGGCCGATGCGAGCGGGTCCTGCTGAGGAGCACGCGTACGGCGAACGAGTGGCACCACGATCTCGCAGATGTGGCCACTGGCCGCGGTGCCCGGCAGCCAGGCGTGCTCGGGCCCCGGCAACGCCTCCTGGAGGAGCATCGACCGGCCCTCGGAGTCCCTTCGCAGTTCTTCCCGTAGCACCTCGGCGGTGTCGCGCTCCTCGAGATCGAGCAGGAGCCGGTTGTCGCCGACCGTCAGATAGACATGGCGCGGGACGTGCCAGTCGGCCCGCCAGGCGGCCAGCTCGGCGTGGAACCGGCCGTCGGACGCCACCGCGAGCGAGCCGGTGCGGTCCAGACGCCACTGCGCCGGTGCGAGGACGACGCGACCCCGCTGGACCCGGGGCAGGAACAGCGAACCGGCGGCGGGACCCCAGGAGAACGAGGCGAACTGGCGGCGGCCATCGGTGGCGGCCGCCAGCAGGAAGCGGGCCGGGGCGGGTGCGCGCCAGGGGTTGAGCATATGCCCTTGCACTCCGGCCACTTCGGCATGCCGGGGCGGCCAGCCGATGACGAAGCGCCCGGACCGGACCCCGACGACCAGTTCTTCCAGTGGTACGACGCGCTCCGGCTCCACTCCGGGCTGGGTGGCGAGGACGGTCTCATGGGTCCGCAGGGCGGGCCTGATGGCGACGTTGGCCGAGCGGGCGGGGTCCGGCTGGTATACGACCTCGACCGGAAGGGTGTCGGCCTGGAGTTCCTCTTCGGCTCGAGCCGCCTCCTCCAGCGCGTGGTGGGCGTCGGGGCCCAGCAGGTCGGCGAACCGGCCCAGGTGGCGGCCGGCCGCGGGCGCTCCCGGGTTGGGGCCGACGACCAGCTGGAAGTCCCCGGCGTCCAGGGCGGCGGGTGAAGTGGCCGCGACCAGCAGCGACAGGTCGAGCGACGGGGGACAGTCCGCGGGCGCCGGAGGGGCGATGGTGAGGCCGTCGATGTGCTCGTCGGTCAGCTCCAGCACCGCGCGGCGGTCACGGTTGGCACACAGGGCCAGGTCCAGCAGGAGTCGGCCACGCTGTTGCTCTCCCGGCTCGACCGAGCTGTGCGGGGCGTGCTCCCAGGGCGGGCCGAGCCCGGTGTCCGGATCGAGCAACTCCAGCAGCGGGACCTGACGCTCCGGCCCGTACCGGGCGAGGAAGGCCCGCCGGTAGCCGTCCAGTTCCTGGCTCCCCGCCGGATACGGGCTCAGGCGGAGCAGGAGTTCGGCGGCGCGTGCCGCCTCGGTTCCCACGGTCGTGTGCAGACCGGCGCATCGCAGTGGGAGCGCCATGTCGGTCTGGAAGACCGGGTCGCCGTCCGGAACGGGGTGGAGGCTGTTCGCGCGCTCCAGGAGGCCGGGCCAGGGCCGGGCGCGGGCCTCGAGGTGAAGCCGGTCCCATCGGGCCAGGTCGTCCGTGAGCGCCGCGAGTCGATCGGTGACGTCCCGGGCGGCCGGAACGCCCCGCAGGCACCGCCGCACATGGGACGCCGGATCGCCACCGGTCAGCGGCGGCCGTAGCTCCGAGAACAGGAATCCTTGGGACCACAGGCGGTCGACCAGTACGGCGGCCCTCTCGGGCGTCGCGCCGGGAAGCCGTCCGGCCGCCTCCACCAGGTGGCCGACCGGGGTGGGCAGCCGGGCCGCCTCGAGTACCCGGAGAACCGCCGCGGTGGCCCTGATGGAGGTCTCGGAGGCCGAGCCGTCCGTCAGCCACGCGCGGTCTCCGCGTACGGTGACCGCCGGGTCCGCCACCAGCCGGAGCTCGGCGCGGACGACGGGGTCCTGCTCCAAGTGGGCGACCAGGTCCAGCAGCCACGCCATGTCCGGACGGGTGCGGGTACGCGGCGGCTCCGCCGTCAGGGCCAGGTCGGTGGCGTCGGCCCAATGAGCCAGACCGACACCGGCGAAGAGGCCGAAGGGGGTCGGCCGGGTGCTCATGCGGATGAGGTATCGGATGAGCTTGCGCCGCACCCGCGCCGCCGCGGCATCGTCAGGGCGGGCGCGCTCCAGGGCCGCGGTCAGGTCACGGCTGGCCACCAGGACCGCGAGGCGAGCCCGTGGATCCGTGGGGAGCAGAGAGCCACCGGGACCCGGTGGCGCCGATACGGCCGGGGTGCGGAACGGCAGCAGGGGGGCGCGGACCAGCGCCCACCCGAGCGGCCGGTACTCACAGGAGGTCATGACAGCAGGAACAACCGGTCCCAGGTGGGCTCGGTGTCGGTGGCGGCGGCGAGGAGTACCAGGGCGATGCCTGACGCGCCGTCCAGGAGTCCGGCGCGATCCACGGGGTTCCGTCCCTGCTCCAGGTCGGCGTAGCCCATGGGGCGCTCGGGCGCGTAGGCGGCGAGCAGTTGATCGACGAGTGGGTCGACGGCCTTCGTCAGCAGTGGCAGCCCGGTGTCGGCGGCGAATCTCAGGACGACCTGGAGCAGCCCCGCCACGCCATGGCAGAAGGTCGGCGAGTCGATGTCGCGGGCCCCTGGCGGGCGGCGGAGTACGGCGGCGATGGCATCGACCGCGAGCCGGCGCAGGCCGTCGTCGTCCAATGCCTGTCCGGCGTGCCAGAGCGCGCGGGCCACGCCGGGAGCGCCGTAGCACCAGGCGCTGCGGGCCGGGACGGGCGGAGCGGGCCGCCGGCTGGACTCCGAGTGGCCGAGCGCACGCCCCTTCCGGCCGTTCGGCGGGTTCTGGCCGTTTGGCAGGGGCATCGCGCAGGGCCAGTTGATGCCCCAGCGATCGTCACTGCGCTGGCCCGCGACCCAGTCGGCCACGTGGCGCACCGCATCGGCCTGGCCCGGCACTTCGTACCCCTCCCCCAAGGCCAGGGCCAGGATGCTCAGCGGTCCCGGAATCCCGTGTGCCAGACCGCAGTTGAGGTTGCCGGCCGGGTATGAGCGCCGCATGGCCTCGTTGCTCATCAGCTCCGGAGGGGTCGCCCACAGCGGTGGCCCGTCCCTCGGGGCGACCAGGCGTACGAGGGCGGCCAGCAGCTGCGGCAGTGTCCCGCGGGGATCGCGCGTCAGAAGCGGGGCCGCGGCGCCGCTGGCCCCAGAGATGAGGTCGAAGTCACGGACCGGCATTCCGCCGCGGTGGGCGCTCAAGCGGCTCGCCTG